>DASPOT010000294.1:0-16118 GCA_035625875.1 Mycobacterium sp. | reverse complement strand
GGGTTCAGGGTGCGGCTGATCCCAACTTCGCGTGTGCTGTGCGCAGTTTCGCCAGTTTGTTCCCGACCCGCTGGCTCGGCGGCGGCGCTTTGTCGGTTTACCTCGACGGGCGGCCGGTTGTCGACGTGTGGACCGGGTGGGCCGACCGCCGTGGGGAAGTGCCGTGGTCGGCCGACACCGGTGCGATGGTGTTTTCCGCGACAAAGGGCTTGGCTTCCACGGTCATCCACCGGCTTGTCGACCGGGGATTGCTTGCCTACGATGTGCCGGTCGCCGAATACTGGCCCGCGTTCGGCGCGAACGGCAAGTCGGCCATCACCATTCGCGACATAATGCGCCACCGTGCCGGGCTGTCCCACTTGAACGGCGCCAGCGGTGCCGATTTGATGGACCATCAGATCATGGAGGCCCGGCTGGCGAAAGCGCCGGCAGGGTGGCTGCTCGGTAAGCCGGCCTATCATGCCCTGACCTACGGATGGTTGATGTCCGGTCTGGCACGCGCAGTTACCGGCAAAGGAATGCGCGAGCTGATCCGCGTCGAGCTGGCCCACCCGCTTAACACCGACGGGCTGCATCTGGGCCGACCGCCAGCCAAAGCGCCGACGCGGACGGCGCAGATCATCACCCCTCAAAGCACCAGGGCAAACCCACTGTTCAACTTCGTGGCCCCGAAGATCGCCGCCTTCCCGCTCTCGGCTGGGTTCGGCGCGATGTACTTCCCGGGCATGAAAGCATTCGTCCAAGGCGACATCCCGATACTCGACGGCGAAGTACCGGCAGCTAACGGGGTTTGCACCGCACGGGCGCTGGCGCGGCTCTACGGTGCAATCGCCAACGGCGGCCAGTTCGACGGAACACGCTTCCTGTCACCGGAACTGGTAAGCGGATTGACCGGCAGGCCCAGCCTGCGACCCGACCACAACCTTTTCGTTCCGCTGTCCTGGCACATGGGTTATCACGCGGTGCCCGTCCCGGGCGTGCTGCCCGGATTCGGTCACGCCGGTATGGGCGGATCGATCGGGTGGGCCGACCCGGGCAGCGGAATCGCGTTCGGCTTTGTGCACAACCGGTTGCTGACCCCGATGGTCTTCGATCAGGCCACGTTCATCGCGTTGGGCGTATTGCTGCGGCGCGGCGCGGCCGCGGCCCAAAGGCACGGCTATCACGTCGTGCCCGACCTCGGGGCGGCCTACCCCAAACCGTCACGGGTTGTCGCGGGATAGATCGCTGTCACGACTGGCCGTTGCCAGGTGTGGATCGTGGGCGTGGGAGGAGGAGGCCATGATTGCGCGACCAGTTTGGCAGTGCGTGGCACTCGTTAGTGCTCTCGGAGCTTGATCTTTCCGACGCGACCGTCGAGGTCGTCGAGCGCAAGGGCCGCGGGCATCCTGACACCATTTGCGATGCTTTGGCTGAGACGCTGTCGCGCAACCTGTGCCGCGAATATCGGGAGCGGTTCGGACGGATCCTTCATCACAACGTCGACAAGGCGCTGCTGTGCGCCGGCCAAGCGGCGCCGGCCTTCGGCGGCGGCGCGATTACTGCCCCGATCACGGTCTACTTAGCCGGCCGGGCCACTACCAAGGTTGGCTCGGAGGCTGTCGCGATCGAAGAGATCGCTGTAGAGGGCTCACGATCCTGGCTGCGCGCCAATCTGCATGCCCTGGATCCCGATCGGCACGTCCGATTTCATGCCCGCATCCAGCCGGGCTCGCAGGACCTGCGGGCGCTGTTCTCCCATCAGGGTCAGGACCGGCCGCTGGCCAACGACACGTCGATCGGCGTGGGCTACGCGCCCATGAGCCAGGTGGAGCGGCTAACCCTCGCGATCGAAAAGCGTCTGAATGGGCACGAGCACGCCCGCGAGCGCCCCGCTCGGGGAGAAGACGTGAAGGTCATGAGCATTCGGCGCGGGGGCAGCCTGCACCTGACTGTCGCGTGCGCGATGATCGGCCGCCACCTCCGCGATATCGATGATTACCTGGCCGAAAAAGCCGCGGTTGAGCAGATCGTCCGGTCGCTGGTGGCCGAACATGGCTTCGCCAGCTGCGAGGTCGGTGTCAACACCGCCGACGACCCGGCCTCGGGCACCGTCTACCTCACGGTCACCGGCACCTCGGCCGAAGCGGGCGATGATGGCCAGGCCGGCCGCGGCAACAGGGTCAATGGATTGATCACGCCTGGTCGTCCGATGAGCATCGAGGCCGCCGCCGGCAAGAACCCAGTTGCGCACGTGGGCAAAATCTACAACGTCGTCGCGCGTGATATCGCCGAGTCGATCGTGGCGGCCGACCCCAGCATCGCTGGAGCCCATTGTCTGATGGTCAGTCGGATCGGCAGTCCAGTGACACGTCCGGCAATCGTCAACATCAAGCTTGCTGCGAAAGACGGCCTTCCGATTAATGGGTTCAGGGGCCAAGTCGAAGACATCGTCGGCGATCGCCTTGCCCGGATTCCCCGGCTCATCGATGCCTTCGTAGCCGGCGCGATCAGCCTCGTGTGATTACCTGCCGATTACAGAAAGCATTCTGGCCCAAGCTCGGCGAAGTCCGGAGCGCCTTTGAGGCCAGACGCAAAGGTTCGCCTCGCAACGCTTCGCACCGATGCTCTATCGCGTTTGCCTGCCTTCCTTAGCAGACTCGGTGTGCCGTTGCCAATAGCGTGCGAACTCTTAGTTTGAACGCCTTAGGGTTGGCCTCTCGGACGATCCGCGCAGGCCGGCGCTTGCCCTGGCGCAGCGCTGGAGTGCCAAGAGCGCAGCGACCGCAGTAGGCCGCTCCTTTTTTCGTGGTGTCCCGTCATGCGCCGCAGAATATTGTCGAGAACCACCACAGCTTCATCGATGTAGGGGCCCTTGTTGAGCATCACACATTCGGCTCGCTCGCTCATCGCAGCGTCGCTGATCTCCGCGCGTGACGGCCTGCCGGTTTTAGCCAGTTGCTCAAGGACCTGGGTCGCCCAGATCACCGGCAGATGCCCGGCTTCGCACAGCCACAGGATCTCCTCCTGTAGTTCCGCCAAACGGTCAAAGCCGCACTCGACGGCGAGATCTCCGCGCGCGATCATAACCCCCGCCCGCGGGCGACGCATGACGGTAAGCAGCAGTTGAGGCAGATGCTCGAACGCCTGACGGTTTTCAATTTTCAGGATGATTCCCAGATCTTGTGCGCCGAGCCGGTCCACCTCGTTGAGCAGTTTCTCGACATCGGAGGGTTCGCGAACAAACGACATCTCCACCATGTCGGCCAATTCCGCGACCACAGACAAGTCGGCGATGTCTTTGGAGGTTACCGCAGAAATGGGAAGGTAGGTGTCGGGGACATTGATGCCCTTGTCGGCGCCCAGCCTGGATCCGCCGTCGGCGGCGTGGTCGATGCGGATGTTCAACACACCATCGTTGACGCGCACGATGTGACCGCCGATACGGCCGTCATCGAACTGGACGGTTTCCCCGGCACGGGCATGATCGAAGATCTCCGGCAGGGTGCAGCCGATCTGCGCCACGCCGCCGGGCTGCACCGGGGCAGCAGCATAGTCCCGCGTCAGCTTGAGGATGTCCCCGCGGTGCAGCCGCAGGCTCTGCTGGATGTGCGGCAGCAATCCGACCTCGGTCGGATCATCGGTCCCGTCGACATGCAGCATCGTTCCCGTCTTCAGATACGTCGTCTTGTCGACGTCGACGACGAACCCCCCTGCGGCGGTTGTTCGGTCGTCGGCAAACAGGACGAGGCGACGGTTGGACCCGCGGGTGTCGCGCAGCAGCAGCACATCCCCGCTGCGGCGGCGGCTCAGCCAGTCCCGCGGAACAGGGATGGTCGCCATATCGGCGCGCGGTGGACTCACCGGGTCTTCGGCTGCGGTTAGCCATGCCCGTTCTGGTGCATTGACCTCCCCCAGGAGGTTCTTTCGTGGACGAAGCTTGATGAGCCGCGGACCTGGCTGCAATGGGCCGGTGCGCAGTTTGGGACCAGCCAGATCCATGGCGATCAAGCACGTTCGGCCGGTCGCCTTGGCGGCCAGCCGCACATTTTTGGCCATTGCCCGCCACGCGTCGGCGTCATCGTGCGCGCAGTTGATCCGTGCGACGTTCATGCCGCATTGCACCAGTTCGGCCACAAAGCCTTCGTTATTGGCGGCTTCGGAGGGAAGGGTGACCATGATGCGCGTCACCCGCCCAACCGGTTGCGCGCCGAGAAGGTCGATGGTTCGCTGGCGAAGCAGCCGCGACCCTTCCTCGATCCCCACTGTCGGCGGTCGCGGCGGGCGCCACCCGTTGCCGAGCATCGCACCGATCGCCGAGTGCACCAGCGACAGAGTTGCCTCGACATGGGCTTCGCTACGTCCCAGCGACGATAAGCCAAATGCGGCCAGGCGCGACTGCAGATCACGCAGGTCGCTTTGCCGGATCGCCCAGTAGTGCACGAGATTTCGCGCACTAGCCCGATGTTCTGCAGCGACCGTCGTCAGCCACCGCGACCACAGCGATTCCGCCTCGCCCAGCTTAGTCAGCAGCTGATTCACGTCGTCTTCCAGCCGCGGGAGCTGTGCGACGGGTTCCGGTCCCACCCCTTGTGAACGGCCGGCATCGCGGCTAGCTGGTCTGCGTTGGTCTGGCTGAGCGGACATGAGCAACTCCTTCCATGCGATGCGGCCGCCATCCGAAGGCACTCAGCTGCAGCATGCCAGCAGTCCGGCCCGTGAACGAAACCCAAGGACGGTCGGTGCGTCTGTGCTCCGGCGCGCCGCCGGTCTCCAGTGGTGAAATGATGGTCTGCGAATCAAGCATCGTCGATGTCATATTTCCTTTTGCCGTTCGCTGATGTTCACGTCGAGGTTACGAACCTCGCGGCTGACCACGTCAGGGCCGCAAGTCCTCTCCTTCGAGGACGAACGACGCTGGGCGCACTCTGTGACCGTGGCTTCCAACCACCAACTGCCTGCGCCGACTTCTTGAGCAGCCCGCGGACGCGCTGCTCACCCACGACCCGCTCGCCCGGCCCTGGCGCCGTACGCGCGACAGCCCGCCTGTAATCGGCATCTGTGGGCTCGCGTTGCGAGCATCGACGGGCATAAGGATCTGCCCGGAGGTGGAATCCTCGTCTTAGGACAGTGGGTCAAACCAGTCTCTTGGGCCGCTCGGCGGCACCTCGGGCATGGCTGTTGATTCAACGGCCGATGCTTCAGGCGCGGCAGCATGCTACTGGCGACCTCGGAGTAACAGTCGACGAGGTTACCTTTGGTAATGGCGTCAGTGGAAAACGGCAGCCGATCGGGTGGGTGATCTCGACGTGAATCCGCGGCGTCAGTGTGTCTCCCTCACGACCTGCTCGGGGTTCTTGTCGGTGCGCAGGCCGGTATAGCGCGGGTGGCGCAGCTTGCCGTCACGTGTCCACTCGGTAAATCCGACCTGGGCGATCAGCTTTGGATCGACCCAGTGGGTGCCGACTTGGCGGATCAGTCCACGGGTGAAGGGCGACGTGTCCCGCTCGATGGCGGACAGCCGCTCATGCAGGCTGCGCAGGGTGGCGGTATCGAAACCGGTTCCCACCTTGCCGGCGTAGACCAGGTCGGGCCCCTCGTAGTAGCCGACCAACAGCGCGCCCAGCCCGACTCGGCTACCCTTTGGCGTGGTATAGCCGCCGATGACGAACTCCTGGTCGCGAACGCACTTGAACTTCAACCAATTCGTCGAGCGGCGCCCCTCGTAGGGCGCGTCGGCCAGCTTGGCGATCACCCCCTCGTCGCCGCGTTTACATGCCGCCCGGTAGGCGGCCTCGCCGTTTTTCACGCGGTGTGTTGTGTAGCGCAGCGGATCGCGAAACTCAAACGCGTTGCGGAGCAACTGTTTCCGCCAGATCAGGGGGAGCGCAGTGGTGGCCTTGCCATCGAGGTGCAGCAGGTCGAATAGGTAGTAAAACACCGGTATCCCGGTGGCCCGGGCCCGGTCGGGGTCGGTGATGCCCAACCGGCCTTGCAGCCGCGCGAAGCTTGTGTGGCGTCCTTTGAAGGCCACGATTTCACCGTCGACGACGAACCGGGACGTACCTTGCGCGCCCAGCGCTTCGACGAGTTCCGGATAGGTCGCATTGAGCAGTTGGCGATTGCGCGACATCAGCCGCACCCGCTCGCCGTCGCGGAAACCCAGGCACCGCTCGCCGTCGAATTTGGATTCAAAGATCCATCGCGGATCAGAGAATCGCTTTACGGTCAGCGTGGCTAGCATCGGAGCCCGCCAATCCGGGACCGCCTCGTCGCGCAGCAAGGCATGCACCGCGTCGGGTAATTCGGTAATCATGACAATTCGTCCGCCAAGCCAAAAGCGCCATCTCGTACTACAGATACGTACTATAGGGTTGAAGCCATGGGTGATGTACCAGTTCGCGAACTCAACCAAGACACAGCCGGCGTGCTGGCCCGGGTCAAACGCGGAGAACACATCAACATCACCGAGCGCGGGAGGATCATCGCCCGCATCACTCCAGCCAGCGACAACCCGCTCTCGACGATGATCAGCACCGGAAAGCTCCACCCGCCCACGCTCTCCGGCCCGGCACCACGCCCCGCCGGGCCAGTCAACGCCGACCACGAAGCGGGCCGGCGACTACGCGAAATGCGCGAAACCGAAAGGTACTAATGATTTACCTCGAGACATCCTCTCTCGTGAAATTGGTTCGCCGCGAACCCGAAAGCGACGCACTCGCCGATTGGCTCGACAACCAGACGAGCACACCCTGGGTGACATCCACACTGGCCGAAATCGAACTTCCCCGCGCCCTACGTCAAACCAACCCTGAACTCCTATCCCTGGTGCCGCCGACCATCGCCCGACTCGCCCGCTACGACGTCGACGAAGTGGTCCGCGCCGCAGCAGCCGCATACCAAGACCCAAGCCTGCGGTCTCTGGACGCAATCCACCTCGCCACTGCACACGCGGTATTCGGCAGCCAGCTCACCAGCTTCGTCAGCTACGACGAGCGGCTACACGACACAGCTGGAGCGATAGGCCTCCCGGCCTGCGCGCCCGGGCGATGACCAATCGATCACAGCTCGCATGATCCCGTTATCCGACGGCATTGCGGCCCGCCGGTTCCCGCTCGTCAATGTCGCGCTGATCGCCGCAAACTTCGCGGTCTTTCTGTTCTACGAATTGCCGGACCCCGACGCGGCGATCCTCCACGCGTCGTTTTATCCGTGCAGTGTCGAGAGTGCCTGCAGCACACCCGAACCGTGGGGTATCGGCTGGATCACGGCCATGTTCCTGCATGCGGGCTGGGGCCACATTCTCGGTAACATGCTGTTCCTGGCGATCTTCGGCAAGAACGTCGAGGACGCGTTCGGGCGGCTCGGCTATCTGGTCTTTTACTTCGCCGGCGGATTCTTCGCGACGATGGCGCAGACCGCGATGACCGTGCTCTTCGGCGCGGCGTCCGACGCGCAGATACCCACCCTCGGTGCCAGCGGCGCGATCGCCGCCGTGCTGGGCACCTATTTCGTGCTCTATCCCAACTCACGCGTTCTCACGCTTGTGCTGTGGTTCCCGATCGGCATCCCGGCGTGGTTCTTCCTCGGCGGCTGGTTCCTGTACCAGTTCTTCGAGAGCAATTACGCGCTGGTCCACGCGAAGACCGGTGGCAGTGGAGTCGCGTTCTTCGCCCATGTCGGCGGATTCGTATTCGGTGCGGTCGTTGCGGGAGTACTCATCCGCACGGGACGAATCAGGGTTAGGAAGGCGCGATGGCACGGAACGTAGGTCCATTCATCGTAATGGCGGGAATCGTCATCGTGGTGGTGGGCATCCTGGTCTGGGCGGGTGGACTCTCGTGGTTCGGCCGCCTTCCCGGTGATATCCGGATTGAGCGCGGAAACGTGCGCGTCTACATCCCGGTGGTCTCGATGCTTTTGGTCTCGGTCGCGGCCAGCGTATTGCTGTTCATCGTGCGGTACTTGTTTCGTCGGTGATGCAAGCAGATCGCGTGGGACCCCGGGGTCCGGGAGCGGCTGATGGCGGGGGCGGGACGACGGTGCCGTCGCCCTACGCCCTGGTGTTGGCGATGGCCAGCTTCGAGCGGACAAGCACCTGGGGCGCGTAGCGGTTGTGCGGCTGGGGAAGGGCAGCCAGGGTGAAGTCGCTGATCGCGCCCGGGCGGAAGACGAGGCAGTGAGTCGAGCCGCCGAACTGGAAGTAGCCGAGTTCCTCACCTTTTGCCACATGGCAGCCTGCGGTCACGTCCGTGTGAATCATGCATGAGGAGACTTCGCCCATGCCGACCGCCACCAGGGCTACCAGGCCGATGACGGGATCGTCGGCGTCGATGAGGATGATCGCCCGCACCGCAACGTGCGCGAGGTAGGCCTGTGATGTCGGGGGATCGACCGCATTCCAATCCTCCGAGACGGCCTCTGAGTAGTAGGTGCCCTCCTTGTGGAACGCCCGGACAATCGTCCCGGCCACCGGACTGTGCCAACGGTGATAGTTGGTCGCGCTCAAATACGCCTGATAGACGGTTCCACCGACGAACTGATCAACCGAATCGTCATTGGCCAGCATGTCCTGCAGCGAATACCGTTGGCTCTTGATCCAGAAGCGATCCTGGCGCTTGACGTCCGTGGCGATGCGGTAGGGCGTCGACTCACAGGCGCTGACAATCACCGAGTCGTCGTCGGGGCAGGCGACCGGACGCTCGCCGTCTTTGAAGCGCCGGATGAAGAAATCGTTCCAGGAGAGGAAACCCCAGTGCTCGTCGGAAGGATCATGCTCGAACTGCTCGATGCCGACGGCGCGTCGGGCCGCGGGGCATTTCCAGCCCGACAGTGACTCGTTGAGCACATACAGCGAGTCGGCGCTGTCGAGGAACCCGCACCAGGCGGTCAGGATCTTCTTGAGCATCGCATTGACCCGGGGGTCGCGGAAGGCCGCGAACCCGGCAGGCGTCCCCATCGACCAGTCCAGAATCGCGCCCAGCGGCGTGATGACCGCGTTCTCGCCGTACGCCGGCGCCATTGTCAGCACCTCGTTGATCAGGCGCAGCATCTGCTCGATGCTGTGCAGGTGGCGCTTGCGGTACGGTTTCGCGCGCGGCACCTGATCGATCATCTGGTGAATGTACATGCGCACCACGGGATCAGAGTCGATCAATTGCTGGAATTCGCTGATCACCGGATGCAGCACCACCTGCTCGCCTTTGGTCTTCACCCGCTCCCGGTGACCGGCAAGCCAGCACTCCAACTCGTCTTGGCGGTCCGGCAACCAGCCGGCGCGGCGCCGCACATCCACACCGTCGAAGGCAGTCGCCATAAGAACCAAACCTAACGGGATGGTCTGTCGACCGCACCGCTTCGAATGCACCTGAGGCCGTCAGGGAGCTCGCCCGGGAGCACGCCCAAGACCATAGGCCGTGGCGTCCCAGTCCGGCCTGGCGATACCAGCGATCGCGTCATGACTGGATCGATCTGCGCAGGGCCGATCACCCGGCAGATCGGCGACGACTCTGCCTGGCCGGTGCTAGCGAAGTGCTGCACCCCCGCCTTCCGAACCGCGGTGGAGTCTGCACCGACAGCCATTGAGAATTCCCGCGACTGCCGATGTGTTGCGCAAGAGGACCTTTGTCGCCTCTGTGATGACATCCGGCATCTTTCAGAGGGCTGCGGAACCCGGGAACACTTTGGTCGAACACCGCCCTGTGGTTACAACGAGCCGACGGAGGCCTGCGAGCAACACATGTGCAATTCATTGAAGGCACAACCATGATGAACGACGACGCTCAGCTCAATGATGCGGTCGCTGACGAGTTGAGACTGGATCCCGCCGTTGACGCCTCCGACATCGCGGTCGCCGTGCACGATGGCGTGGTCACGATGAAGGGATCCGTGCCGAGCTACTGGCAGAAGGTCGAAGCCGAAGATGCGGTCCGGCGCGTCATGGGCGTACGAGCAGTTGCGAACGACGTGACGGTGCAGCCCCCTGACACGCACGTTCGCAACGACACCGATATCGCCGCTGCTGCGGCGGCGGCGCTCAGCTGGCACAGCGACCTGCCCGGCACTGTCCAGGCGACGGTATCCGATGGTTGGGTCCGGCTTACCGGGAAGGTCAACTCGCAGTTCCAGCGCACTGTGGCCGAGAATGCGGTCGGGCATTTGCGCGGCGTGAAGGGCGTGACCAATGAGATCGAGGTGATGCCACAGCCGGACTCAGCTCCTGACGCCGCGGCCGACTACCGCACCCACGAAGCGGCCGCCCAACCGGTGAGCTGGGCGGCGTTCAACGTGGTCCTCGAACGGATTGACCGGCGGCTCAAGGCCCTGGAGGAGAGGCAGCAATGATCTTCATCGCAGAATCGGCCTCACTGTTGAGCCGCCTTGTCCAGCACGTCCGGCAAAGCGGCGAGGAATTCGTCGATCTGGGCCTCGGTGATCAGCAGTGGCGGTGCCAGCCGGATCACGTCGGGGACGGCGGCGTTGACGAGGAAACCGGCTTCGCGCGCAGCGGCCTCGGCCGCCTTGGCGGCGGCTGCGGTCAGCACCACACCGCGCAGCAGGCCGCGGCCCCGAACATGGTCCACCAAGGGGTGTTTGAGCGATTCGATGCCATGGCTGAGCGACTTACCGAGCACATCGGCGCGTTCGATCAGGCCGTCATCGTCCAGTGTGCGCAGCACAGCCAGCGCCGCGGCCGCGCAGACCGGATTGCCGCCGAACGTGCTGCCGTGCAGGCCGGGTGTCAGCAGCGCCGCGACGGGTTCGACCGCCAGGCACGCCCCCATCGGAAGTCCGCCGCCAAGCCCCTTCGCGAGCGTGACCACATCGGGGATGATGCCGTCATGCTGGTGGGCGAAAAACCTTCCGGTGCGGCCCATCCCGGTCTGCACCTCGTCGATCACCAACAGTGCGCCATGCGCGGCGGTGATATCTCGCGCGGCGACCAGATAGCCGTCGGGTGGGACGACAACGCCGCTCTCGCCCATGATCGGTTCGAGGAACACCGCCGCGGTGTCGTCGGATACGGCGGCCGTTAGCGCGTCGACGTCCCCGTACGGCACATGGGTGACCTCGCCGGGCAGCGGAGCGAACGGCGCCTGCTTGTCAGGCTGGCCGGTCAGCGCGAGCGAGCCCATCGTGCGGCCGTGAAACGCCCGCTGGGTGGCAACGAGTTTCGTGCGACCGGTGAGCCGGGATAGCTTGAACGCCAGCTCGTTGGCTTCGGCGCCGGAGTTGCAGAAGAACACCCGCGCGCCGTCAACGCCCCACCGGTCAACGAGGGCTTCGGCCAGCGCGACGCCGGGTTCGTGCGCATACAGGTTGGAGGTGTGGCCCAGCGTGTTCAGCTGGCGGGTCGCGGCCTCGATCACCGCGGGATGCCGGTGGCCGAGGATGTTGACCGCGATGCCGCCCAGCAGGTCGATGTAGGTCTTGCCGTCGACGTCGGCGAGCACCGCACCCTGCCCGGAGGCCAGTGCCAGCGGCGGGGTGCCATAGCTATTCATCATCACGGCGTCCCACCGCTTCAGCAGCGCCTCGGTGTGGGTCACGCGCGCACCACCGTGGTTCCGGCTCCGTCGTTGGTGAGCAACTCGACCAGCACGCCGTGCTCGACCCGGCCGTCGATGATGTGCGCGCTGGGCACCCCGCCCCCGACCGCGCGCAGACAGGCCTCGACCTTGGGCACCATGCCGGATTGCAGCGACGGCAGAAGTCCGGCCAGCTTCAGGGTGTCGATCTCGCTGACCAGCGAATCCTGGTCCGGCCAGTGCGTGTAGAGCCCTTCGACGTCGGTCAGGATGAGCAGCTTCTCGGCCTGCAGCGCCTGCGCCAGCGCGGCCGCGGCGGTGTCGGCGTTGATGTCATACACCACGCCGTCGGCGTCCGGGCCGATGGACGAGACCACCGGAATGCGCTGGGCGATGAGATCCCGTACCGCCGCTGCGTTGACGCTCAGGATGTTGCCGACCAGGCCGATGTCGGTGGGCACACCGTCGACCATGACGCTGCGGCGCACCGCGGTGAACAGCTGCGCGTCCTCGCCGGTGATGCCGACCGCGTACGGGCCGTGCGCGTTGATCAGATTCACCAATTCCCTGCCGACGTGGCCGAACAGCACCATCCGCGCGACATCGAGCACCTCAGGGGTGGTCACCCGGAAACCGCCCTTGAATTCGCTGGGGATACCGAGCCGTTCGAGCATCGCGCTGACTTGCGGGCCGCCGCCGTGTACGACGACGGGGTAGATTCCGCAGTTGCGCAGGAACACCATGTCTGCGGCGAACGCGTGCCGCAGTGTGTCGTCGAGCATCGCATGGCCGCCGTATTTCACCACGACGATCTTGTCGTGCAGGTGCTTGAGCCACGGCAACGCCTCGGCCAGCACTTTGGCCCTGACATCGCGCGTGATGGCGGCACTCATGTGGTGTAGGCGGAGTTCTCGTCAACATAGCCGTGGGACAGGTCGGTGGTGCGGATCGTGGCCCGCTGCGGACCGGCGCCCACGTCGATCACCACCTCGATGTCCCGCCCCGTCAAGTCCACATCTCGGTTGCCGGGCGCTCCGATCCTGTTGATGCAAACCGGAAAACCGTTGAACCACAACCCGATCCGGTTCGAACCCAGCGCCTCGGACGTCTTGGTGCCCACGGCGATGCCGGTGGCCCGGAACCCGCCGGGTGCGATGACGCTGTGGGTGCGCACCAGCCGGGCGCCGGCCGAGACGCCGGTCATGGCGTCACTCCGACCACAGACAGCCCTTCGGTCTCCAGCCAGCCCAGCGCGAGGTTCATCGACTGCACGGCCGCTCCGGCGGCGCCCTTGACGAGGTTGTCGATCACGCAGACGGCCACCAGCGTTTCGGAATCCTCGTCTACCGCGACCGCCATCTGCGCGGAGTTGCTGCCGATCACCGCGCCGGTACGGGGCAGCCGACCCTCCGGCAGCACGTGCACGAAAGGCTCACCGCCGTAGTGCTTTTCGTAGGCGGCCCGCAGGTGTGACGGCGCCGCAACGCAGCGGGCGGTGCAGGTGGCCAGGATGCCACGGGTCATCGGGATCAGCACCGGGGTAAACGACACCGACACATCGCGTTCGGTCACCGCCTGCAGTCCCTGGGCGATCTCGGGGGTGTGGCGGTGCACGCCGGCGATGTTATAGGCCCGCGCCGATCCGATGACCTCCGAGCCGAGCAGCTCCGTCTTGGCCGCGCGGCCGGCGCCCGACGTGCCGCTGACCGCGACCACCGTCACCGAAGGTTCGGCAAGGCCCTCGGCCACCGCGGGCACCAGCGCCAGCAGCGCCGCGGTCGGATAGCACCCCGGGACCGCGATCCGGGTGACGCCGCGCAGGCGGTCGCGGGCACCGGGCAGCTCGGGCAGACCATAGGGCCAGGTGCCCGCATGCGGGCAGCCGTAGAACCGCTCCCAAGCGGCGGCGTCGCGCAGCCGAAAGTCGCCACCACAGTCGATGATCACCGTGGCGGGACTGAGCCGCTCAGCCAGCGCGGCAGAATGGCCGGGCGGCAACGCCATGAACACCACGTCGTGACCGGCGAGCACGTTGGCGTCGGTGGATTGCAGCACTCGACTGCCAAGGGGCAGCAGGTGCGGGTGGTGTTCGGCCAGCGTGTCGCCCGCACTGTCGGCGGCGGTCAGCGCGCCGATGGTCAATCGGCCGTCGGTGTACGCCGGATGGCCCAGCAGCAGCCGCAGAATCTCCCCACCCGCATAGCCGCTGGCACCGGCCACCGCCACCGTCGTCATGCCGGCACCCGTGCCGCGGTCCGGCGGGGGACGCGGGTCGTTGGAGCGGCCGCTCCCGCTACGGCCCGGTGAATCGCTGCCCCAGGGGAGCGTTGTACAGCATTGGCGGTCACCGTTACCTCCTCAGTCGTTCGCAGTCTTCGCCAGTGGCAACGACTTTATGGCTCATCAACGTGTGGCTTCAGGGCCGTTGGTCCTCTCAGCGATATACCTAAGCCCCCGGGCTTCGCCAGCGCGCCAACGGGTCGACCTGCTCGCCACTCGAGCTGGGCGGGAAAAGCATCATCGCACCTGCTTCCCCGCCCCGGCGTGCCGCACGGCCGTCGCTGAACGCGGTCCTGCACCAGGCCGCCTAGAGCGGCAATCCGAATTGAAGGAGAAGAACGCCGAGCTGGCGGCCGAGGATGCCGAGGATGATGCGGTGCTGGCGGTCATCTCGGCGGGCTGTTGCCTCGACACCGCGGGGCGGGCTGTCGTGTGCGCCTAACTGGTCCATGGCGAGGCCGACGAGCCGGCCGCAAGGAAAAGCTGGGCAGCACCCGGCAGCGACGCTAACCGAGGAGGTGACCAAGTCTGCCAGGCCCAGGTTCGCTGAGAAATCCGTGGTCATTCGGCGTCGCAGGGTGCAGGGTGGTGCTGCTTTCGGGTGAAAACACACCGGCCACTTGGAATCCCACCATGAAAGGCGGCTGAAAAGGGCACGCATGACCGCCCATTCGATGACTTTGGACCCTACACCGACACGGTTGAAGAGCGCGACGATGATGCAACCACGAGGCGAGCTACTGAGGAGGGAAACGGCATGACCGATCCCGCTGAGCGTATCCGCCAAGCAGTCGTCGAACGAATCCGAAAGATAGTCGACGGCCACCACGCAAGCAGTGACGGTGACGATGGCCAGATGGCCTGTAGCTGTGGAGCCAAAGGGCTATCCGATCACCCTCGTCATGTCGCCGAGCAGATCGTCGACGGGTTAGACCTCAAGGCGGAGGCTGCCGAGGCTGCCGATCACGTGAAAAAGGAGATCCGCTATGCAACCGCGTGGTTTGACTGGGAGCTAACCCAGCTGGAGGGCGCTCAATGCTAAACCAATGCCATGCCAGGGTGTTTGGTCATCCGGATCTCGTTATGGTTCACTGCATCGCGCAAATGCATGAACTGTCACCGGAGCTGTATGGGCCCGGCTGAGTGCCCGCCCAAGTTGGGTGGGCATTAAGCGGTGAGACATGCCCAGTTGGTCGGTTGTTAGCGGCCTCGGCTACCCGACGGTCCCGCGAACCGCTCAAAGCCTCGCTCCACGGTGTTGGCCGCTTTGCGCGTCCGAAACGCCGACACGATTCGTGCGATCCCGATGATGACGAGCCAGATGCCGGTGACAAGTGCAAGCACGACAATTGAACTGAACGGCCAGGCAAGCACGACAACGCCGGCCATTATGGCGATGACGCCGCCGAAGACAAGCCAGCCCCGCCCGGGGATTTGACGGACGCTGATCCCCAAGGTTGTCTCCGACACGCCTTGGAAGATAAAGCCAACCCCGATCCAGATCGCCAGTAACAGAACTGCATACCCTTGACCAAAGTGACGAAAGGCCAGCACGCCCAAGATCACCGACAGCGCGCCGCTGACAAACAGCAGGATCCGGTGGGGGACGGACACGTCGAGGGTTAACGCGAAGACCAGTTCCACGATCCCCGACAGCACCAAAAACAGGCCGAACAAGACGGCCGCTACCAGAATTGACGGGCCGGGCCAGACCAGCACCGCAACACCTAAAGCCAGGGCAGTCAATCCCGATGCCAGCTTGGCTTTCCACAGCTGCTGGAACAGGGCCGGAGATTGCAGCGTAGTCATGTCTGCTCACCTCCTCGCGGCCAGCTCAGCGCCTCGGCACGAGCCAGTTCTGCACGCACAAACGCCTGTAATGCGGCACGATGCTTTGCCCGCACGGCAGCGGCCGACTCCTCGACCCTTTTGACGAGGGCTGCGAGATCCGTCAGCGACTCCGACAATGGTTTCATGTTCTGCTCCTCCCCAGGTCCGTCGTCCTTACATCGACAAGCGTGGGCTTCCGCGAGAGCCGGACCAAGGGCAGAAAGTCACTTGATGCGCCGCCGGTATGGCGTGAAATAGGTTGCCGTGCTAAATAGCCAGCACTGCCGCCATGCTTGAGGGCCAGCGCACACCCTTGACGTGGGCACAGCCAAAGGCGTATCCACAGCCCGCATTGGGGCGGGGCGGTGCGGAAGCGGTGTGCCAGACGATCGACTAACGGGTTTATTGCCGGGCACGACGCAGTCTTTCAAGCTCGCGTGCGATCCCTGGGCTGACATCCACCGGATAGGGCCAGTCAGTGCGCTCAAGGGAACGAAGCTG
>DASPOT010000293.1:0-6708 GCA_035625875.1 Mycobacterium sp. | reverse complement strand
GACCAGGTGTCGTTGATCGACACGTCCTGGGCCGCCTCAACGCTGTATTGGCGAAGGGCTCGGATGAGCCAGTCCCGGCGAAGATCGCTCCCCGGCTGACCGGGTTTGGGGTAGCTGACCCAGGCCAGGCGGCCAGCGCGGCAGCCGCACATACGGACCTGAGCCATGCCAGGTCCACGGGCCGGACGGCAAAGCCAATGACCACATCAGCCTGATCCGGGTTCGAGCCTGCAGTCCTTAGCAGGCTCAACCTCGATTCGGGTGGCGCATTGACCACCGCCACACCTTGGCCGGGCTTTATCTGCAGCCTTTTCTCAAGCTCTCGGACGCCGGGCACATCACCTCCGCCATTCCCAACTATATTCACCGCGAACCTCACATTTGCAGTGAACGTAGCACGCGTGATGCACATGTGGAATAGCATCACGCGACGCACAGCAGCGCCAGCTCGCGCAGCGCAGTCAGATTCCCGGTGCGAAAGTAGTTCGACAGCGCCGCGTCGTGCGCTCCGCGGCGTATACGTTGCCATAGGACAGCCTTTGCCGAAGTGCCTCCGCCGACGACCGCGCCGGGGTAGGGCCATTCGGCCTTTTAACCAACGACGTTTGACCCGGCGACGGCGTGCAGCGTGTGCTGTCGTGCAGCGTGTGCTGCGGTGGCCACTGCCGGGCGACCAGCGTGGTGGTCCACAAGGTCGTCACCGACCGGGGCGACGACTCGCTCGATCTGCCCATCGGCGGGCGTACCGACGGCCATCAGGCGGCACGCTCGTCGATGTCGACCAGAAACTGGGCCGGGGCCGACCACGTCACTCGCACTCGCGGATCGACGTGGGCGGGCATGGAATCCTTGTCAGCCATTTGGCCAGACAGCGCGCACGGCAGAAGGAGTTGCACACCATCAGTCAGTCGTGTCGGATGCCGCCTAGTGGGCCGTGTTTGAAGTTGTTTGGCGGTCGGCTTTCTTGAGAATTTCGTCGGCGGGTTTGGTCCAGACGAACGGGTGGGCGCGCTGGTTCCAGGCGGTGATGAAGGTCTTGATGGCGGTGATGAGTTCGCGCACACTGCCGAAGCTGCCGCGGTGGATGGCTTGACGTTCGATGATGGAAAACCACACTTCGACCAGGTTGAGCCAGGACGCTGAAGTGGGGGTGGATGCGTGGGGTGGCGGCCAGCCAGTCGCGCACCTCGCGGCGTTTGTGGGTGGCGTAGTTGTCCATCACCAGATGCAGCTCCCGGTCGGGGTAGGCGTCGGCCAGGTGCCTGAGGAACTTCAGGAATTCCTGGTGGCGATGACGGTCTTGGCACATGCCGGTGACCTGGCCGGTGGGCACCTCCAAGGCGGCAAACAAGGAGGTGGTGCTATGGCGCACATAGTCATGGGTGCGCCGCTCGGGCCGACCCGGCTGCATCTGCAGCATCGGCTGCGTACGGTTCAACGCCTGGATCTGGGACTTCTCGTCTACGCACAGCACTACGGCGTTTTCGGGCGGGGCCAGATACAGCCCCACAACGTCAGTGACCTTGGCGACCAGTTCGGGGTCGGTGGAGAACTTAAACGTCTCAGCCCGCCACGGCTGTACACCGTAGTCCCGCCACGCCCGTGCCACTGCCGCGAAGCTGATCCCCAGCTCCTTGGCCAACAGCCGCGAACTCCAGTGTGTGACACCAACTTTCTTAGGCGGCGGTTTCAGGGTGGCCGAAATGATCTCGCCGTGATCGAGTGTGCGCGGCCGACCCGACCGCGCACGATCACTCAACCCGCTCATGCCCGAGCTGTCATAACGGGCCCGCCAGGAGATCACTGTCGGACGCGAAACCCCCACCCGCGAGGCGATTTCGGTGTTCGAGACACCATCAGCGGCCAGCAGCACGATCCGCGCCCGCTGCGCAAACCCCGCCGGCGCGGACGACGCCCGCGTCAGCGCTACCAATTTTTCCCGATCCCCGTCGCGCAATCCCAGCGGCGCAATTCGCATACGCGATTATCGCAAACCACACCGTCAAATGACTTTAGACACCAACGTAAGGGGTGTGCGACAAATTTGTAGGTAGATGCTGTTGATCTTGATTCTGGGCCGCTGAGGTTGTTCAGCGGTGGCGGTCTGGCTGTGCGGTTGCGACCAGATGCAGTGCCAGCGGTCGCTGGCCTCGTGGCAGCGCAGCGGGCCCTACACAGCCGACCCAACCATCGGGATCTCTGGGATCAGCAGATGTGCGTCATGCTGAGGACCCCAGTGCAAGGTGACGCGTCCGCGCGGCGGGTGTGGGTAGGCGGCCGGGAACTGGCCGGTGAGCGGATTGTGTGAGGCCAGCCATCGCCCGGCGACGAGCAGCCGCAGCTGTTCACCAGCACGAAACAGGGTGGCCGACGGGCTGAGCGCGACGTCCACCGCGACCACCTCGCCGGGGGGCAGCGGCCGGGGGTTGGTGCATGCCGGCACCGGCTCCCACGGTTGCGACAGCTCGGCATCGAGCGCGCGCAGCGAGGCTTTCTGCCACCCGGTGGTGACTCGGTCGCGGCCGTAGCCGTAGGAGCCCTCAAACCCGACGAACCGTCCGCCTCGCCACTTCTCGACGCCGACGAACAGGTTCACGTCGTCACAACCACCCACCTCCAGCCACAGCCGCGCCGCCATCGGCCCGGTGAGCTCAATATCCTCAGGGGTGATCCAGCTAAAAGCCGCCGCATGCCGATGGGTTTCGAACGTGATCGTGCCCGCAGTCGGCGGTGGCTCGGCGGCCAGCAGCCCGGGCCCGGCCAAATACAACGGCCGCCACCGCGTGCGTGCCAGCGGCCACTCGGTCTCCTCACGCACCTCGGCGACGGTGTCGCGGTCCTCGCGCACCTCCAGTCGAACACTGCGGGCGGGAACGGCTGTGCCGTCGAGCACCCCCCGCAGGAACGCCAACTGCTCGGCACGGGCGGGCTCGGAGTAGAACGTCGACCACTTGCCGCCGCGGTGCGTGTATAGCCGGGCATGTGTCGAGGCAGCTCGGGTGAACGCGCGCACCGAACCGCTGCTGTGCAGGTTGTGATCCGAGAAGCTGCCGCATACCAGCATCGGCACGGTGATTGCCGACAAATCCGGGACCAACGAGACCCAGAACTGATCGCGCAGCGGGTGGGCTCGCTGCACCCGCAGCATGTCGTAGGCCTGCCGCGTGGTGTGACGAATCAACAACCCCCAGTTTCGGATAAAGCCCTTCTCCCGAATCCCGCCGGGAAACGCCATGTCCCGGTAGGCATCGGTGAAGCCCTCCCACGGACAGATAGCCCGCAGCGCCGGAGGGTGCAGCGCGGCGGTGCCGTACTGGCTGATCGCCAGGTACGACACACCCAGCATCACCACCTGTCCGTCACACCACGGCTGCTCGGCCACCCACTGGATGACGTCGTAGGCGTCTTCGCTCTCCTGGCGCGACAACAGCCTGCCGGTGCCCTCAGAGTGCCCGCAGCCGCGCAGGTCGGCGTTGACAACCGCGAAGCCCTGCTCGACCCACCACACCGGGTCCGGCGCCTCCCAGCCGGTCAGCGCCGAGAACTTCACCGGATCCGGCTGGCGCGCCCCGCGGTACTGAAGCGCGTAGGTCCACCGCTTGCCGCGCCGGGCCGGCAGCTTGTCCTTGCCGTACGGGTGGATGGACAAGATCGCCGGAAAGGGTCCCTCGCCAGGCCCGCGGAAGACGTTTACCCGCAACACCGTCCCATCGCGCACGCAGACCTCGGCGTCTTGGTCGATGACGATGTCGGCGGACGGCTCGGTCACAATCACCGGGGGTCTTGCGATGCCGCGAAGCCTCGCCAGCGCATAGCCAAACGCGCCGGGACGCCGCCACGGCCGATCCAGCGAGGGCGCCTGCACGGTGGCGGATAGTCGAGCCACGCCGCATACCGTAACAGTCGCCGGCGCCAAGGAGGGTAGACACGGAAGTCGATGGGTCTGCGCCAAATTGGTCAGGCGGTGGCGGTCTGGTCGTGCGGTTGTGACCAGATGTGCTGCCAGCGGTTGCTGGCCTGGTGGCAGCGCAGGGTGAGGATGCCGGTGGCGCCGGGGATGTTCCAGCGCATGCCGGACAGTTTCAATCGTTGGCCGATGACGGCCTTGCAGCCGGCTTCGACGGTGCCGGATCCGATGAACATGCCGTGGTCGCGGAAGTAGGCGTAGCGCATGCGGTGGGCGTTGGTTTTGAAGTAGGCCAACGCTTTGGCGGTGTCGGCGGCGGTGTCGCCGTGCAGGGGCAGCCGGGTGGTTTCGGTAACGAGGGTTTCGATGTCGCCGGTGTCGAGGTCGACGAGCCGGGCGGCCAGCCAGTCGGCGTGGCCGTCGCCGAGGATGGGGCTGAGTTGGTCGGCGAGAGCGTGTAGGTGTTGGCGGGCGTGGTAGATGTCCACGATGGGGGTGGCTTCGGGCACGATCGCGGTGGCCAGGTTCCAGATCCATGCCGCGCCGTCGCCGAGCACGACGAGTTGGCGGATGGCATCGGCGCCGCGGCGGCGGGCCTCGGCTGCCACCAGGGTGGCGAACCGCTCGGCGGGGGCGAAGCTGCCCAGGTAGCTGGTGGAGTCGGGGTCGCGCACCGGCCGGCCCTCGGCGTCGAGGGTGGTCTGGGTGAACAGGCAGGCGAGCTTGACCTCGCGGGTGCGCGCACGCCCGTCGTCGGTCCTGCCGGCTCGGCCGGCGACCGCGGCGGGCACCATCGGCACGCCGGTGCCGTCGATGGCGATGTAGAGCTTGTCCGGCAGTGGGCTGCGGTCGGCGGGCGCGGGCAGCACGTCCATCTTGCCGCGCGCGATCGCCGCGGACTCGGCGGCGAGGCGATCGGCTGCGGCGGCACCGTCGGTCTCGGCAGACCGTTCGATCCGCTTGTTGGTCAACCGAATCCCGGCCAGCTCGGCGAGCAGGTCGGCTGCGGTGGCGAACGGGGCCACCGCGCCAGCGCGGGCCACCATGGCGCGCAGCCCTGGTGACAGCGAGGCGCCGGTGACGCCGAGCTGCTCGTCGCGCGGCACGATCCCGCGCCGGCACACCGCGCAGTGGTAGTAGGCGCGTCGCACGGTGATCCGGCCCAGCACGGTGTCGACGTGCTTGTCGCGGTAGCCCACGAACTCGCCGTGATGCCCGGCGCCGCAGTCGATTCGCGACCCCCGGTGCCCGGTGTCGGCGGCCACCAGTTGCTGCAACAGCGAACCCCCGAGGTGTGTCATCGCGGTGCGAATCGCCAGCTCCACCGCGGCCAGACCGTCGCCGGACGAGCCGAGCTGCTCGGCGGCCAACGCCGCCAGCCGTTCTACCTCGGCCGCGAACTCCGCCGCGATCTGGTCGTAGAGCCCCCTTTTTCGTCCCCTGTCGCGGCCGGGGGCGCCGTCGCCGCTGGACTCGGTGGACGGGCCTCGCAGATCGCCTCATTGACCTCCACGATCCGCTCGGACACCTCGGCGAAACGCTGATAGTTGGCCAACTCGGCACGCACCTTGTCCACCTCGGTGGCCGAGAGCTGCCGGCCCCGGGTGCCCCGGCCGGCCACCGTGCGGGTCCACAAATACCGTGGCCCGTGCCCGCGATGATCCGGTTGCGCGCACGCGCAATTCGGCTTCCCACAGCGGCGATAGTTCTCGCTGATCGAGCCCCGCCGGAAATCACCGCTCGCCGCCAGCTGCTCGTACAACCGTGCCCGCCGCTGTTCCAGGTCATCGAGCGAGGGGTCGTCCACTCTCCGCTCCTATCTGGTTGTTATACCAACAACCAGACTACACCGCGACCAGGATCAACCCCTGTGACCTACGTTCGTGTCGCACACCCCAACGTAAGTTGGTTTTTGCCAAGGGCCCGCCGATGCGTCGTCGGTAGGTGCGTTCCGGGATTCCGGCCGGTCGGGCGAACCTCGAAACCGCCAGTGATTCCGCTGCTCTTAGGGCTTCGAGGTCGGCGAAGGGACTTGATCGACCAGAGCGGCGCCGTGCTCCCAGATTCGCACTTACAAGCTGCTGCTATCTGGGTGCTATGTGTGCGAGCGGTTTGCTAATGGTGGCGCGGAGCAGCTGCTGATCATCAGGGTGGTGAGTAGTTGTCGGCGATTTCGCGGGCACGTTGCGCTCCCGCGCGCGCCTGCTCGGCGACGTGTCGGGACTCGACGGCTTTGTCGGGCCGGTGAGCGGCGATGTCCTCGTGCACGCGAGCCGATTCGTCCTCGGCGGCGGCCAGCGTTCGCGCTGTATCGACCAATTGCTGCCGCAGTGCATCCAACTGTCCGGTCGTCGACGTGGAGTCCGGATTCTTGGTGGGAGGCGCCATCGCCCGGTTGAGCAGCCGCTCGCTAGCGGCCATTTCCCGCTGGATCTTTCGTTGTTGGCGATGGTTACGGGTACTGGCGCGATCCAGCGCGGCCTCACTGCGGTCCAGGCTTGCCGCGCTCCTGGCCAGCAGGGCATGCCCTCGCCGGATAGCTTCCCGCACGGCCTCCTCGATCGTTGCGACCGGCAGACCCGCTTTGCGGGCCCGTTCGTGCAGTTCCCGCTCCAGCGCGTCGAGCCGTGCTTCGCGTTCATCAGTTGTGCGCTCACGCTGGTCGGCCAGCTTCTCACGCTCGTCGGCGGCGTGTTCGCGTTGGTCGGCGATCTTCTCACGTTCGTCGGCCGCGCCCTCGCGTTCGTCGGCCAGCCGCTCGCGTTCGTCGGCCGCGAGCTCTCGCCGCGCTACAGCTTGCT
>DASPOT010000292.1:0-10071 GCA_035625875.1 Mycobacterium sp. | reverse complement strand
TTGTTCTTCAGATCGGACTCGAACGCCGCCAGGTCCACACCGTCCACCCCTGGTGCACCCTTGTTCGCCTTGACCTTCTCGTATGCCTGCCAAACCCCCCACTTCGATATCTCAAACGGTTTCGCTGAGGACTTCAGCTCGCTCATGCAGCTCCTCCCAAGACCCGACAGGGCCTTAGTTGACCGGACAAACACAGCCACAGACGACCCGGCACCTTCGCTCCACTTCCGTTACAGAAGCTTCACCACTACGAGCCGGTCCGCCAGCACGCCCCGCAACGGTACCTCCCACCAGGCTTAACACCCGGCTGCTCCCTGTCGCAGACGAAACCCGTTCACCGAACAGCTTTCGCCTCACAGTATCGAGACGCCGCCTTCCCACGTTTCCTGCAAAAGCCGCAGACCGGGCTCATGCCGCCTCCATGCCGAACACCACCTGGCCAGAAACCGGGACACCCGCCAGGCCCTGCTCCCACGACCCGCTACCAGGCTGCAGTTTCGATGTCACTCTCGGCTATGACGACACGTCAACAGCGGTTTGGGGTTACTCATCTTCCTGGTCCCCACCTGACACCTCAAAGGCGCCTTTTCCACATCGCTCACCACGACGGTCTTTAGTCGGGTGGCCGGAGGGAGTCGCACCCTCCGGCTCCCACAGATCCGTACGTGAACCTCTCGATTCATACGGCTCTTGTCATCTTGATCACCAGACGACGGGGACGGCGGCGGTCCAGGCCCAGTGCGCGAAGAACCGCGGGTACGCCTCGGCGACCCGCTGCCACGCCTGCTGGACATCGCGTCGTCCCTTGAACCGGCGGTATTTCTTGCAGACCCAACGCATCAGGTAGGCGTTGATGCGCGTCAGGAGGGGATACAGTGCCGAGCGGTAGAACACGCCGTAGTACTGCATCCAGCCCCGCACAATGGGATTCACCCATCGCGCGAGCTCGGAGAAGGATAGCCGGGTATGGCGGTGCAATCGCCATGACCGCACCTCCCGACTGATCTTGGTCAAGGCGTCCCTGCTGATCGCGGGCAAAAACGACAGAAACCTCCTGCCGTCCTTGGCCCGCGCCCCACGCGGCCGAAACGTGAATCCCAGGAAGGTAAACGACGTGTGCTCATGGTCACC
The DNA here is from genome assembly GCA_035625875.1 of Mycobacterium sp. GTDB lineage: Bacteria > Actinomycetota > Actinomycetes > Mycobacteriales > Mycobacteriaceae > Mycobacterium. The sequence goes on along the minus strand of DASPOT010000292.1, from coordinate 8,940 downwards.
GCGCCGCCGCCCGTCCTTGCAATACACGATCCGGGTCTTGTCGGGATGCAGCCGCAGCCCAACCTCGACCATCCGGTCCTGCAACGCGCCCAGCACCTGGCGGGCTTGGCGTTCGCTGACGCAGTGCACGACCGCGTCATCGACATAGCGCTCGAATCGCACGGCCGGGAACTCCCGCGCCATCCAAGTATCGAACGCATAGTGCAGAAACAGGTTTGCCAGCACGGGCGAGACCGGCGACCCCTGCGGGGTCCCCCGGTCTCGCTGTCGCAGAGTGCCGTCGGGCAGCTGCACCGGCGCTTGTAGCCACCGGCGCACATACAGCAACACCCACGGCAGATCGGTGTTGGCCTCCACCGCCTTGACGACGAGGTTCCACGAAACGTTGTCGAAGAACTTTTGGATGTCCAAATCGATCACCCAGTCGGTTTTCCAGCAGCGTTGCCGGCACACGCCCACCGCGTCCAACCCCGAGCGGCCCGGTCGGTAGCCATAGGAATCTTCGTGGAAGATCATCTCGACCCTCGACACCAATTCCTCGGCCACCACCGTTTGCGCCACGCGGTCGGCGATAGTGGGCACGCCCAGCATCCTGGTCCCTCCGCCGTGCGGCTTCGGTATCTCCACCGCGCGCACCGGAGGCGGGAAGTAGCTTCCCGACGACATCCGATTCCAGACTTTATACAGGCTGTTCTGCAGGTCGGCCTCGAACTCCTCGATCGATACTCCATCCACGCCCGGCGCGCCTTTGTTCGCCTTGACCTTCTCCCAGGCCTCCATCACCGCCCACTTCGAAATTTCGAACGGCTTGTCCGGCGACTTCAACTCGCCCATCGCGACTCCTTCCGAACCCCAACGGGTCTCGGTTGATCCAATGAACAGTCACAGATGACCCGGCCCCTTCGCTCCACCCCCATTACAGGAGCTTCACCACTACTACCTGTTGACTGAACTATCCCGATGTTCCGGCATGTCAGCGCGGAATCGGTGAAAGAGCGGTTCTACGGTCTGTGCTGTGTTCGCCGACTTCGAGGACGTCCGGGATCTGTCGGTGTTGGAGGTTGCGGCGGTGGGGTCGCTGTCGGCGACGGGATCGAAGTGGGAGCCGTACCGGTTGCTCGACCCGGAGGGGTGGCCGGTCGGGGCAGCCACTGCATTCTTCAGCGACCTGCTCGCGGCCGGGCGCAGCGACGCGACGGTCCGCTCCTATGGGATGGACCTGCTGCGGTGGTTCCGGTTCCTGTGGGCGGTCGAGGTGGCGTGGGACCGCGCGACCCGGTCGGAGGCCCGCGATTTCTGCCGATGGCTTGCGATCACAAACGGCCCGAAGGGCTCTGGTGGAGGGACTCCGTATTCGGTGTCGGTGCGGGTGCACAGCGAAACAGTTCTGCGGTGCTTCTACGATTTCCACCGCGACGTTGGCACGGGCCCGATGGTCAATCCGTTTCCGCTGGACCGGTCTGGACGCGGTGGGCGGGCGCACGCGCATCACAACCCGATGGAGCCCTATCGCAATGAGCGCGCAGGGTTGTATCGGCCTCGGGTGGTCAAGCCGATCCCGCGCAACATCCCCGATGCGCAGTTCAACGAAATCTTCGCGCGGCTGCCTTCCAATCGCGACCGAGCGTTGGTGGCGTTCTACGTATCCACCGGGGCACGCGCCTCGGAGCTGCTGACCGTGACGCAGAGCGGTGTTGATCCCGGGCGTCAGTTGATCACGGTGGTGCGCAAGGGCTCTCGTGAGGCGCAGGAGCTGCCAGCGTCGCCGGATACGTTCGTGTGGCTGCGGCTGTATCAGCTGGAGATGGAGGGACTGATCCCGCGTGGACGAACCAAACCGTTGTGGTGGACGCGGCGAAAGCCGTTTCGGCCGCTGACCTATCACGCGATGCACCGCATGTTCGAGCGAGTGAACGCCGACGCCGGCACCAGCGCGACGCTGCACGCGCTGCGTCATACGGCGGCCTACCGGATGGCGCAGGATCCGGCGATGCCGCTCACCGACGTGCAGTACGTGCTCGGGCACGCGCAGCTGACCACTACGCAGATCTACCTGACCCCGCGCAAGGAGGACGTGATCGAACGCGTGCTCGCCCACCAAGCCGAACAGTCCCGCAAATCCACCGAGCAGCACATACCGCCAGCGGCGGGCTATCGACCCGAGACGCTGGACGTGCTGTTCACCCGGAGGCCCACATGACCATCATCGAGACCGTCCCCGCGACGAAGACCGCAACCCGCGACGACGCCCAAACGCTTGAGCCCGCCCCCACACAACCGGATTGGCAAACTCGCTATCCTGCGCGTGCGACCCAGGCGGATTGGCCGGCCACATACGCCGATCGTGGGGAAGTGGATCGGATCGTCGCCGCCGCGACGGCCGAGTTGCCGACACAGCGGGTACGGGAAGCCCGCCGCTGGGGCGTGCCGTTGCTGCTGGACTGGCTCGCCGACCAGGCCGGCCAAACCTGGCAGCAGCGGTGGCTGGCCAGCGGCGCCGACACCGCCGGCGCGGACTGGGCTCAGCATCCCGAGCAGTGGCTTGGCCGCCAGGAAAAGTACTCCGAGTACCGTTTGCAGTTGATGACCAGCTCGCTGCTGGTCGTGGTCGGCGCGGATGTGGTGCGACCGTCGCTGGCATGGCTGTTGACTGGCGGCAAGAAACGCAAGCTGGTCCGCAACATGGTCTACGGCCGCGACGCAGCGGGCTTCGACCAGCTCCGCCGAGTATGCGAGCAGGATCGGGCGATCACACCGGATGCCGTGGGCGACATCCTGTTTCGCTGCGCGGTGATCGTCGCCGCCAAAGGCGGCATGCTGGCCGATGTCAGCGTTGGTGACGTGCTGGAAATCCTGGACGCCGAATACACGGTGCGGGGCCGCGCGGAATCGGCGTCGGCGACGATTCGAATGCTGCGGGAGGCGGGGGTTCTCGACGCGGACACGCCCACGCTGTGGCAGATCCGCAGCCTCGGCCAACGCTCGGCCGCCCAACTCGTCGACCGCTACCCGATCGCCTGCCAACCGATCCGCGACCTGCTCGTCGCCTACCTGTCCGAACGGCAACCAGCGATCGACTACACCACACTGGTCGGCCTGGCCTATCACCTGGTGCGGTGCTTCTGGTATGACCTCGAGCAGCATCATGGCGGCATCGACTCGCTGCGCCTGCCCCGCGAGGTCGCCGGCGCGTGGAAACGACGGCTGCACACCAAAGCCACCAGCGTCATCCACGACGACGAACGCGTCGAGGTCGAATCCGAACGCCTCGGCTACCTCGACACGTTGGCCACGGTGCGGGCGTTCTACCTCGACCTGGCCGAATGGGGGCTCGACGACCCGGTCCGGTGGGGTGTATGGGTGGCACCGTGCCCGATCAGCCAGGAGGACCTGGTCCGGCGCAAGTTCCTTCGCCGCCGCAAGGCCCGCATGGACAGCCGCACCCGCGAACGGCTTCCCATGCTGCCCGTGCTGGCCCAAGCCGCCGACCGGCGCAGGCGCGAGTCGCAGCAGTTGTTGCAAGCCGGGCAACAGGCCCAACCCGGCGAGCAGTTCACCGCTGCCGGAAAGACCCTGACTAGGATCGACCGGCCGACCGCAGCCCCGGACAACGTCTGGGTGCCCGACCCCGACACCGGAAAACCGCGACTGCTCAACCTCGACGAGGAACACGCGTTCTGGGCGTGGGCGGTTATCGAGGTGTTGCGCCACACCGGCGTCCGGGTGGAGGAACTGCTCGAACTCAACCACCACAGCCTGATCCAGTATCGGCTGCCCAGCACCGGCGAACTGGTTCCGCTACTGCAGATCGCCCCTTCCAAGACCGACGCCGAGCGGCTGCTACCTATTGACTGAACAACAACACGCGTTTGCCCTGGTTGACGTGCTGCGAGCGGATTGCTCGGTATGGTCCGGCATGTGATCGAAGACGAGGAGCAGACTCGGGATCTGGCTGGGTTGGTGGTGCCGTTGGCGGGTGCGCTGGAGGAGACGGCCGATGCGTGGTTGCCGTACCGGCTGATCGACCCGGCTGGGTCGGCGGTGGAGTCGGTGTCGGCGTATTTCCGAGACCTGCAGGCCGCGGGGCGATCGGATGCGACGCTGCGCTCCTACGGGATGGATCTGCTGCGGTGGTTCCGGTTTCTGTGGGCGGTCGAGGTTTCGTGGGATCGGGTGACACGCGTCGAAGCCCGCGATTTCTGCCGCTGGATGCTGGTGTCGGGCAAGCCTTCTCGCCCGCACTGGCGCAGACCACACGAGGTGCCCGACCGGTCGTCGACTGCGGTGGCCTACGCGGGGTCGGTGCGGGCGCACGCCGAGACGGTGCTGCGCGGTTTCTATGAGTTCCATCTCGCGGCGGGCAGCGGGCCGATCGTCAACCCGTTCCCGCTGGATCGATCGCGGCGGCGGTGCCGGGCGCACGCGCATCGCAATCCGATGGAGCCGTACCGCAGGGAGCGGACTGGGTTGTATCGACCGAGGGTGCCGTCGCGGATTCCGCGCAGCGTCCCCGACGAGGAGTTCAACGAGATCTTCGCCCGGCTGCCCTCGAACAGGGACCGGGCGCTGGTGGCGTTCTACGTCTCGACCGGCGCTCGCGCGTCGGAGCTGCTGTCGGCCACGCGGGGCGATGTGGATCCCGGTCGGCAGGTGATCGCGGTGGTGCGCAAAGGAACCCGCGAAATGCAGGAGCTGCCCGCCTCGAGCGACGCGTTCGTATGGTTGCGCCTGTATCAGGTCGAGACGGACGGCCTGATCCCCAAGGGAAAACGCCAACCGTTGTGGTGGACATCGCGAACGCCGATGCGGCCGTTGACCTATCACGCGGCGCATCGGATGTTCGAGCGCGCGGCCCAGCGCGCGGGTAGTTCGGCGACGCTGCACGCGCTTCGACACACCGCGGCCTACCGGATGGCCGAGGACCCGGGCTTGCCGCTCACCGATGTCCAATGCGTCCTCGGGCATGCCCTGCTGACCACGACTCAGATCTACTTGACGCCCCGCAAGGAGGAAGTGATCCGCCGGGTTTTGGCCCACCATGCGGAGCAGACTCGGCAGGCCGCCGAGCGGGCGCGGCCGGCTCCTGCTCCCGGTTATCGGCCCGAGACGCTGGAGGTGCTGTTCGGGAGTCGGACATCATGACCGAGCCGGGCGTTCTCGATGGGGTCGTCACGTTTCCGGGTGTGTCCTCTCGTCCCTCCAAGGCCCAGCGGGAGTCGGCGCGCACCCGATTTCCCCCACGGCTGGTGGTCACGGATTGGCCTGCCACCCGGCAGGACCGCGGTGAGGTGTGGGAGCGGCTCACCAGCGGGATGTTCGTCCTCGGCAACGCCAACAGCCAGGAGCGGCGCGTCCGCGGGCTCGCGTGGCTGCTGGACTGGCTGGCCGACCAGCCGGGCCAGACCTGGCAGCAACGCTGGATAGCCAGCGGCGCCGACGCCTTGGGCGGCGCCTGGCGACAGGTGCCGATCGCCTGGCAGCAAGCGCATGGCCGGGAGTCACGATGGCTGCGCGCCGAGCTGTCGGGAGCACTGGTCGTGGCGATCTGCGGCGATCTCCTCCGCCCCTCGCTGAGCTGCCTGGTTGCCGGCGCGGCCGGCAAGGGTTCTCTGACCCGCAACCTGGCCCTCATCCGCGACCCACTGGGGTTCGCCCGTCTTCGAGCGTTGTGCGACAACGACCCCCACGTATCGCGCTTCGCCGCCGCCCTGACGCTACGGCGCAGCGCCGAAATCATCGCCGCCAAGGGCGGCACACTGGCCGACGTCACCGTCGGCGACGCGTTGGAACTGATGGACCGCGAAGCCGAAGCCTTCACCTGTCCGACACGCGATCACAAGGTCTTCTATCGGATGCTGCGCGAGTTGGGGGTGTTCGGAGACGAGGCACCCGAACGGCTGCGGGCGTTCCGAACCGCAGGCCAGCTCACGCCCGAGGAACTCGTCGACCGCTACGTGCTGCAGTGTCGCCCGGTGCGCGACCTGATCGTGGACTATCTGGCCGAACGCCAGCCGGCCATGGACTACACCAGCCTGAAGGGCCTGGCCTACTACCTGGCGCAACGGTTTTGGGCCGACCTCGAGCAGCATCACCCCGGGATCAACAGCCTGCACCTGACACGAGACGTCGCCGAGGCGTGGAAGCAGCGCCAGCGGACCAAACCCAAGGTGATCACCTCGGTCAACGGGGAGAAGTCCGTGGTCCTGGTGGAGCGGATCGGCTACCGCGACTGCCTGACCCCGGTACGCGCCTTCTACCTCGATCTGTGCCAGTGGGCGATCGAGGATCCCAGCCGGTGGGCACAGTGGGCGGCTCCTTGCCCGGTCGGTCAGGAAGAGATCAACCAGCGCAAATTCCAGCGCCACCGCAAGGCGCGGATGGACGCGCGAACCCGGGAACGCCTACCGGTCCTGCCGGTGCTGGTACGGACCGTCGACGCGCGGCGCAAGAACGCCGCCGCGGTCCTGCAAGCCGCGCACGATACCCGTCCCGGCCAATCGTTCACCGTCGCAGGCGAAACGCTGACTCGCTCGATCACCAGGACCACTGAGATGGTGTGGGCCCACGACCCCACGACCGGGCGCCGCCGCGACCTGGGCCATGAAGAAGACCATGCGTTCTGGGCGTGGGCCGCCGTGGAGATCCTGCGTCTTACCGGTTGCCGGGTCGAGGAACTGCTCGAGATCAGCCATCACAGCCTGATCCAGTACCGCCTGCCGACCTCCGGCGAGATCGTGCCGTTGCTGCAGATCGTCCCGTCGAAGACCGATGAGGAGAGACTCCTGGTCGTCTCCCCGGAGTTGGCGGACGTGCTCTCGACCGTGATCTGCCGCATCCGTGAACCCGACGGGACAGTCCCGCTCGTTGCGGTCTACGACCGCTACGAATGCGTGTGGCGGCCACCGGCTCCGGTGTTGTTCCAGCGTCGATTTCCCTCTGAGATCCGGGCGATCAGCGACAGCTCGCTGCGGACCATGCTTAACGCCGCTTTTGTCCACACCGGCCTGAAGGATCCCGCCGATGGAAGCCCTCTGCATTACGCGCCGCACGACTTTCGAAGAATCTTTATCACCGATGCCGTCATGAACGGCCTGCCACCGCACATCGCGCAGATCATCGCCGGCCACCGCGACATCAACGTCACCCTGGGCTACAAGGCCGTCTACCCCGACGAGGCGATCCAGTCTCACCTGGCGTTCCTCGCCAGGCGGCGGGCGTTGCGCCCCACCGACGAATACCGCACACCCACCGACGCCGAATGGCAGGAATTCCTTGGCCACTTCGAGCGTCGCAAGGTCTCCATCGGCACCTGCGGGCGCGCGTTCGGATCGGCCTGTATTCATGAACATGCTTGTGTCCGTTGCGCATTGCTGTGGCCGGACCCGACCCAACGCAACCGTTTGGTCGAGATCCGAGACAACCTCGCCGCACGCATCGCCGAAGCCGAACGCGAAGGATGGCTCGGCGAGGTCGAAGGCCTGCAGGTCAGCCTCGCCGCCGCCGAAGACAAACTCGCCCAAATCGACAAACGATCGAGAACGGCCCCTGTCGCACTCGGCAACCCCCACACTTCCCGCCAATTCCTGACCCACCAAAGCGAATAAACAAGCAGCCCCGGCTAGTTCAGAGAATCGTGGTCGGCCCCGAGCTGGCGGAGGTGCTCAGCGCCGTCATCTGCCGCGTCCGCGGCGCCGACGGAGCTGTGCCGCTCGTGCGCGCTCGCGACAGTCACGAATTGGTCTGGATGCCGCCGTCTCCGCTGCTGTTCCAACGGCGAACCAGATCCGAAAATCGGTCGCTCGGAGGCGATTTCGTTGCCACGCTGCTCGACGAATCCGTCGCCCACACAGGGCTGACCGACCCCGCCGGCGGGCCGCTACACTTCACTCCACACGACTTCCGCCGCATGTTCATCACCGACGCCGTCCTCAACGGTCTCCCGCCGCACATCGCCCAAGTCATCGCCGGACACCGCGACATCGGCGTCACCATGGGCTACAAAGCCGTCTACCCCGACGAGGCCATCACCGCTCACCTGGCGTTCATCGCTCGCCGCCGCGCCCTGCGCCCCACCGAGGAATACCGTCAGCCCACCGACGAGGAATGGCAGCAATTCCTCGGCCACTTCGAACGACGCAAGGTCTCCATCGGCACCTGCGGACGCGCGTTCGGGACACCCTGCATCCATGAACATGCTTGTGTTCGTTGCGCTTTGCTCTGGCCAGACCCAGCACAACGCGATCGTCTCGTCGAGATTCGCGACAACCTCAAAGACCGCATAGCCGAAGCCGAACGCGAAGGCTGGCTCGGCGAGGTCGAAGGACTCCAAGTCAGCCTCGCCGGCACCGAAGACAAACTCGCCCAAATCGAACGGCGCCACAATACAACAACCGAGACAGCCGCAACCGACCTCGGAATCCCCACTCTCCCAACCGAACCGGCCCATAAATCCGAATAAGCTCGAACAAGTGTTTGGTTCAGAGAATACGAGCCGGTCCGCCAGCCGGACCCGCAACGGTACTCACACCCACGCCAAGCGCGGGCTACTCCCTCTCGCCCACCCGGAAAATCCGAACGGGCAGTGTCGAACCCGGCCTTCTCCCGTTCCATGCAAGAGCCGCAGACCGGGCTCGCGTCGCCTTCATGCCGGACACCGCCTGGCCAATAAGCGGGCACCCGCCAGGCTCATCCCGGAACCGTTGGCACACCCCGGTTTCGATGTCATCTGTTGCTGTTTCGACACGTCAGCAGCGAATCGCTTGCGCTCGCCTTCCCGATCCCCACCTGACGCATCTCGTGCGCCTTTTCCACATCGCTCACCACGATCGCGTCACCACTCCCGCAGCATGTGGTGGTTTGAAGCCTCCCCCCACAGGGCGACTCCGAAGGGCCGACAATCCTCCATCTCCTGCACAGCACCGCTTCAGAAAGCTCTACCTA
>DASPOT010000291.1:0-11123 GCA_035625875.1 Mycobacterium sp. | reverse complement strand
CCGGGGTGCTGAACGTGGTCTGGTGCAGTGAGCCGAGTTGCCGCCAGACCTCGAGTCGCTCTGGTGATAGGCGGGTTTTGGGCAGCCGGACGCCGCGCTGGCGGACACCGTGTTCGATGTCGGCAATATTGCTGTGGTTGCGTGCGGCGTGGCGTTGGCTATAGGAGATGACACCCTCGCCGTGATATACGCGGGTAGGAACCGGTAGCGGTTGCAAGCTCATTCGGCCCTGGCGAGCGGCGCGGGCGTGTCGGGTTCGCGAGCTGGTGTTCGAGTCCGGAACTCCTCGGCGGCATGGTCGGTCGCGATGGTGTCAAGCAGCTTGCGGTCCACTTTCTCGGTGTTTTTCTAGGATGGCGGCGATCGCGGCGTCGCCCAGCAGCGCGCGCAGTGATCCGATGGAGCCGCCGGTTCGGTCGTAGAGGTAGCACGCCAGGTCGGCAAGTGATCCTGGGGTGTGGTTGGCGAGTGGCAGAATGCTCTCGATGCCCAACACCAGTTCTTCCCATGCTTGGCGTTGTGCCTGCGTTCCGGAACCGTAGGGGCGCATCTCGTGAACGGTCATGCGGCCCTTGATCTGTCTGCCTATATGTCCGGAGAATAGGTCGCTTTGCAGGAGGTCAATCCCGGCGTAGAGGAACGTCGCGTCGAGGCGCTCGGAAAACACTTTGAGTGCCGACGCGGCCTCGCTGCCGGCTTGATGATTGGTCTTCAGGTTGTGGACCTCGTCGAGGATCACCAGTGACGTGCCCAAATGCCGCATGACGCCGACGTTTCGTTCGGCGAGTTCCTGCGCGTTAGCGCTGCGCGGTGCGATCAGCCCAAGGAAGTTTGCGAATGCCTGCATCATCATCTTCGGGGTGGTGCCCGGCGGTACCACGCAGTAGACCACTGGGGCGTAGCTGTTGTCGCCGTCACGCCCCGTTTTCTTTCGCATGGCTTTCTCGTGGCGTTTGCCAATCAGCATTGCAGCGGTCGATTTCCCGAGCCCAGAGGAGCCGGACATCGCGAGTCCGCGCCGTGCGGTGGCGGTCGCGGCGCTGTTGCGCGCCATGATGATCCGGGTTTGCCGGGTCAGCGCCGCGGTGTCGTGGGTTTCGAGCACCACATCGGCTCCTAGCCAACCGAACCGGGCTTGGTCGTAAGTGGCTTTCTCGTCGGGGGACAGGGCGGTAATCTGCTTCATTGTCAGGCGTTGCGGCTCAACAGCGTTTCTGTCGACGAACTCCCGCCACGCGGTCAACGAATCAGGCACGGCCATACAGGTGCTAATCCTCCTCGCCCTGGTCGATGCGTCGCGCCGCTTTGCGCTTTCGCGGCATTCTCACCGTTGCGTCGGTTTCGAGCTCAATCGAATCGTCTGCCGGAGCTGATCCGACGTCGGGCGCAGGAACCACGGGCCTGTTCACGCTGTCGCGCTTGGCGGCCTTGCGTTCTCGCGTCGTGATCGCGCCACTGGTTTGAATGCGGTTGATCGCGGCGAGCACATCGACAGCCGGCGCCGTCTCGTCGCGACGATCGACTGCCTTGCGGGCCGCCTGTAGCACATCGAGTGAAAACGGCGCCAACGCCCGCCTTGATAAGGTCCATTCGGCCTCGATCCACCTACCTTGCTTGTGATCCCGGATGAAAATCGACTGCAGCCGGTAGGGGTCATAACGGATCTCCCAGCGCCCATTCGCCGGCGTGGGCAGGCCGCTGCTGACTCCCCGATACGGGTGCAGCTCATGGCTGTCGAAGTGCAATCCTTCGAAGTTGATCCCGTACGGCTGGATGCTGCGCCAGACCAGCGGCAGAAGCCCGATGTAATCCTCGCGACCGAGCGTCACATGCATAGTGGGGGCCACGCCGGCGAGCGCTGCATAGGCCTCATTGGGAGTCAGATCCTTCTTGGGCATCGCGGGATGGCGCAGGCCCGGATGCGGCTTGTTTTGCCACACCGCGACGATCCAGAGGTCGAGCAGGTTTTGCACCTCGGCGAGTGTCCAAAATGCCTCCTGCTCAGGGGATTTGCCGCGCCGCACTACATTGGGTCCGGCGTAGCCGGCCAGGTACTGGGTGAAGCCACTATTGATTGCGGCAAACACGCGCTCGATGTGCGGCTTATCAGTCGGCGTGCGCGGCGCCGCCTTGGTGACGCTGATCTGCAGGCGCTCGCATGCATTCATGAAGGTCGATCCGACGTAGACCTTGCCGCGGTCGATGGTGATTGACTCGGGCACGATCACGGGTTTGGCGGCGATGCCTGCGCGCAGCTCGTCGTCACCGGGTATCATTCCGGCCGGGAGAATCGAGCGGGAGAAGGCCACCGAGGAGTCCCAGCCTGGCTGCATCGGTAGAGGAGTCAATGCACGGGCGAGCAGTGCAGCGGCGTCGACCGCCTTGGTCGCGACCGGTCGCAGGATCGCTGCACATGGTGTCCTGGTAGCGATGTCTAACGCGGCGGTCAGGTCGACTCGCCCAGCCGAGCCGTCCGGGAACACGACCATCAGATCAAGGGGGGTGCTGTCGATCTCGACGAGTTCGCCCGGGCGGCACGGGTCCTGGCCGCCCCACGCACGGTCCGGCCGATTGGCTTGGCTGCGGCGGGTCGTGGCGTTACCGAATGGGTGCTTTGACCGGTGCAGGTTGCCCAGCGCTTCATAAAGCGTGGACCGACTCGGGACCGGCACTCCCAGTTGCTGCGCCTCGCGTTTCACTTGGGCTATAACCCGTGATTTCGTGCCTGTCGACAGGTTGGTCTGGCGGTCGATCGCTGCCTCGAGCAGCGACACCAGCCGGTTGTCAATGCGGCCGGTCGGGGAGGATTGCCTGGTTTTGCGCCCGTCCACCAGGCCCGCAATTCCGTCGCGGCGATAAGCCGTCAGATGTCGGCGAAACGTGCGCTCCGACATCGGTGTTCCGGCATCGCGCAGTTCGGCGAGCTTGGCTTCGATCCGGTCACCCAGCAGGTTGCCAGGGTGATACTCGGGCCGCGGTTCAACCCCAATCCCATCAGCCACTGGCGAGACACCGCTCAGCACCTCCACCACATGCCGGTGGAGGAACTCCGCGCGTAGCCTGGCCTCGGGCTCCAACGTTTCCAGGACGGCGGCGGCGTCGAGGTTCGGTAGTCGGTCCGGTGAATCGGGGAGATAGCTGTCGTCACCGAGCAGTTCAGCTAGCGTCACCTTGCGGATGCGGCCAGTCGTGCTTTTCAACGCCAGTGCCGTGCCCTCCTGCGCCACGACTTGCCAGCTGTCGCCGTCATACTGCAGACAGTCAAACAGCCGCACCGATCTCACGCCGACACCTCGGCATCAAGCGACAACGGGGCATTCAAGTTCGCCGATAGCTGCCGCCGCCACAACAGGTGCAGCACGTTGGCCAATACCATGTCCTTTGACGCGCCAGTCGACCTGCTGACGCGGTACACGCCCAGGCCCAAAGGCAACGGGTGAGCGAAGCAACGGGTGATCACTGCGACGGTCTCGTCGGCCGGTGCGCATCTATCCCGTCGATACCCGGCCAGCCACCGCATATTCTGTTCCGCCACCGGCTCAAGTCCGGTGAAGATCTCGTACTCCCAGCCAATCTCCGCGCAGACCTGGCGGGTCAACGTGAACTGGGCCGCAGCGCGACTGACGCGGTTGGGGTGACGGACATCAACCAACCGGCCATCGCCGTTCTTCAGCCGGACAAAAAAGTCTGGGACATGGCTCTTTTGACCGACGGTCCTACGTGGCCATAACAGTGCCAGAGGCTGAGCCGCAATCGCGACGATGTGCGGATCGAAATCCGCCGACATCACGTACTCGCGCTCCAGCAGCGACTCGAACGGCACATGACCGCGCGCCGTATTCGACCACCACAAGCCCTCGTAGTTCCGCTTGCCCGGCCACGCAAAGAACCGCCGTATCGGAACAGCCCGTTCAACGGGGAGCAGCGCCAATTCGGTCGATACGTCGTCGTTGCGGGTAGCTTCGTCTAACCGCAATAGCACCCGAGTCCGGTCAGTCGTATTCACCGGCAGCGAATCGAGCACCGAGCCCACGGGCAAACCTCCAGCGCCGTCCGTCATAAGCCAGCGCGATCCTATGGCCATGTAAACCCGGACACTGGGCGGCACGCCGTAGCAGGACACTTTGAACTGGAAAATTGCCAACTAAATCCGGAACGGACATGAAATACGTTGCGCCACAGCCTGACAACGAAAACCGAGGCTTACTACTTGACATAATGTCGCTTATCGGCACAAAGCTGCGCCGCGTTGCATCAGATCAAAGCACTTCCACCAGTCAATGATTGAGTCATACCCGCAGCTCTCGCTGTTGATCGGACGTGTGCTTCCGCGAAGAAGTTCCGGGTATGCGTTGCGATAATGAGGGCATACGGTTTAGCCGTTTAAATGAATGATTCGGCTGTCAGATGAACCCATGGGCGATAGGTGGTCCGGCTATCGACGGCCGGGGCGACGATGGGCCGCCTGCCCACCCCTCCTCCAACAACGGGATCCACCGCAATTCGTCACTGTGACGAAATCGCCGGCGGCGCAGGTTATTCTTGATCGGTCGTAGCCGATCGACGTGAGACCATGTTCACCCAGTCGCCGGTCGCGTAATGCAACGATTCGACGGCCGGCGCGCCTCGACGGCGAAACCACGCTCCTCGACCGTCGCAAGCGGCCGGTCATCGTAGGCAGCCTCGATCGCGGCGCTAGACACGTCGACATGCTGCCGACGTTCGGCCGCGATGCATGGCAATCAAGGCGGTCGGTGGGGATGATACTCAAGTGACGGGCGAGCGACAACAACCATGAAGAAAGCGACAACAACCATGGAGAAGAGGAAGACCGGCTCGAACGAGGGAAAAGGAGGAGACTCTCCCTCTCAGCTGATAGATGCGAGGATCAAGGAGCTGAGTGATTGGCGGGGCGAGACGCTCGCTCGACTCCGAATTCTGATGAAGCTGGCCGACCCCGAAGTGGTCGAGGAGTGGAAGTGGAGAGGGGTTCCGGTGTGGTCGCACGCCGGAATGATCTGCACCGGTGAGACGTACAAGAACGTCGTGAAGCTGACCTTCGCCAAGGGCGCCTCGTTGGAGGACCCTTCAGGCCTCTTCAACTCCAGCCTCGAAGGCAACACCAGGCGTGCCATCGATTTCCACGAGGGCGACAAGATTGATGAAAAGGCGTTGAAGGCGCTCATCCGCGCCGCCGTGGCACTGAACACGTCCTCAGCCGGCCAGCGGCCGGGGACGAGAGCATAGACGGCCGAGAAGGATTTGGGGCTAGCCTGGGCTAGCCCGAGCGCGCCAGGCTATTTCGTCACTGTGACGTCTCGCGGCTACAACGCCCCGAGCCGAGGACCGACCGCCGTTACGCCTGTAGCGGATCGATCCACCGCACACCGGAAAATCGACTGAAGTCGACATCGGTGGAACACAGTTCGGCGCCGTGTTCCACAGACAAGGTGGCCAGATGAGCATCGCTTGTCAGATTTCCCGCCGTACCAAGCGGAGTAAGCAACCCGCGGAGTACGACTGCATGCCGATCCGTCGGATGTACGACCGTTACGCACGGCTGCTCCAACCATCCATCAACGACGTCGAACGACTCGTCGACAGTCAAGGGCCGCTCAAATACCGCGGCACGCGTCGATAGCCGGACAAAGCCGATGAGGACGTGCCATGCGAAAGCGACAGTGTCCGAACCCGACAAAGCGTCATCGAGCCAATCTCTCGCCGCCTCGTGATGAGGCGACGACTCGTCGATCGCATATATAAGGATGTTGAGATCGAGCAGCCTCATTTGCGAAGCGCAAGCTTACGCGAGGTCTCTGCGTCTTCGTCTGCCGCGACCAGTGTCAACGCCTTGTCGATGTCGAATCCCGCACGCAGTCCCATGTCGCGACTCGGCGTGCGATAGCGCCTCCGGGTGGGCTCGCCACTCAATCCACGCCGCACCGCGTCGTTCAGCACCGCTTTGAACGACGTTCCCCGCTCCCGGGCTACACGCCGTAACGCAGCGACGACATCGGGATCCAGCGTCACCGTGGTCCGCATGCTGAAATCATAGCATCAAGTTCGATGCTGTCATGATGCTAGGCACGCTACAGCCCGTGCACCTGCCGAAGGCGCGTGACAAGGGCCGCGATGTCCGGCTCAGGTCGCGGGCTCGGCCGTGCGCCCAGTGGATCGACCGGCGGGTCGCCGAGCAGCAGTCGCGCCACGTTGCTGACGCCATACCGGAGGGCATCCATGTTGTAGCCGCCTTCGAGTACAAAGACGACTTTCCCCTCACAGAGGCGCTGCGCTAGGCGAATCACTTCTCCGGCGAGGTGCGAATAGCCGTTCAACGTCAGCTGCATCGCTGCTAGAGGATCTGCCCAGTATGCGTCGAACCCCACCGAGACGAGGATCAGCTGGGGGTGGAAGCGCTCAGCGCCTCGCCAGATGACCTGGTCGAAAACCGTTGCGTAGTTGGTGTCGCCGCTCCCGGCGGGCAGCGGGATGTTGATCGTGTAGCCCTCGCCCCGACCCGTGCCGACGTCCGTCGCGGCGCCCGTGCCAGGGTAAAACGGGTACTGGTGCGTCGAGATGTACAGCACCGATGGATCGTCGTAGAACATCGCTTCGGTGCCGTTCCCGTGATGAACGTCGTAGTCGACGATCAAGACGCGCTCGATCCTGTATCGAGTCTGCGCGTGGCGTGCGGCGATGGCGACGTTTCCCAGCAGGCAGAATCCCATGCCACGATCGGGCATGGCGTGATGCCCCGGCGGGCGAATCGCCACCAACCCGTTGGTGGCTGTACCGCTGAGCACCGCGTCGACCGCGCCGACCGCGCCGCCCGCCGACAATAACGCGATCGGCAGGGCATCTGGTCCTGCATAGGTGTCGGCGTCGAGGTGAGTCGTGTGCGGCATAGCGCTGATGCGCCGCAGCAGCTCAAGGTAGTCAGCCGTGTGCACGGCGAGCACCGCATCCGCGTCGAGGGCTTCGACCTGAAGCGGTTGCATCCGCGCGCTTAAGCCACTCTCGTCCAAGCCGCGCCAGACCGCCCGAATTCGCTCTGCGCTCTCGGGATGCCCTGCAAAATCATGTTCGGTGTAACGCGAATGGGTTGCGTAGATCGTTGTCATGACTTTGTCTCCCCTGACGCTCCAATCACCTTGCTCAATCGTCGGGCATGTTGCGCACGGCAACGGCGAAAGGCGCAGACGACGCACCAGGTCAAAGAATCGCACCCAGGCGATCGTCGAGCCGCAGTTGCATCGCGCGAAACCACTCGGCGACAACCGGTTTGGGCTGCGAATGCTCCGTTGTTTGTCCGGCGTGACAGCGTGCGGATCATGCGCGGCGAACTATCGGCGAGGCGGCAGGGCCGCGGGCCATGCGTCCGATATCAGTTCGATCAGCTGCCCGTCCGGGTCGCGGATCATCGCTGATTGCTCGGAGACCGTGTCCATGACCACCGATCCCCCGAAACCGTCGACCATCTTGAGCACGTCGGCCAGATTGGACACCGATAGCGACAGATGTGTCAGTCCCACTTGGTCCATGACACGGACCGGCCCGGCGTGCACTTCGCGCTGCGAGTAATCGATAAGTTCGAGCACAAAGCCGTCGCGAACCAGGTAGGTGGCATGCACTCCGAGTGGGTTGTCCAGCTGCAGAAGCCGGTCGGTACCGTCGTCGGGCGGTTCGAGTTCCCACCAGAACTCAAACCCGAGTAAGCCCTCGTAGAAGCGGCGCGACCGCTCGCGATCGGCGACGCATAATCCAACGTGGTTGAAAACGGTTCGGTGACTGGTCATGTCAACCTTCCACAGCTAGTGAGTGCCGATGGTCCTGCGCTTTCGATGAGGACCGTGGCTCGCTCCAGGCATCCGCCAACGCGCTTCTCGGCGATCCAGGATTGGGCGCTCAAGACCATCCCTTCCTCAAGCGTGGTGTGGCTTCCGCGGCCCAGACCAATCAGCGGCGGCTCGGTGCCCAGTCTAAGCCCGTGGACCAGCGGCACTGGGGACTCTGGGTTGCCGACGCTCTCCCACGCTCGATACAGGTCGGCACCGGTGTTGCCCGGGCGGCAGGCGGCCATCAGTGCATCAGTGCTGCGGGCACATCGGGTTGCTAGATCCGCCACACCCTGCGCCTCGAGCTGATGCAATCTCTCAAAGCGCTCCCTGCGCATCCGGGCAAGGTCGGGCAAGGACGAGATCGCCAATCCGCCGATCGTCGCTCCTGCTGACCAGTCGTCGATCGTCGTACCCCTTCTTCTGTGATGCCGCCAGGTGGATGACCCAGATCGCTCCCGCGGACCGCGACTTCTCGCGTGCTCTTCGAAAACGCCTAAAATCGTAAAGATAGCGCAATAAACTCCTCGCTTAGCGAGGCCGCCGCCCCGCTTGGACAGATTTCACAAACTTCCTTGTGTTGGAGGATTTTTCGATGACAACGCGTCCGGATGTCAGCTCCGATGTGGTCGTTGATTTCGATCATCACTCGGACGAGTTCAACCTCAACGAACCGGAGGTCAACGCCGAGCTTCGACGCCGGTGTCCGGTGGCGTGGAATGAGAAGTACGGCGGATTCTGGTTCGTCACGAGTTATGACGCGGTGACACAAATCGCCCGGGACGGCGACACTTTCGCGCATAAATATGAACCGAACGCAGCCGATGGTGTGGACTACCAGGGTGAAATGGGCGTTCCACGCCCCGAAGGCCAACCGGCCCTGGGCATCGGCGAAGTCGACGGCGCCTACCACCAGGTCTTAAGACGGGCACTTGCCCCGTTCTTCTCGCCGGGATCTGTCCAGAAGATGCGGCCGTTCATGGAGCAATCGGTGCACTGGTTCCTCGATCAACGGATCGACGACGGACAGATGGACCTCGTGCTCGACTACGCAAGTCCCGTTCCGGCCATCCTCACCATGCGGTTGATGGGTCTGCCCTACGACAACTGGCAGCCTTACGCCAACCTCTTCCACTCCATAATGGCCGTGCCCCAGGGCAGCGACGGGTACGCCAATGCCCTAGCCGAAGTCCCGGCAATGATGGACGGCCTGCTGAAGTTTGCGGCGAGCCGACGAGTCGATCCCCGCGACGACCTGACGAGCTTCCTCGTTCAGTTCGAATTCGACGGCCAGCGTCTCGAGGACGCGCAGCTTCTCGACATTCTCTGGAATCTCATCGCAGGCGGTGTCGACACCACGACGTCACAGACGGCGCTGAGCCTGCTCCACCTGGGCACCCACCCCGATCTGCGGCGACGACTCATCGACCGCCCGGAGCTCTACCACACCGCCATAGACGAGTTTCTCCGCTACTTTTCGGTCAATCAGCAACTGAGCCGGACAGTGACTCGCGACGCCGTCCTTGGTGGGCAACACCTCCGGCGCAACGACCGTGTCATCATCAGCTGGCTCGCCGCCAACCACGACGAGCAAGAATTCGAACGACCCGCCGAAGTCGTTCTGGACCGCGCAACCAACCGCCACCTCGCCTTCGGGCTCGGGCCACACCGATGCATCGGATCGCATCTGACCCGTGTCATGTTCGAGGTGATGGTGAAGGCGGTTCTCGATCGCATTCCCGACTACCAGGTCGACGTCGGCGGTGTTTATCAATACCTCGGCAACCCGAGCATGACCGGGTTGGGCAAGCTGCCGGTCACCTTCACCCCTGGCGTGGCCCGGGGAATCCCAGCACCGTAGGGATCGCCACCGACGAAAGCCCATCAAGCCAAAAGCAACTGGTAGGACGCCCAGGCTTATGGCGCCGGGACTGTGAGGAGCCCGTTGGCGGTGCCGTGCACGCGGGTTCCGAATTGTTGGCTGATGTGGTCCAGGTTTGATCGCAACCATTCGGCATCGTCGTGTACAACGCGCTCGAGCCGCATCCTCCTCGTCCGCATCGGCACCATGCGCAAGGTGACGACGTTGCCGCTGTTGCGGTCGACCAACGCGAAGTACAACAAGCGCAGCTCGGGGCGAAAATCCTGGTACGTTCCAATGCCTTCATAGTCGTCGACGGTGTCCCCGCAGCCGTACAAAATCAGCTTGCCGCGGTACAGCTCGATCGGTCGCGGATGGTGTGATGAGTGCCCATGCACGACGTCGACGCCCGCGTCGACCAACCGGTGAGCGAAATGAACCTGACCCGCTTCGACGTCATAGCCCCAATTCGAGCCCCAATGCACGAACACGATGGTGACGTCGCCGGGCCGTTTCAAGGCGAGCACTCGGTCGGCGACCCGGGCGGCGCCGCGATCGGACAAGTCACTCACGAGGGCAACGCCGGGCTGGGTGTCGCTCGCCGCCCAGTGGCGGGGAATCCCGCTGGATTGCGTACCGCACGAAGCGATGACGACCTGCCTTCCATCGGGAAGAGTCACCACGGCCGGCCGTTCAGCCTGCTCAGCAGTGAGACCAGCGCCTACAGGCCGTACGCCGACTCCGTTCAGTGCGTCAAGTGTGTCGGCAAGTCCTCGAAAACCGAAATCGAGGATGTGATTGTTGGCAAGGGCGTAGGCATCCGGCCGGATTGCCGTCAGGCAGGCGACGTTGTCGGGGTGCATCCGATAGTGCACGGCTTTGCGTGGCGCGAACTCCCCGTCGGCGGTAATGGCGGTTTCCAGATTGATCAACCGGACGTCGGGCGCGAATTCGTCGAGTAACGCCAGCGCTTCTCCCCAAGGCCACACGAAATCGACGGGCGCTGAAATCGGGCCGCTGGCGTGCTCGGCGAGTCTCACGTAAGTCCGGGCATCGTCCACAGCAGGCTCGCGCAACGTCGGATCCCCGCGGTGCGGCAGTATCTGGTCAACCCCACGACCGGTCATCACATCGCCACACATGAACAACACCAGACCGGTGTCAGAACTCGTAGTCACGGTCTGTTCTCCAGCTCCTCGGCAAATTTACGGCTTCGCCGAATAGCTAAATTTAGCGGCCGTCAAATTGAATTTCTTACAGTTAGTCAAAGACTATGGGGATGCCGGTGATCAGGACTCCCGACATGGTGTCTGTGTCCCATCGGTAGTTTTGTCGTTTGACCTGCGGTTTTACCGGCGTGTCGAGGCGCGGCCGTAATCATCGTGCGAAATAATTAGATACCGCTGTTGTGCGCCCGTAGATGGTGG
>DASPOT010000290.1:0-31927 GCA_035625875.1 Mycobacterium sp. | reverse complement strand
GGGAACGGGGATCACCGCCGGCAGGACAACGCGCCTGGGCGCTCAGCGCGACCACCGGACGGACCACGTGCCGCACCCAGCGGCCAGCAACCAGAACGCGCCGACGCCACGGGCGCCACCAAGGACCGCCCAGCGCCGGAGCGTCGCGACACCCCACCGCCCGGTCGCAGCGGGCCCACACCACAAGGGGACGCCAGGTGAACAGCAGCTCGGGCAGCACGGTCATCCCCGGATAGTCGCGATCGGCGAGCAAAACGCCAAACGTGATGCCTACATCGCCCGCATCCTCGCCGACGCGCCGCCGCTCAGCGAGGCCCGGCTCGACAAGATCGCCAGCCTGCTACGCGCCGGTGTCCGCACCAACAACGACACCAGCCGCGAGGCCTCATGACAGCGATGCGGGGCGTCACCTCCCGCAGCAATGGCTTCGCCGCGGGAGCACCTACGAAACGGTGATCGGGGTGGGTGATTTCGCAAATCTGCAAACTGGAGCTGCGGCTCGTAGCGGCCGTCGCCGGACGCCACCACGTAGACGGCAAACAGTTGGCGTATTACATCGCGCGCACAGAAGGCGACACGCAAGCCTGAAAACCGCACTTGGCCTATAATCGCGTAACATCACGCATCTTCGGGAAGCTGCCCTTCACGATGAACGGCATCCGACTGGAAGTCGTCGGCGTGGACGACGCCGCCAGGGCAATGATCCTGGCCGCCGAGCACGGACGCAACGGCGAACGATACATCATCTCCGAACGGATGATGCCGCTAAAGGAGGTCGTGCGTATCGCAGCCGACGAAGCCGGTGTGCCGCCACCCCGACGGTCGATCTCGGTACCAGTGCTCTACGGGCTGGCTGCGCTGGGCAGCGTGAGGGCTCGGTTCACTGGCAAAGACGCCGAACTCAGCCTCGCGTCCGTGCGAATGATGCGCGCCGAGGCCGAAGTCGACCACAGCAAGGCGGTACGGGAGTTGGGATGGCAGCCGCGGCCGGTTGAGGAATCGATCCGGGAGGCCGCGCGGTTCTGGGCGGAGCTCCGAAATGCCAAAGGTAAGAGCACGACTCCTGGCTGAACACCGCGCGGGCTGCCGTTCAGCACGCCCGCGCGCTGTGCGCATACTAGCGTCGAGGGACGTGACTACCGAACGAGTGCGCGTCGATCTCTCCGGGGCGCCGCAGACCACGCTGGCGACGCTATACGCCAAGGCACTGGACGCCGACTTCCCGGAACCGATCCTGGGCGATCGCTATGCCAAGGAGATCGTCGAGCGCATCGACTACGACTGGGCGAAGACCACGATCACGGCGCGTAATTCACCGTCAGTGACGACCCGGTCGGCGCACTTCGACACCTGGGTGCGCCAGTTCCTTGCCGTGCACCCACAGACTGTCGTGCTGCACCTGGGCTGCGGCCTGGACAGCCGGTTCTTCCGGGTGCAGCCCGGCCCAGGCGTCGAATGGTACGACGTCGACTATCCCGACGTCGCCGCATTGCGCGAAGAACTCTTCCCGACCCACGACCACTACCACGTCGTCGCCGCCTCGGTCACCCACCCGGGCTGGCTCGCGGGCATTCCCGCCGGCCGGCCCGCGCTGATGATCGGCGAAGGCCTCACCATGTACCTGACCGAGCAGGACGGCACCGCACTGCTGCGCCGAGTGATCGAGCGATTCCCGTCGGGTGAGCTGCAGTTCGACGCATTCAATTGGCTGGGCATCAAGGCGCAATGGATCAACGCCGTGGTGCGCCGCTCGGGCTCCACGCTGCACTGGGCGATCAACAGGCCCGACGACATCATCGAAGCGGTACCCGGCGTGCGGCTATTGGCCTGGGTGTCGGCGTTCGACTCCGACACGTTCAAACGGGTGCCCGGTATGTATCGAGTGATGGCCAAGGTGATGTCACTCGCGCCGACCCTGCGGTACATGTCGCAGTACCACCGCTACGCATTCGGAACGGTCTGACCGGTCCGCACACACGGGAATGTTCACCGCCGACCGGCGTTGCACCTGCAATCCACGCGTGAGGAGATGTCAACCATGAGCGACCGGATTGTCTTAGAACCCAGCACCGAGCACCCGATCACCATCGAGCCGACCAAAGGGCGGGTCCGGGTCCGCGTCAACGGCGAGATCGTTGCGGACACGTATTCGGCGCTGCGGTTGCAGGAGTCCACTTACCCTGCGGTGCAATACATTCCGATGAGCGACGTAGTGCAAGATGTGCTGGCCCGCACCGACACCAAGACCTACTGTCCGTTCAAGGGCGAAGCCAGCTACTACAGCGTGACCACCGCGGGCGGCGACACCGTCGACGACGTGATCTGGACCTATGAACAGCCCTATCCCGCGGTCGCGGCGATAGCCGGCCACATCGCCTTCTATCCCGACAAAGCCGAGATCAGCGTCGACGCCGACTAGGTGAAGACTTACTCCGCCAACCGGGTATCGCTGTACTCGCGCATCGACACGATCAGCCCGTCGCGGGTTTCGAAGAGGAAAACGTACGGGCTGTCATAGCGCAGCCCGTCGGCGGTGACGCCCTCGCCTTGCGCCTCGACCACGACGCTGTCGCCGTCGTTGACACACTGGATCAGGTCGAGGGTCATCTCAACGCGGCGTTTGCGCCGCTCGATCTCCCGCCGCAGGGTCGCCTCGTCGACGGTAGCGCGGGTGACGATGCTCCAGTAAGTGAAGTCCGCGCTGAGCAAGGCGAAGCATTCGTCGATGTCTCCGCCCTGGCAGAGGCACTGCAGGAACATCCACGCCAGTTCGGCCTGCGGGTCGTCGAATGGCGTTGTCACATCGCTATCCTGTCTTGGGAGACAGTTGGTGGTCAATTATGCACGTTTCGCCGATTCCCGGCTGGTGGGGTCACCTAGGATCTTTTGAATCTGGAGTTACGGGAGGCTGCGGGAATACACGGTGAAGAGCGCTCGCACCGTCACATTCCCAGCTGTGGCCAGTTTCGGCATCAGCTTGGCGCCGCTGCGGCGCGGTCCGCGGGATCCGTGCTATCAGGTCATGTGCGACGGGACGATCTGGCGGACCAGCCTGTTGCCCACCGGACCCGTCACGGCGCGGATCAGCCGCGCGGCACCTAACGCCGTCCATTGCGTCGCGTGGGGAAATGGTGTCAACGAGTTCCTCGACGCGCTGCCGGCGATGTTGGGCGCCGACGATGACGCATCCGATTTCGCGCCTCAGGACCCGACGATCGCCGCTGCGCAGCGACGGGTTCCCCACCTGCGGCTGGGCCGGACCGGGCAGGTGCTGGAAGCGCTCGTCCCGGCGATTCTCGAGCAGCGGGTACCCGGTGCCAACGCGTTTCGGTCCTGGCGTGTGCTGGTGTCCAAATTCGGTACACCGGCGCCGGGACCGGCCCCGGCAGGAATGCGCGTGCCCCCATCCGCCGAGGTGTGGCGCAGCATTCCGTCCTGGGAGTTTCACCGCGCCAACGTCGACCCGCGACGGGCCTGTACGGTGGTCAGCTGCGCACGCCGCGCGGCATCGCTTGAACGGCTGGTATCGCGTCCGGCGGTGCAGGCACAGCAGGCGCTGATGTCACTGCCTGGGGTGGGGGAATGGACCGCGGCCGAGACCGTTCAACGAGCGTTTGGTGACGCCGACGCGGTGTCGGTGGGCGACTACCACATTCCCAAAATGATCGGATGGACCCTGCTGGGCCGCCCAGTCGGCGACGCCGTCATGCTCGAGCTGCTGGAACCGATGCGACCGCACCGGCATCGGGTGGTCCGCTTGCTCGAAGCCAGCGGACTGGCATACGAACCGCGACGTGGGCCTCGGCTGCCGGTGCAGAAGATCTGCGCGCTCTAAATACTCCTGTCACGTGCGCGTTCAGCCTCGGCGGCTTCGCGATCAGGGCGTTACGCCCGGTAGATCGTGACCTTAGTGCACGACATCAGCAATGACGCGATCCCGACCGCGATGATCGCCCCAGGCACCGAGAACGACCCGGTCATCTCGGCCATCATGATCATGACCGCCAGCGGCGCATGAGCGACACTGCCGAAGCACGCCATCATCCCCACCACGACGAAGATCCCTTGGTCGTTGGGCCGCATCATCCGCACTGGAATAACCGGACTACAGTCCGGTTATATATGTAGCTTCAAAAAGGAGGTACACATGCCCGCTATCACCGCAGACACGTTGACGTTGCCGCGGGTGGGTGCGGCCGACCCGGCCGACACCGAGCGCCCGGTCCGGTCGATCACCACGGGGCCACGGGGCTACGAGGGAGAGGGCTTTCCCGTCGTCCGGGCGTTCGCCGGCGTGAGCATCGCCGCGCTCGATCCGTTCGTGCATATGGACCAGATGGGCGAAGTGGAATATCAGCCCGGTGAGCCCAGGGGCACCGACTGGCATCCGCACCGTGGATTCGAAACGGTCACCTACATGATCGACGGCCAGTTCGCGCACCAGGATTCTCATGGTGGCGGGGGGTTGATCACCGATGGCGCTACCCAGTGGATGACGGCCGGTTCAGGCATCCTGCACATCGAAACCCCACCCGCCAACCTCGTCGAAAGCGGCGGTCTCTTCCACGGCGTCCAGCTGTGGGTGAACTTGCCGAAGAATGCCAAGCACGCGGCACCCCGGTATCAGGCCATCGAGGGCAGGGACGTAAAGCTGCTGTCTTCCGATGACGGTGGAGCGTTAGTCCGCATCATTGCCGGCGAGATCGGCGGCCACGACGGCCCCGGTGTCACCCATACTTCGATCACGCTCGCGCACGCGACCATCGGACCCGGGGCGCGGCTGAACATCCCGTGGAAGCGCGACTTCAATGCCTTGGTCTACGTCTTGTCCGGACGCGGATCTGTAGGTCCGGTGGCACACCCGATTCACCAAGGTCAGCTGGCGGTGCTCGGGACGGGCGACCGGATCACGGTCGCTGCGGAGCCGACCCAAGATTCGCACCGGCCCACCCTGGACGTGCTGATCCTCGGCGGACAGCCTATTCGGGAGTCGGTATTTCACTACGGACCGTTCGTAATGAACACCAAAGCGGAAGTGATCCAGGCGCTCGAGGACTTCCACGCCGGAAAGTTCGGCAGCATTCCGCCGGGTGCGTTGATGCCGCACCGGCCCTAAGGCCGCCTCCGATCCCCTAAAGGGGCCGCTGCCGGCCCGCACCGTCGCCGAGCTAACGAGAGCGCTGTTCGCAGACTACCGTTTCCCGGAGTCGTTCCGCCATTAGCCTGCCAGGGGCTGGGCAAGTGATCTATGGCACAATTTATCTGTGCCGCGAACGGCGAGTCGGGGACCTGGTCGTCCTCCTGCAGCGAAGGCGGCGGAAACGCGAAAGCGCATCGTGCGTGCAGCTCGCGAGGTATTCAGCGAACGTGGCTACGACGCGGCGACTTTCCAGGCGATTGCCATCCGCGCTGACCTGACCCGGCCGGCAATCAACCACTACTTTCCTAGCAAGAGTGTGCTGTATCGGGAGGTAGTGGAGCAAACCAACAATCTCGTGACCGCCGCTATCGAGCGCGCGCAGCGCGAGACGACTCTCATGGGGCGGCTATCGGCGTTTATCGCCACTGCGATTCAGGTCGATTCTGAGAATCGATCATCGGCGGCGTTTCTGATTACCTCTATGCTGGAATCGCAGCGGCACCCGGAATTCAGCCGGGTCGAAAACGAAGCACTGCGCGCGACGCGGGCATTCCTGACTCGGGCAGTCAACGAGGCAATCGAGCACGGCGAGCTGACCGTCGATGCCGACGTTTCTTCGGTGACCGAGATGTTGCTGGCCCTGCTGTGCGGTGTCGGTTTCTACGCCGGTTTCGTCGGGAGCCCGCGGGAGGCGGAGAACATCACCGAGCGGCTACGACAACTGATGGCCGGCACGCTCTGGCGTGTCAAGCCGTAGCCCGACCCAATCGCTTGTACGGGCGGCCACCGGCAATCGGCCTTCCAGCCACGCCGGTTTCACCCCAGTGATGTAGCGCACAGCAGCGTATAGGTTACCTAAGTTATTCGGTAGCATGGCTCACGATATGACTGATCTGGATGAAGTGCGCTCGGTGCGAACCGAAGGGGACAGCTGGGCCATCACCGAGAGTGTCGGCGCCACCGCGTTGGGCGTCGCCGCGTCCCGCGCTGTCGAGACGGCGTCACCCGATCCGCTGATCCGCGACGAGTTCGCCTACCTGTTGGTGTCGTCGGCTGGGTCGGCGTGGGCGCGGCTCGCCAGCCCCGACATGGGCTGGATCGGCGACGACGAGCATGGGCGGCGAGCGCACCGAGTGGGCTGTGACTACCAGGCGGTGCGCACCCATTTCTTCGACGAGTACTTCAACGTCGCCACGCAGACCGGCCTCCGTCAGGTGGTAATTCTGGCCGCCGGGCTGGACTCTCGGGCCTACCGCCTGGACTGGCCGGCGAACACCACCGTCTATGAGATCGACCAGCCTAAAGTGTTGGAGTACAAGACCTGCATCTTGGAATCCCATGGGGCGGTTCCCAAGGGGACGCGGCGCCCGGTCGCGGTGGATCTGCGCGACGACTGGCCGGCGGCGTTGACAACCGCGGGTCTCGACCGAACCCAACCGACGGCCTGGCTGGCCGAAGGTCTACTGCCATATCTGCCCGCCGACGCTCAAGACCGGCTCTTTGAGATGCTCACCGGGCTCAGCGCACCGCGGAGCCAGCTCGCCGTCGAGGTGTTCAGCTTTGACGCCAACAACGAGCGGCGCCGGGCGGCCCGCCGCGCACGGTGGGCGCGCATGCGGCGGATCGGCCTGGATGTCAACGTCGAAACCCTGACCTACCGCGACGGCAACCGCGCTGATGCCGCACAGTCGCTCATCGACCACGGTTGGCAGGTGAACGCCGTCAACAACAGGGACGAGATGGCCCGATTGGGTCGACCGATACCTGAGGACCTGGTCGACGAGATGGTCACCAGCACGCTGATACGAGCGCGTTTCGTCGCGGCCAGCTGATCACGATATGCATACGCTAAGAGCGGGAGCCTGATGAGCACGATGCGCACCGATGACGACACCTGGGACATCACCACCAGTGTCGGCACCACCGCGGTGATGGTGGCCGCCGCCCGAGCCATCGAATCCGACAACCCGGATCCGCTGATCCGCGACCCGTACGCGAAGCTCCTGGTCGCTGGCGCCGGTACGGGCGTATGGGTGACGATGCTCGATGACTCGATGGTCGCCAAGGTGGAGTCCATTGACCCGGAGAGCGCAGCAATCTTCCACCACATGCGCAGCTACCAAGCCGTTCGGACGCATTTCTTCGACGCCTACTTTGCCGACGCGGTAGCGGCCGGAATCCGGCAGGTGGTCATCCTGGCCTCGGGGCTGGATTCCCGCGCCTACCGGCTGGACTGGCCAGCTGGCACCACGGTGTTCGAGATCGACCAGCCCAAGGTGCTTGCCTACAAGGCTGAGACGCTCGCAGCGCACGGCGCGACACCGTCGGTCGACCGCCGTGAGGTGCAAATCGACCTGCGGCAAGACTGGCCGGCCGCACTCCGCGGCGAGGGCTTTGACCCCGGCGCACCGACGGCGTGGCTGGCCGAAGGGCTGCTGATGTATCTGCCCGCCGGCGCCCAGGACCGGCTATTCGAGCAGATCACCGAGCTGAGCCCGCCGGGCAGCCGCATCGCGGTCGAAACCGCGGCCAACCATGCCGACGAACGGCGCCAGGAAATGCGGGAGCGGTTCAAGAGGGTCGCCGACGAGCTGGGCATCGAGCAGACGGTGGACGTGCAGGATCTGATCTATCACGACGACGACCGCGCCGCCGTCGCCGATTGGCTCAACGACCACGGCTGGCGAGCTACTGCCCGTAACTCCGGGGACGAGATGCGTCGGCTGGACCGCTGGGTCGACGGCGTGCCGATGGGCGACGACAAGGATGCGTTCGCCGAATTCGTGACCGCGGAGCGCAGCTAATGCCGGGCAATCACGCGCCGCACCGCCGACGACTCGTGGGACATCGCGACCAGTGTGGGGGCCACAGCGGTGATGGTGGCACTGGCCCGCGCCGCCGAGACGGCCAGCAACGACCCGCTCATCCGTGACCAGTTCGCCGAACCGCTGGTTCCACGCCCGAGCTGGAGGAGGTCCGCGCGCAGGTGGCCGCGTGGTGGTCGGCTGCGCCGGATGACGACGACATCGACTTCACCGTGGACTCCCAGCAGATGATCAACTACCAGGCGGTGCGTACCCACTTCTTCGACGCGTACTTCGCCGACGCCGTCGAGGCCGGTATCCGGCAGGTGGTGATCTTGGCCGCTGGTCTGGATTCGCGTGCCTATCGGCTGACGTGGCCGGAGGGCACCACGGTGTTCGAGATCGACCTGCCCAAGGTGCTGGACTACAAGGCCGAGACACTTGCCAGGCATGGCGCAACGCCGGCTACCACGCGCCGTGCGGTGCCTGTCGCCACGATTGGCCAAAAGCATTGCACGACGCGGGGTTCGATGCAGCGCAGCCGACGGCGTGGTTGGCCGAAGGCCTGTTGCCGTTTCTGCCGGGTCAGGCGCAGGCGGCCATGTTCGCCTCGATCGACGCGCTGAGCGCGCCTGGCAGCCGAGTGGCCGTCGAGGTGTTCGGCGTTGACCGAGAGCAGCGCAAAGAGGTCGAGGAGAGGTGGGTCAAGCTGCGAGCGGCGCGGGAAAAACGTGGGGAAGATGTGTCATTCAGCCCGTTTGAGCTCTGGTATGACGATGAGGACCGCCCGGATTGTGCGGATTGGTTTGCCGAGCACGGGTGGACCACCCAAACGGTCGGCAGCCGCGAGGACTCGGCGCGATTGGGCCGGACGCCGTCGACGGATGACACACGGTTGGTCAACAACTTTGTGACGGCGCGGAAGCACTGATGGCGGTGGTCGCAGCAAGGCCTGACGGGCACCTGTTGCCCAACCAGGTGGTTGGTTAGGATTGGGTTTCCTCCGGTCAGGAAGGGAACCCAATGACCACCGAAGCCACCGCAAACGTCGCTGAAGCCAAAACATCGGCTGGGGTGGACATCCCGAAAACAGTCGCTCACCTACGGGAAACCTTTGCCACCGGCCGGACCCGCACCCTTGACTGGCGGCGCACCCAGCTGCGCGCCATCGAGCGGATGATGGCCGAGAACGAGGCCAAGGTCGCTGCCGCGCTGGAAAGCGATCTCTGCCGCAAACCGTTCGAGGCGTGGATGGCCGACACCGCGAGCACCGTCGCCGAGGCGCGGTATGCGGCTAAGCACGTAAAGAAATGGATGCGCCGCAAGCATCGCCTGCTCGAGCTCGCTCAGCTGCCTGGCCGCGGCTGGGTGGAGTACGAGCCCTATGGCACCGTGCTGATCATCGGCGCGTGGAACTACCCGTTCGCACTGACGCTCGGCCCAGCGGTTGGAGCCATTGCCGCTGGCAACGCCGTGGTGCTCAAGCCGTCCGAGATCGCCGCCGCGTCATCGAGGTTGATGGCTGAGTTGGTGCCGCAATACCTCGACCGCGACGCGGTCGCGGTCATCGAGGGCGACGCAGCGGTCAGCCAGCAGCTGATCGCTCACGGCTTCGACCGGGTGATGTTCACCGGCGGCACCGAGATCGGCCGCAAAGTGTACGAAGCCGCCGCACCCCACCTGACGCCGGTCACCCTCGAATTGGGCGGAAAGAGCCCGGTGATCGTCGCGGCAGACGCCGACGTGGACGTCGCGGCCAAACGGATCGCCTGGATCAAACTGATCAACGCTGGCCAGACGTGCATCGCGCCCGACTACGTGCTCGCCGACGCGAAGATCCGCGACGAACTTGTCAGCAGGATCGGCGAAGCCATCACAAAGTTCGGGTTCGGCGAGCCAATGCGCATCGTCAACAAGCGGCAATTCGATCGGCTGACCGACTGCCTGGCCAACACAAAGGGCACCATCGCGCTGGGCGGCAACTCCGATGCGTCGGGTTTGCGAATTCAACCGACCGTGGTCGTCGACCCCGATCCCGACGAGCCGCTGATGAAAAACGAGATCTTCGGCCCGATCCTGCCGCTGATCTCGGTCCAATCCCTCGACGACGCAATACGTTTCGTCAATTCACGGCCGAAACCGTTAGCCGCGTATCTGTTTACTAGGACCGGCGCTGTCCGTGAGCGGGTGATCAATGAGGTGTCGGCCGGCGGCATGCTGGTCAACCACCTCGCCTTCCACTACTTCACGCCTAGGCTTCCGTTCGGCGGGGTCGGCCCGTCGGGTATGGGCGCCTACCACGGCCGCTGGGGGTTCGAGGAGTTCAGCCACCGCAAGTCGGTGCTCACCAAGCCGACGCGACCCGATATATCGAGCTTCATCTACCCGCCGTACACAGAGAAGGCGTGGAAGTTGGCGCGCCGGCTGTTTTAGTACGGTACGGACGCTGACCCACACACACCAGGACCGCGAAAGGAAGCTCATGCCCGGAGTGCAGGACCGTGTCATCGTCATTACCGGAGCCGGTGGGGGACTGGGCCGCGACTACGCCCTCGCCCTCGCGCGGGAAGGTGCCAGCGTGGTGGTGAACGACCTCGGCGGAGCCCGGGACGGCACCGGCGCCGGATCGGCGATGGCCGACCACGTGGTGGCCGAGATCAAAGACGCAGGGGGCCGTGCGGTGGCCAACTACGACAGTGTCGCCAGTGAAGAGGGCGCGGCGAACATCATCAAGACCGCGCTCGACGAATTCGGCGCTGTCCATGGTGTAGTGAGCAACGCCGGAATCTTGCGGGACGGCACGTTCCACAAGATGTCGTTTGAGAACTGGGACGCCGTGCTCAAGGTGCACCTCTACGGGGGCTACAACGTCATTCGCGCGGCCTGGCCGCACTTCCGCGAGCAGAGCTACGGCCGCGTCGTCGTCGCCACCTCCACCAGCGGGCTGTTCGGCAACTTCGGGCAGACCAACTACGGGGCGGCCAAACTCGGCCTGGTCGGGCTGATCAACACACTGGCCATCGAGGGCGCTAAGTACAACATCCACGCCAACGCGATCGCGCCGGTCGCCGCCACCCGGATGACGCAGGACATCCTGCCGCCGGAGGTGTTGGAGAAGCTCAAGCCCGAGTTCGTCGCACCGGTGGTGGCTTATCTGTGCACCGAGGAATCCAGCGACACCGGGTCGGTGTTCATCGTCGGTGGCGGCAGGGTACAACGGGTCGCGCTGTTCGAGAACGAGGGCGTCAACTTCGAGAACCCGCCGTCGGTCGACGAGGTAGCCGCGCGGTGGGCGCAGATCACCGACCTGTCCGCCGCGAAGCTGGCCGGCTTCGCGTTACGGTAGGCCGTGAAGCCTGTCAACCGATTGCTGCTGCGCAATGTCGGCGTGTTGGGCGTCGCGCGGGGAGAGTACCTGAACAAGGTCCCGGGTTCGGCGGCGTTGTTCGCCTGGGGGCTGGGCCAACTGGTGTCGTTGGGCCTGAAACCACCTCCGCCGCAACGCTATCCACTGTCAGAGGGACGTGCTGCGCTGCAGAGCCTGGCCGATGGCGATGTGTTCGGCAAGGTCGTGCTCGAGCCGTAGCCGATGGCTCGTTACGGGATGAAGGCCGCGAGTTCGCTGATGGTAGTCGCGGCGGCCTCTGCGAGGACCGCACCTTCAAACCCGATTGAAACGAACTGATATTGCTGTGGCTCGGACCGCCGCCGGGCGTCCTCGGCAGATTCGTCGCGGAGCCGGAGCCACACTCGACACCGATGCGCCGAACTGGCTTCAGGCGCATCAATTGCCGCTCCGGTCGGGCGTTACGGGAGAAGACCGATGATCGTCAAGGCCGCGTCGGCGAGGACTTCGAATTCGACGAAACCGCCTCCGATGATCAACGCTGTGTCAGCCGCGATTGGCAAACCGATCGCGTTGATCGGGTCACTAAGGTTGTTCAGGAAGAGGCTGAGGTCATATGCGGGGAGACTGGTTACGAGGGCATTAGCGAGATCTGCCGTCGGCAGCAGAGTGCCATAGGCCGTCGAAGCCGCACTCGAAAGCGCGTTGACGATGTCGGTGAGCGACGAGGCGGGATCACTGGCGAAGGCCGACAATGCCGTCAGCGGGTCGGCCAACGCGCTCGTCGCCCCCGACGAGGGATCCAGCAGCGAGGTGAGCGAGCTGAGCGACGGCAGCGCCACCGGGTTCGGTCCGGTGCCAGTGAAATCGCCGATGAAGTTTTGGATGCCCGTCTCGGTTCCGCTGACCAGAAGCCCGGGAAGCTGTTCGAAAGCACTGAGGGGTGGGAACAGCCCGAACGGGGTGGCCACATTGGCCGGCCCGGTCGAATAGCCATATAGCGGGTCGCCGTAGCCCAAGTTAACGATGTACGTCAGGTCCGGCTGCAGCAGGTCGGCCAGTGGGTTCCCGATGATGGGGATCCCACGCAGCGGGTCCAGCAGCGGCAGGTCGGTGGTGGGAATCATGTAGTAGGTGGTCTCGGTGGCTCCCGACGTCGGCAATTGAATCGCCGTCGCGACGTCCGCGGGCGTGAGATCCGGATACGCGCCGTGCAAGTAATAGATACCCAACCAAGCGTTGAGGTCGGACAGGAAATTGATCGGGTACTGCGGAAAGTCGGCGGCGCCGTCGTATTCCTGCGAGTAAATGACGGTGGTGAAGTCATCAGCCGGGGTCGCGCCGACGTTGAGATCAATACCCAGACTCGGGAGGAACAGGCCGTCGAAGCGCTCGAACAGGCCGCCGTTCGGCGCGTTGGGATCACCGATGAGCACGAACTGCACCGGCGAGTTACTCGGCGTGCCTAACGGGTCGAGCTGCTCCATCTCCAGCGACGAGATGGTGGCGCTCTGGGAGTAACCGAAAACGGTGCTGGCGTCTCCGGCTGCGATGTTGCTTTCGATCGAGTTGTTCAGAATGGTGACGCCTTCGCTCACCGACGTGTCGAAGGGCAGACTGTGGACGCCGGTAATCGGGTATAGCCCGTCGGGTGTGAATAGCCCGTTCGCGAGGACCCCGGGGTACGTGGTGGCGGGGAAATTGGGGACGATGTAGAGCGAGTTCACGGCATCCACGTACTCGCTGCCAGGTATGGGCAGCCCGCTGCCGCCCATCACCAACCCGACAGTCGTGTCCGATGGAACGTCAACGTCCCCGTACGCGAAGGCCGCATTCATCATCGCCGTCAGTGTCAGTAGAGCTGCACCAGCACTCGCCACCAGCCCAAATCCCAGCCAACGGAACCTACGGCCTGACATTGCGACCGCCCCCTTGCACAGAGCACTTATGTCCGCAGTGCGACGGCCGCCGGCGCAGCGGTTGTACGTCCTCCGCTGGCGTTACGGGATGAGGCTCGTGAGACTCCCAATGATGGTCGAGGCGGCGTCGGCGATGACTTCGAATTCGAAACCGGCTGCCAGCGTCGCAATTGCTGTGTCAGCCGCGATCGGCAAACCGATCGCGTCAATGGGGTTAGAGAGGTTGTCCAGGAAGAGGCTGACGTCATATGCGGGGACACTGGTCAGCAGGGCATTGATTATGTCTGCCGTCGGAAGAAGAACGGCATAGGCGGTCGAGGCGTCACTCGAGAGCGTGTTGACGAGGTCGGTGAGCGACAAACTGGGATCGCTGGCGGCGGCCGTCAACGCCGCCAACGGGTCGGCCAGGTCCGCGAGCGACGGCACCGACAGCGACGATGCCGAGGGATCCGTCAGCGCAGCCATGGCGCCCTCGACTCCTTGCTGGGTGCCCCCAACCAGAGCTTGCAGGATGTCGCCCAGGGGGATGTGCGGGAACAGCCCGAACGGGGTGGGCACATTCGCCGGCCCTTGGCTCCAGCCTTCGGTGATGCTGCCGTAGCCCAGGTTGACGAGGATCGTCAAGTCAGGTTGGAGCAGGTCGGCCAGTGGGTTGCCGATGAGTGGGATGTCACGCACCGGGTCCAACAGCGGCAAATTCTCGGTGGGAATCATGTAGTAGGTGGTCTCGGTGGGTCCCTCCGTCATCAATGGAATAGCCGTGGCGATCTGCGCGGGCGTGAGAGACAGATACGTGCCGTGCACCTCTTCGATACCCAAAAAGGCGTTGAGGTCGCACAACAAGTTGATTGGGTACTGGCAGAAGTCGGCGTAGCCGTCGTATTCCTGCGTGTAAATGACGCTCGCGAAGCTATCGGCCGGGGTTGCGCCGTAGAAGTCGTAGCCCAGACTGGGGAGTTGCAGGCCGGGGAAGCGTGCGAAGATGCCGCCGTTGGGATTCATCTGGTCGCCGATCAGCACGAATTGCACAGGCAAATCACTCGGCGTGCCGGACGGGTCGAGCTGCTGCATTTCCAGCGAGGAGATGACAGCGCTCTGGGAGTAGCCGAACACCGTGCTGGGGTCTCTGGCCGTGATGTTGGCTTGGATGTTGTTGTTGAGGATGGTGACGCCCTGCGACACCGACGTGACCACCGGCAAGGTCTTGATACCGCTCAGCGGATAGTACCCCTCGGGCGTGAACAAGCCGTCCGCCAAGACCCCGGGGTAGGTGGTGTCGGTGAAAGGCAGAAAAGGAGTGGTGAACGGATTAGTGATGTAGAGGTCGTTGGCGGCCGTCACGTAGTCGGCGCCGGGAATAGGCGTTCCGCTGCCGCCCATGACCAGCCCGATAGTCGTCGGGTCGGAGGCGGCGGCGACATCCGGCGTTTCCCCGAACGCGAATGCCGAATTCATGATCGAGGTCAGCGCCAATACGCCGGCCCCGGCGCTTGCCATCAGTCCTACGGTCAGCCACCGAAGCTTACGGCCTGACATTGCGACCTCCCGACCTCGGGCAGAGCTGTATGCGGTTGTGAATCGCCGGAGCAGTTCGGTTTGTCCCGGCACGATTGTTGTACGTATTTGTACATATGTTGTACACCGTTGCCTTAGCCGGCATCTAGGAAACTCTCAGGTTTTTCTTCTGAGAAACTCAGTCGTATCCACTCGGTGCCTACAGGTCCGCCCGCGGCAACCGCCCCAGGCCTGGCCGCCAGCCCTTCGTCAGCCGCGATCGGATCGCCGATGGCGCTAAGCAGGTCACCAGCCTGCAACCCGTCCAGGAAAAGGCCGGCGTCACACACCGGGAGCCGCGGTCTTTGGGCCGACGTCGTCGGTCGACGCCTTACGGGTCAGGCGAGAAGCGCGGTGCGCAACTGATCCACGTCGGTCGCGGTGATGCCAGCGTCAGAAAGATAGCCGTCCAGCGAACCGTAGGCCTCGTCGATCGTCTGCCGCGCGGCGGCCAGGTACTCCGCGTGGACACCGAGCACCTCATCGGACAGCCGGGCTTCGGTGAACGTCACCACTTCGGGCGTCAACGCAGTGTCTGCCCGGTGCCGGATCATCTCCAGAATCTGCGACCGCAGCTGCGGCGCGGCGTCGTTGCTGCGCAAGTAGTCCGTCAGGATGCTCTCTCGGTCGACGCCGATCGCTTCCAGCACCACCGCGACGATGAAGCCCGTGCGATCCTTGCCCGCGAAGCAGTGGGCAAGTACCGGGCGGCCGGCCGCCAGCAGCGAGATCACCTCTCGCACAGCGCGTCCAGCCCCGTTGAGGGTGGGGAAGCGCCGGTACTCGTCGATCATGTAGCGGGTCGCGGCGACGGTGGCCGATTCGTCGTCCGGTTTCTCGGACATCAGCCGCTGGAATGCGTGCTCATGTGGAGACGCGTCATCCGGGTTGGTTTGATCCGCGCCAAGATCGGGGAACGGCAGCAGGTGGATGTCGACGCCGTTAGGAACCCGGCCCGGTCCACGGCGGGCGACCTCCCGGGGCGAGCGCAGGTCAGCGACATCGGTGATGCTGAGCCGGTGCAGCGCCGCACGGCCGTCGTCGTCGAGGCGGCTCAGTTCACTGGACCGGAACAGTCGTCCGGGCCGCAACGCGGCCGTGCTGTCGGCGACGTCACGAAAGTTCCACGCGCCCTGCAGTTCCCGCACGTCGGTGGCCATATCAGGTGACCGCCGCCGCGAAAGCCGACTTTTCCCGGCGTATCTCGGCACGTGCGATGGACCGCAAGTGCACCTCATCGGGTCCGTCGAAGATACGCATGGCGCGATGCCAGCCGTAGAGCCGGGCCAACGGCGTGTCATCGCTGACGCCTGCGGCGCCGTACACCTGAATGGCACGGTCGATGACATCGCAGGCCACCTGCGGGGCGACCGCTTTGATCTGCGCGACCAGGTGACGTGCTTCTTTGTTGCCGTGCCGATCGATGGTCCACGCCGCCTTCTCGCACAACAGCCTGGCTTGGTCGATTTCGTTGCGGGACTTGGCGATTGCCTGTTGCACCACGCCCTGCTCGGCCAGCGGGCGACCGAACGTCACCCGGTTGCGGGCCCGATCCACCATGAGCGCCAGCGCGCGCTCGGCCGCACCTAGGGCGCGCATGCAGTGGTGGATGCGGCCCGGTCCCAGCCGGGCCTGGGCGATCGCGAAGCCGGCGCCTTCTTCGCCGAGCAGATTGCTGGCCAACACCCGAACGTTGTCGTAGATCACCTCGCTGTGCCCGTGCTGGTCCTGCCAGCCGAAGACCGGTGTCGACCGGACGATCGTCACGCCGGGGGTGTCAATCGGCACCAGGATCATCGACTGCTGTTGATAGGCAGCCGCGTCCGGGTTGGTGCGGCCCATCACAATGAGGATCTTGCAGCGCGGGTCGGCGGCCCCCGACGTCCACCACTTATGGCCGTTGATGACGTAGTCGCCGCCGTCGCGGGTGATAGTGGTTTCGATGTTGCGGGCATCGCTACTGGCGACCGCCGGCTCAGTCATGGAGAACCCGCTGCGGATCTGGCCGTCGAGCAATGGCTGCAGCCACTGTTTGCGTTGCTCCTCGGTGGCGAACATGTGCAGGATCTCCATGTTGCCGGTATCCGGTGCGGCGCAGTTGAGCGCCTCGGGCGCGATCTCCATGCTCCAGCCGGTCTGCTCGGCCAGCGGCGCGTACTCCAGGTTGGTCAATCCTGATTCCGCCGGCAGGAAGAGGTTCCACAGCCCGCGCTCTTTGGCCTTGGCTTTGAGTTCCTCGATGATCGGCGGCACGGTGTGGTCGTGCGGGCCGGCAACCTGGCGGTAGTAGTCGTATTCGGCCTCGGCCCGGAACACGTGCTGGGTCATGAAGGCAGACAGCCGCTTATGGTAGTCGGCCGCCTTGTCCGACATTGCGAAATCCATGCAGGCCACGATAGGCCACCACGGGTAAGCCGCTGCCTGGGGCGGATCATGGATCGCATGACCGAGACGCACCCGCCGCTACCGCCGTTCACCCTTGAGACGGCGACTCAGAAGGTCCGGGCCGCCGAGGATGCCTGGAACACCCGCGACCCCGAGCATGTCAGTCGGGCCTACACGGTCGACTCGCATTGGCGTAACCGCGATGAGCACGTCGTCGGCCGCGACGAGATCGTGGCTTTCCTGACCCGGAAATGGCAGCGCGAACTCGACTATGTGCTGCGCAAGAGCCTGTGGTGCTTCCACGACAACCGCATTGCGGTCCGCTTCCAGTACGAATGCCGCGACGCGGCCGGCCAGTGGTGGCGCAGTTACGGCAACGAGCTGTGGGAGTTCACCGACACGGGGCTGATGTCTCGGCGGGAAGCTAGCATCAACGACGTCGCGATCGACGAATCCGAGCGATGCTATTTCGGACCCCGGCCGCAAGGGGAATACTGGGGAGATATCCCGCTGTGGTAACGGCGGTGCCGTGAGGGGGCGTAACCGCTCCAAGAGTTAAGGTGAGGGCCAATCCACTGAGGCAGGAAGCACACGGAAGTAGATGGACGCGCCATGACAGATACGCAGACGATTGTCGGGGTAGTCGCCGAGTCCAGGGCCGCCGAGCGGCGCGTCGCGCTGGTGCCGAACGCGGTCGCGTCGCTGGTGAACAGCGGTGTGGCGGTCGCAGTGGAGTCCGGTGCGGGCGAGCGGGCGTTGCTTCCCGACGAGCTCTACACGGCAGCCGGTGCCAGCATCGGGGATGCGTGGGCTGCCGACGTCGTCGTCAAGGTCGCGCCACCGACTGCTTACGAGGTCGGTCGGCTGCGCCGCGGGCAGACGTTGATCGGCTTCCTCGCGCCCCTTGATGCAGACAACTCGATCGGCGCGTTGGCCGCGGCCGGGGTTGAGGCGTTCGCGCTGGAGGCGATCCCGCGAATCTCGCGGGCGCAATCGATGGATGCATTGTCGTCGCAGGCCAGCGTCGGCGGGTACAAGGCCGTGCTGCTGGCGGCCTCCGAGTTGACGCGGTTTTTCCCGATGCTGACGACGGCGGCGGGCACGGTGAAGCCGGCCACCGTGCTGGTGCTCGGTGTCGGTGTGGCCGGGCTGCAGGCGCTGGCGACGGCCAAGCGGCTCGGCGCGCGCACCACCGGCTATGACGTGCGCCCCGAAGTGGCCGATCAGGTCACCTCGGTGGGCGCGCGGTGGCTGGATCTGGGCATCGCGGCCTCCGGTGAGGGCGGGTACGCCCGTGAGCTGACCGAGCAGGAGCGCGCGCAGCAGCAGAAGGCGCTGGAGGAGGCGATCAAGGGCTTTGACGTGGTGATCACCACCGCCATGGTTCCGGGCCGGCGGGCGCCGCGGCTGGTGACCGCTGAGGCGGTGAAAGGGATGAAGCCCGGCAGTGTGGTAATGGACATGGCCGGTGAGGCGGGCGGCAACTGCGAGCTCAGCGAGCCGGGCCGCACCGTGGTCAAGCACGGCGTCACCATCGCCGCGCCGCTGAACCTGCCGGCGAGCATGCCCGAGCACGCCAGCGAGCTGTATAGCAAGAACATCACCGCGCTGCTGGACTTGTTGATCAAGGACGGCAAGCTGGCCCCGGACTTCGACGACGAGGTCGTCGCGGCGGCGTGCGTGACTCGCGGAGAGGATAGCTAGATGTACGACGCACTGCTGGCCAATCTGGCGACCCTGCTGTTGTCCGGGTTCGTCGGGTTCGCGGTGATTTCCAACGTGCCCAGCACGTTGCACACCCCGCTGATGTCGGGCACCAACGCGATCCACGGCATCGTGGTGCTGGGCGCGCTGGTGCTGCTGGGGCGCATCGAGCACCCCTCGGTGGCGCTGCAGATCATCCTGTTCGTCGCGTTGGTGTTCGGCACGCTGAACGTGATCGGCGGATTCATCGTCACCGACCGGATGCTCGGGATGTTCAAGGGCAAAAAGCCCGCGCCCGTGAAAGCCGAGACGCCCGTGAAAGCCGGGACAGACGGGCAACGCCGATGAACTACCTCGTCTTGGCCCTCTACATCATCGCGTTCGCGCTGTTCATCTACGGGCTGATGGGTCTGACCGGGCCCAAGACCGCGGTCCGGGGCAACTTGATCGCCGCAGTCGGTATGGCCATCGCGATAGCTGCGACGCTGATCTCGATCCGGCACACCGGCCAGTGGGTGCTGATCATCACCGGCCTGGTCGTCGGTGTGGTGCTGGGCGTTCCACCGGCGCGGTTCACCAAGATGACGGCGATGCCGCAGCTGGTGGCGTTTTTCAACGGCGTCGGCGGTGGCACGGTGGCGTTGATCTCGCTGTCGGAATTCATTGAGACAACGGGCTTTTCGGCGTTCAAGTATGGCGAGTCGCCGACCGCGCACATCGTGGTGGCGTCGCTGTTCGCCGCGATCATCGGGTCGGTGTCGTTCTGGGGCTCGTGCATCGCGTTCGGCAAGCTGCAGGAGATCCTCCCCGGCCGGCCGATCGGGCTGGGCGCCGCGCAGCAATACCTCAACGTGCTGTTGCTGGTCGCGGCCGTGATCTGCGCGGTGGTCATCGGTCTGCACGCGCATCCCGGCAGCGGCGGGGCGTCGCTGTGGTGGATGATCGGCCTGCTAGCCGCCGCCGGGGTGTTGGGGCTGATGGTCGTGCTGCCCATCGGGGGTGCCGACATGCCGGTGGTCATCTCGATGCTCAACGCGTTGACCGGGCTGTCGGCCGCGGCGGCCGGGCTGGCGCTAAACAACACCGCGATGATCGTCGCCGGCATGATCGTGGGCGCCTCCGGTTCGATTCTGACCAACCTGATGGCCAAGGCGATGAACCGCTCCATCCCCGCGATCGTGCGCGGCGGGTTCGGCGGCGGGGGAGTTGTTGTGGCCGGTGCCGGCGGTGCCGATAGGCCGGTCAAGTCCACGTCCGCGGCCGATGCCGCCATCCAGATGGCCTACGCCAACCAGGTGATCGTGGTACCGGGCTATGGGATGGCCGTCGCGCAGGCCCAGTACGCGGTCAAGGACATGGCCACTCTGCTCGAATCCCGCGGGGTACCGGTGAAATACGCCATTCACCCGGTGGCGGGCCGAATGCCCGGCCATATGAACGTGCTGCTGGCCGAGGCCGGGGTCGACTACGACGCACTGAAGGACATGGACGACATCAACGGCGAGTTCTCCCGCACCGACGTCGCGCTCGTGATCGGCGCCAACGATGTCACCAACCCGTCCGCCCGCCACGACTCGTCCAGTCCGATCTACGGGATGCCGATCCTCAACGTGGACGAAGCCCAGTCGGTGATCGTGTGCAAGCGATCAATGCGCTCCGGCTTCGCCGGCATCGACAACCCGCTGTTCTACGCCGACTGCACCAGAATGCTGTTCGGCGACGCCAAGAAGTCGGTGACCGAGGTCACCGAGGAGCTCAAAGCGCTTTAGACGGACGACGATGCGCGCCGCGTAGCGGCGTGAGGAGGAGTACGGCAGTCGAACCTAGACCGGGGTACGCCCAGCTCCGAGATCGACGTTAGCGTGATTCACAGTCGGCTTTTCCGCGCTGGCGTAGATCTCGACGTCGCGTAATTTGCGACTAGACCGGCGGATACGCGGGCGGTGGATAGCCGTTGCCGTCGACAACGCCGCGGAAGCCCCAGGTCATGTAGTTGAAGAAGAATTCGAGCTCGTCGGAAACGTCGTAGCTGGGGTTCGGATCCGGATTCATCTGACCACCTCTCGACTCGCGACCTGGCTCGTGCAGCAGTCTAGTCCCACCGGTCAACGAGGCGACAGTGAACAACGCCATTGCCTAAACTGTCCAACTAGTTGATTGGCACCGGGTCAGAAGCCGGCCTTGTTGATAGTGAGTAGACATGCCATTTGAAAACGGGGTCTCCCGCCGCGAGGAGTTGCTGGCGGTGGCCACCAAGCTATTCGCCGCACGCGGGTACCACGGCACCCGGATGGACGACGTTGCCGACGTGGTCGGGCTGAACAAGGCGACGGTCTACCACTACTACGCCAGCAAGTCGCTGATCTTGTTCGACATCTACCGCCGGGCCGCCGAGGGCACCCTGGCCGCCGTGCACGACGATCCGTCCTGGACCGCCCGCGAAGCGCTCTACCAGTACACCGTCCGGCTGCTTACCGGGATCGCGAGCAATCCCGAGCGGGCCGCGGTGTACTTCCAGGAGCAGCCCTACATCACCGAGTGGTTCACCGAGGAACAGGTCGCCGAGATCCGGGAAAAGGAAACTCAGGTCTACGAACATGTGCACGGCCTCATCGACCGCGGCATCGCCAGCGGCGAGTTCTATGACTGCGACTCCCATGTGTTGGCACTGGGCTACATCGGGATGACGCTGGGCAGTTACCGCTGGCTGCGGCCGAGCGGACGGCGCACGGCCAAGGAAATCGCCGCCGAGTTCAGCACCGCGCTGCTGCGGGGGTTGATCCGCGACGAGTCGATCCGCAGGGAGTCCCCACTCGGGTTCAGAACCGATAGCGATACAGTCGGTCGTAGTTTCTGATCGCCGGGACTGCGCACACCAGCTGACAGAACACGCGTTGCAGCTGCAACGGGATTTTCGCGGGGTCGATGAACGTGGATGTCTCGACGAGGTTCAGCCGCGGGTTCCACCGCGTGACTTCGTGTCCGTCTCGGGTACCCCATTTGACGATTCCTGACGTCGCGATTTTGGAGAGCCGCGGGCCCAATGGGGACAGCAGGTCGGCCAGCAGTTCGCCGGTGCTGTACCTGTCAGTCAGCCGGCCGAGCAGGTCCCGTACCTCAGCTTCGGTGAGGTACATCAGCAGCCCTTCCGCGATGATCAAGGCAGGACGCTCTGCCGGGATCTGATCCAGCCACCCGGCGTCGGTCACCGATGACCCGATCATCCGGTACCCGTCGTGGTCGTCGTACAACGTGCGCCTCAACTCGATGACTTGGGGTACGTCGACGTCAAACCACTGCACCCCTTGGGGCACAAGCCGGAATGAGCGACTGTCCAGTCCGCAACCCAAGTGCAGCACAACAGCATCCGGATGGCGTTGCAGGAAGTCGACGGCCCAGACGTCGAGCTGCTTACCGCGCAACGCGACCAGGAATTGGTTGCTCCACGGCCGGACCGCTCGGCGTATCCGCGCGAAGTCGTAGTCGATCCGATCGATCGCTTTGGCGGCCGCGTGATCACCGAGAATCGGCCACTCCAAACGGCTTTCACAGGCGCGCAAGTACAGGGTGCACAGGTTGGTCCATTCCACCGACCCCCAGCGCACGCCGCTGAAGTCGACCTTGCTCGTCATCGTTTCCTCCTGTTGGTGCGGTATTCAACCCGAACTCGGCGGCGTCGAACCGGACCGCATCCGGCTCAGCTGCACATTGAGGACGCGGGTGAAGCCGCCGGCAGTAACGTGGTAGCGGTGCTGGCGCGACGCGGCGGGCAGCCGTTCGATAATGCCGGCCTCCTGGAGTTGACGGGCCGCGGTGCTGACCGACGCTTTGCTTACCGACGGGGCGCCGACCAATTCCGACAGCGACTGCTGGGGTGGGTCACAGACCATCAGCCAGCCGTGCTTTCGACCTTCAAATGCTTGTCTAGGAAGGCGATCTGGTCGGCGACGACGCGCTCGAACGCGTCGTTGACATAGATCGCGAAGTGCCCTTCATTATAGATCATGACTTCGCCGCGGGGCGCCTTGGCGGCGTATCGCAGGGTGGGTACTGCGGGGGCTACCGAGTCGGTTTCGCACGCGCAGAACAACATCGGAGTGCTGACGTTGGCCGCGAGCCGCCCCGGACGGTAGGTGAGAATTTTCAGACCGATCCGCGCGGCCACCTCGTTGCGTACTGAGGCGCCCGCGGGCACCAACTTCATGTAGCCGGGGTAAGCGTCTGGTGCGCTCATCAGGGCGACTTCTCCGGGCTGTCCGACCACCGGAACCATCACCGGGGGCTTCCCACGCCAGGGGGCGATCAGGTCGCGAATGCCGCGAGCCATGATGCGAGCCATGATGATGGGGCTGAGCGTGCGCGCTGACGCGATCCCGTCGGTGAAGGGACACTGCGCGACCACCGCGGCGATCCGCGGAACGCGTGCCACCGTGGCGATCACGTGTCCGCCACCGAAAGACGTCCCCCACAGCCCAATCCGGTCGGGGTCAATGCCCGGCAGCGTCCGGGCGTAGGCGACGGCGGTAGCCCAGTCCTGCAGCTGCATCGTGATGTCGAGGAACGTCGCGGCCAGCCCTCACTGTCACCGAAGTTGCGGTAGTCGAATACCAGGCAGGCGTATCCGGCCGCGCTGAATCGCTCGGCGTAGGCGTCCAGGCGCATCGCCCACACCGCCCCCAGACCATGGCCCATCACCAGCAAGGGCGGTTTGCCACCGCCGTCGGGCCGGTACAGCCAGGCGCTGATCAGGTCATCACCGGAGTTGAACCGGACATCCTCGCGATTCGCAGACGGCATCAGCGCTCCCGGTCGAGGGTTGGTGCCGGCAAAGTCTACGACGGCCAGCATCGAGGCCGCCTACGGTAAAGGAGTGAAGTCCACCTTGCTCTCGCGACGCGACCTCGACTTCCTGCTTTTCGAATGGCTGCGCATCGACGAGCTGACCAAGCGGAAGCGCTTCGCCGAGCATTCCCGCGAGACGTTCTCCGATGTGCTCGACCTTTGCGAGCAACTGGCCACCCGATACTTCGCGCCGCACAACAAGAAGAGCGACGCGCAGGAGCCCAGCTTCGACGGCTCGCGGGTCACCGTCATTCCGGAAGTCAAGGAGGCGCTGGACGCGGTCGCTCGGGCGGACCTGCTCGGCATGACCATGGACCACGAACTTGGTGGCGCCCAGCTTCCGGTGACGGTCGGGCAAGCCGGCTCTGCCTGGCTTTCGGCCGCCAATGTCAGCACCGCCGGTTATGTAATGCTCACGGCGGGCAATGCGAATCTGCTGGCGAAGTTCGGCACCTCGGATCAGATCGACACTTTTGTCAAGCCGATGTTGGCCGGCCGGTTCTCCGGGACGATGTGCCTGTCGGAAACACAGGCGGGATCCTCGCTGGCCGACATCGTGACCCGCGCCGAGCCACGCGATGACGGCACCTACCGGCTCTTCGGATCGAAGATGTGGATCTCGGGCGGTGACCACGAACTCACCGACAACATCGTACATCTCGTCCT
Organism: Mycobacterium sp.; assembly: GCA_035625875.1. Taxonomy (GTDB): domain Bacteria; phylum Actinomycetota; class Actinomycetes; order Mycobacteriales; family Mycobacteriaceae; genus Mycobacterium. The sequence continues at coordinate 7,567 of DASPOT010000290.1, read as the reverse complement.
CGCCAAGATCCCGGGCGGCCCACCCGGCACCAAAGGCATCTCGCTGTTCATCGTGCCGAAATTCCTCGTCGGAGCCGACGGTTCGGTCGGGGAACGCAATGACGTCGTGCTGGCTGGCCTCAACCACAAGATGGGGTTTCGCGGCATCACGAACACCGCGCTGAACTTCGGGGAGGGCGCATCCTGTCCCGGCGGCGAACCGGGCGCGATCGGCTACCTCGTCGGTGAACCGCACCGCGGTCTTACTTACATGTTCCACATGGTGAACGAGGCACGTCTCGGCGTGGGGATGGGCGCGGTCGCGCTCGGCTACACCGGCTACCTCAAGTCACTGGAGTATGCCCGTCAGCGGCCGCAGGGCCGCCCCATCACCTCGAAGGATCCTTCCGCTGAGCAGGTGCCGATTATCGATCACCCCGATGTCAAACGAATGCTGTTGGCGCAGAAGGCCTATGTGGAAGGAGCCCTGGCGCTGCTGCTGTACTGTGCGCGACTTGTCGACGTTGAACACAGCGCGGAGTCCGACGAGGAACGGGACTCGGCAACGCTGCTGCTGGACATCCTGACCCCGGTAGCCAAGAGCTGGCCGTCGCAGTGGTGTTTGGCGGCCAACGATCTGGCCATTCAGGTGCACGGCGGCTACGGGTACACCCGCGAATACGACGTCGAGCAGCATTACCGCGACAACCGACTCAACCCCATCCATGAGGGCACGCACGGAATTCAGAGCCTGGACCTGTTAGGCCGCAAAGTGGTCCAGCGCAACGGCGCCAGCCTGATCGCGTTGAACGATGCCGTAACCCGGAGCATCGTTGCCGCGGACGCGGCCGGCGGCGAACTCGCCGAGTTCGCCGCTCAGCTCGAAGCGGTGGGCCGGCGCCTGATGACGGTAACGACGACGATGTTCGGGTCGGGTGACATCGAGGCCGCGCTGGCCAACAGCGTTATCTACTTGGAGGCGTTCGGCCACATCGTCATCGCGTGGATGTGGTTGGCGCAGCTGCTGGCCGCTCACGGCAAGGCCGGTGACTTCTACGACGGCAAACGCCAAGCCGCTCGCTACTTCTTCTGCTACGAATTGCCCAAGACCGCACCACAACTCGACCTGCTGGAAAGCTTGGACCGCACCACGCTGGAGATGCGGCCGAACTGGTTCTGACGTGATGTGATACACCGTCGCCATGAGTGTCGCGCAGCGCCTGGCGGCGGTGGTGGGCTCCCGCCACGTCAGCACCGACCCCGACGTGCTGGCCGGCCGCAGCATCGACCACACCGGCCGCTATCGTGGGCGGGCCAGTGGGCTGGTGCGGCCGGGTTCGGCCGACGAGGTCGCCGAGGTGCTGCGGGTGTGCCGCGACGCAGGGGTATACGTCACCATCCAGGGAGGTCGCACCTCCTTGGTGGCCGGCACCGTTCCAGAGCACGACGACGTGCTGCTATCCACCGAGCGGCTGTGCGCGGTCGGTGATGTCGACACCGTTGAGCGCCGCATCGAAGTCGGTGCCGGTGCCACGCTTTCCGCGGTGCAGCAGGCCGCGACCGCGGCCGGCCTGGTGTTGGGTGTGGACCTGGCGGCCCGCGACACCGCGACCGTCGGCGGCATGGCCTCGACGAACGCCGGTGGGCTGCTCACGGTCCGCTACGGCAATATGGGCGAGCAAGTCGTTGGCATGGACATCGCGCTGCCTGACGGGTCGGTGTTACGCCGGCACAGCCAGGTGCGCCACGACAACACCGGCTACGACCTGCCGGCGCTATTCGTCGGCGCCGAAGGCACCCTGGGCGTCATCACCGGGGTCGACCTGCGGCTGTACGCGACCCCGTCGCATCGAGTGACCGCAATGTGCGGGTTTGCCGAACTCGAGGCGCTCGTCGACGCCGCCCGGGTGTTCCGAGACCTCGACGGGATTGCGGCGCTGGAACTGATCGACAGCCCGGCCAGCGCGCTGACCCGCGAACACCTCGGCGTGCCAGCCCCGGTCAACGGCGACTGGCTCCTGTTAGTCGAACTCGCTTCCGATCACGACCAGACCGATCGGCTCGCCGTCGCGCTCAACGGCGTGCAGATGTGCGCCGAGCCCGCGGTCGGTGTGGATGCCGCTGCACAGCAACGGTTGTGGCGGGTGCGGGAGTCGGTCGCCGAGGTGCTCGGTGTGTACGGGCCGCCGCTGAAGTTCGACGTTTCCTTGCCGCTGTCCGTGATCAGCGGGTTCGCCCGAGACGCGACCACTTTGATCCACGCACACGCACCGGAGGCCCTGCCGGTGTTGTTCGGGCACATTGGTGAGGGCAACCTGCACCTCAACGTACTGCGTTGCGCGCTGGAGCGGGAACGCGAGTTGTACGCGGCGATGATGGATCTCATTGCAGGCTGCGGCGGCAATGTCAGCTCGGAACATGGTGTGGGCAGCCGTAAACGCGCGTACGTCGACATGTCCCGCGAACCGGCCGACATCGCCGCGATGCGGACCGTCAAGGACGCGTTCGACCCGACCGGCTATCTCAACGCCGCAGTGCTGTTCGACTGACCTGCGACGATGCGGGCCGGCGCGGCCCGAGGAGGAGCAGGGCCATCAACTCATGATCTGCCACGATGCGGGCAGTGAGCGGCCCGTGGGGGTACGCCCCCCGCGAGCGGGAGGGATCCCCACCCGCTTGCGGGGCGAGCAGGGCCATCAGTTGCGCCGGGTGATTCCCACCGCATGACGGAGCTGCGCCAACAACTCGTCGGCGTCGTCGCTGCGGACCATGTAATGGGATATCGCTACCCGGATCGCCGTTGCCGCTTTCACCGCGCCACCCGGCCCGGGAAGCAGCCGTTGCAGTCCCTCCCGCATCTGCGGGATGACACGGGAAAACTCCGCAATAACGTGCTCGGGCTCGACATCGACCATGCGCACACCCGAGTACGAGTTCTGATACTCAACGATGAACCGCAAGGCGGCGTCCAGCCTGTCAACTCCCTTGAGCCCGGCGGTTGCCTTGCTCAAACCGCTATCGAAGGTCTGCCGTTCGTAGCGCGAAAACGCCGACAGCAACTCCTCTTTGGACGCGAACCAGCGGTAGAGCGTGGGGCGCGAGACACCGGCCTGGGCGGCCACCTCCGAGAGGCTCAGCTTGGTCTTGCCGTTGCGGCTGAGTACCTCTGCGGTGGCCGCGAGGATGCGCTGTCGCGTCGAGGTATCGCCGTCGGAGGTCGAGAGAGAGTACACATTAGAATCTTTACAAATTTTCAGGGAAGTGTCACGCTGTTTCGGTGCCACTGTCATGGTCCTTCGCGAAGGCCTTTTCCCCCGCAGATGAGGTATCTGATCACCAAATCCTAGAGCGAGATCACGCCACATCACAGCAGGGCGGACGCGATGCGATTTGAGTGTTCGCCACCGTTCCATAGGCGCCCATCGTGACTGAACCGGCGGCTGCTGAACCGCCCCGTCCCCGCGCGCCGTCGTGGTCACCGCAGCGTCGTCACCCATAGGTCGTGCGACCGCAGCCCGGTTGGCGCGGCGTGGCCATTTAGTGCTGATCGGCACCCGCCGCACCGACGTCTGTGAACGGCTCGCGACCCGGCTCCAGGCTCGCGGCCCCGCGGTGTTCGCCGCCTATCTGGACCTCGCCGACACCCGGTCCATCGATCGGTTCGTCCGGTCCGCCGGCTATCTCGTCGGTGCGGTCGACGTGCTCGTCACCGATGTCGGTCTGTCGTCCACCGAAGTTCACACCTTCGGCGCGCAACACCTTGCGGCACAACTCATTCCGCCGATGATCAAACGTGGACGCGGCGACGTGGTCCTTATCGGCCCGGAGCTGGTGGGCACCGTGCCGCCGTTCCGGGCGGCCAGCCGGGTGCTTGACGCCTGGGTATCCGGCTTGGATGCCGAATTTGTCGGCACCGGCGTGCGGGCGTCGGTCGTCCGGTCAGGGGAAATTTGCAGCCACGTGGCGCCCACCGACGTTGGATGTCTGATCGCGGCGATAATCGACTCGCACCAGCGAATGCATCTGCGAGTCGTCCCGCCGGTCCCCGCACCGAGACCGACGAACGAGATCGAAGAGCATCATGCGGGTCGAAGTCCACCTGACCAAGTGCAACGCGCATGGCATCTGCGAATCGATCGCCGATGACGTGTTCGAGGTACAGGACACCGGAAGTGTGCTCATCCATGACAACGAGCGGCCCGAGTCGGATCGGGAACGGATCCAGCAAGCGGTGATCCAGTGCCCTACCGCTGCGCTGCCGTTGGCTGACTAACGACGAGGCCGCACCGGCGCCCGATAGCGCGTCGGCGATAACGAGGGAAAGCGGCGATGTACTTCACGATTACCCACCCCATGCACCGTCACCCGTATCATCCGGAGTTGGTCAGCGGGTCGGGTATCGCTGCGGTCGCCGCAGCCGCCGAAGCGGCCGGATTCCACGGGTTCGGGTTTACCGACCACCCCGCGCCGTCGCAGCGCTGGCTCGACGCCGGTGGGCATGACGCACTGGACCCGTTCGTGGCGATGGGTTTTGCCGCGGCCCACACGACGACGCTGCGGTTGGTCCCGAACATCGTGGTGCTGCCGTACCGGAATCCGTTCGTGGTGGCGAAATCCGGCGCCACGCTGGATCTGCTCTCCGGCGGCCGGTTCACTCTCGCGGTCGGAGTGGGTTACCTCAAGCGGGAGTTCACGGCCCTCGGGGTGGACTACGACGAACGCACCGACCTGTTCGACGAAGCCCTGGACGTGATTCGCGCGGTTTGGACCACCGATGACATCTCCATTGAGGGAAGGCATTTCACTGCCCGCGGGATCACCGCCCACCCGCGGCCGATGAGCCAGCCGCATCCGCCGATCTGGATCGGGGGAAACACGGCGGCGGCCCGACAGCGTGTGGTGCTGCACGGCGATGGCTGGTGCCCCTTCCCGGCGCCTCCCGAACTTGCCCAGACAGCCCGAACCGCGGCCATCGATTCGATCGAACGCCTCGCCGACGGCATCGACGATCTGCGCCGCCGATTCGACGCGGCGGGTCGGGACTGGTCGGCCGTCGACGTCATATTCACCAACCTCGAGGGCGGCAGTCCGGGCCGCGACGATTTCAACGCGGACACCTACCTGACCGGCGTGGAAAAGCTGGCAGCGTTAGGGGTGACGTGGCTGCATGTTGCGCTGCCAGGCGACAGTCTGGCGCATGTACTCGAAACCCTCGAGCGCTTCCGGATGCTGGTGATCGACGCGGCCTGATACCAGGTCCGACATGCCTAGTCCTTTACAAGACTCGGCAAGAATGTCACGCTCGCTGTGCGCCCAGGCTCGTCGGCCAGCAGAAAGGGAAGCGAGGATGACCACGGAATCTGAACAGACACACTGGTCGGTCACCGGCCTGCTCGAGTTGTTTGACGTGCAACCCGACGGGACCGACCATTTCATCGGTGAGACCGGTATCGCCGGCGACGATGAGCGTCAGGTGGTGGAAGGCACCCAGGTGCTGGCGCAGGCGATTGTCGCTGTGGCCAAACGGTTTTCGGACAAGTCGATCCGTTCGGCGCACGCGGTTTTTGCCCGCGCCGTCGTCGTCGGCCTGCCGGTCGAATTCGACATCGATGTCGTGCACGAAGGCCGCTCCACCGCCACCGGCGTCGTCGCGGTGCAGCAACACGGTCGGCGCTGCATGACGGTGACCGTTCTCGCCGACGTCCCCTCAGCCGACGTGATCCGCCACCACCAGCCGCGACCGGACGTCGCCGCGCCCGCTGACGCCAATGTGTCGCAGATGCCGATGACTGGACGCGAGGTTCGCCTGGTCGACGTCGTCGACGTCAACAGCCCCGACGAGGTCGGACCGCCAGAACTCTACGCCTGGGTGCGTTACGAGCCGATCCCGGCCCGCGATGATCTCGCCAAGGCGCTGATCGCCTATTTCACCGGCCACTTGGGGATCTCGACCACGATGCGCGCGCATGCAGGCATCGGCACCAGTCAGGCGCATCTGACCGTGTCGACCGCCCCGATGACCGTGACCGTCAGCTTTCACGAGCCGGTGTCGTGGACCGGCTGGTTGCTATACACGCATGAGAGCACCCAGGTCGGTGCCGGCATGTCGTATGTCCGCGGCACGGTGCACACCGAGGAGGGGCAGCTCATCGCGTCGTTCGCGCAGGAGGCGCTCATCCGCCCGCTGCGCACCAGCGACACCGCTATCGAAGCCCGAGCGCGGTTGTAGCGGCACATGCAATTCTGGTCCGGCACCGCATTCATGATGGCGACCGAGGCCGTCGCGGTGGCGCGAATGCTCGACGACGCCGGCTTCGGCGGGATCGTCTGCTCCGACCACATGATCTATCCACGCGAACTGTCGTCGCCGTACCCGTCGCCCACCGGCCGGCCGATGTGGTCACCGGAGACACCGTGGCCCGATTCCTGGGTGCTCATCGGTGCGATGGCGGCCGTGACCACCCGGCTGCGGTTCACCAACACGGTGTACGTGGCACCCGCCCGACCCTTGCTCGAGGTCGTCAAACAGGTGGCGACCGCCTCGGTCATCTCCGAAGGGCGGGTCTCGCTGGCGGTCGGGGCCGGGTGGATGCGCGAGGAATTCGAGCTGATGGGGCAGGACTTCGGCAATCGCGGCAAGCGCCTCGACGAGATGATCCGGCGCTGCGCGCGCTTTGGCGCGGCGGCTGCGTGTCCTGGAGCGGCCGGTACTACCGGGTGCCCGAGCTGATGATCGAACCGCACCCCACCGCGCCGGTGCCGATTCTGTGCGGCGGGGAATCACCCGCGGCGCTACGGCGCGCGGCGCGGCTCTGCGACGGCTGGGTGGGCTCGGCCTACACCTGGGAGGAGGCGGAAAGCTATGTGCGCCAGCTGAATACCGTGCGTGGCGACTACAGGCGCGGCGACGAGCCGTTCGAGATCATGCTGGCGCTACGTGAACCCCCGTCGCCGGATGTGTACCGGCGGGCCGAGGACATCGGCGTCACCGGGGTGATGTGCAGCCCCTGGGCCGGTGGCGACGCCGTGCTGTCCGGCAACCACGACTCGTTCAAACTCGCCGCCGAGCGGTACCGGGAACCCGTCGAGCGGTTCGCCGAAACCGTCATCGCCAAGGTCCGTTGACGGGCGACCCTGACTGCGTGTTTATCGGCCCGGCAGCTCGGCGAACACATCCGCGCGGGCCGGGTCGAAGCTGAGATACCCCTTGATGGGCAGGCTCTCCGGTGGCGGGTCCTCATAGCTCCAGGCCACGTCTTGCACGACGGCTTCGCCGATGACCGCTGCCCAGTAGGTCGCCACGGGTCCCGCCGCCGGCGGCATCCTCGCCGACTGGGGCGCCGACGTCATCAAGATCGAGCCGCCGGCGGGCGATCCCGGGCGGATGTTCCGGTGGATGCTCGGCGGCCAGCTTGAAACGAACCCGCCCTTCGAAATGGACAACCGCTCCAAGCGCAGCATCGTCCTCGATCTGACAACCGACGAAGACCGCGCCACCGCGCTCGAATTACTCTGCGACGCCGACGTTTTCCTGACCAACGTCCGTCCTGGGGCGTTGCAACGCCTCGGGCTGGACTTCGAGACGGTG
>DASPOT010000289.1:0-35790 GCA_035625875.1 Mycobacterium sp. | reverse complement strand
AGGCAGGCTGACCAGGCGGGAGTCCGAGGTACTGGCCGGACTGGCCAGCGGCAGCAGCAACCGCGCACTCGCGCAGAAACTGGTGTTGTCCCAAAGGGCGGTGGAAAAGCACATCAATTCGGTCTTCGCCAAACTCGGGCTGACCGCCGACGACACGGTGGATCGGCGCGTCAAGGCGGTGCTGATGTTCCTTAATGACGGTGCGGCGGTTTAGAAGTGTGGTGTGTACGCCCTGGTGGTTCGCGAAGCCGCGGCGCATCAGGTCGATCATGACTGTCGACCAGTTGCGGGTGTGGGTGGTCGACGACCAGGCCTGCTTCCGGCGAGCCGCCGCAGAAATGCTCTCTGCGGCAAATGGATTCGTGTTGATAGGCGAATGCGAGACCGGTGAATCCGCGATCGACCTCATTCGGGACGGCGGTGCCGGGATCGTGTTGATGGACATTCACATGCCCGGCATGGGTGGCATCGAAGCCACGCGGCGAATCCGCGCCACACACCCCGATGTGATGGTCCTGCTGATGTCAACCTATGACCTCGACGACCTTCCCGCTGGGGCCGCGGATTGCGGCGCCGCGGCCTACGTGCACAAAGAAAAACTGAGCCCGGACCTGCTGACCCGGCTATGGCGAGCAGCTCACTGAGGCCAGTCCGGTGTTGTTAGGCCACGACCTCATTCACCGCTTTGCGGAGGAACGCTTGCGGCTGTTCCTGACTGGTCACCTGTGCATGTATTACGGTTTCGGCGTTTTGCTATCGCTGGGGACGTATGCCTGGATACTGCGATCCCCCTGGCTGCTGGCCATCGCCCTGATCTGCGCCGCCCAGTGTGTCGTGCTGGGGACCGCGCTGCGCCTGGCGCGACGCGGTAGAGATCAGCAAGCGATCACGCTGGTCTGTATCGGCAACTGGGCCAGCGTTTTGCTGCTTACGTTGGTCACGCCCAGGCTGTTGCCGGTTTGGGTGCTGTTGGCGTTGTGGCCCGTCGCTTTCGCCGAGCCGTACATTCGCTGGCAGCGAGGGCTGGCTTTCACCGTGATTACCGCCGGCTGCGTACTGGCTCTGGGTGCGCTAGCACGGTTGCAAGATATTTCACACCTGGCCGCAGTTGCGCCTCGCTGGATGGAGAGCGCGTTCATCATCGCAGCGCTGCCGATTGATGCCTTTCTCATCCTGGTGATCGTGTGGAATAACGCCGCTGCGCTGCGAACGTCGGAGAACCTGTTCAGCGAGCGCGCCGCCCAACTGGCGGTGTCCCGTACCCGGCTGATCAGCGCCGCCGACGAGGAACGGCGCCGCCTCGAACGTGACCTACACGACGGCGCCCAACAACACCTTGTCGCTCTGGCGGTGCTCATCCAACTCGCCCGCACCGCCGAACACGACCGATATCAGCCTCTGTTCATCGAGGCCTCCGGGCTGCTGGAGACCGCGATCGCCGAGATCCGCAGAATCGCCCACGGTATTTACCCACCGCTGCTGGCCGACGGCGGCTTGGCCCGGGCCTTACCGGCGGCCGCCGCGCATGCCTCGGTCCCCGTGCAGCTTCACCTGCACGGCCTCGGCCGCTACCCCGCTTCGATCGAGGCCGCCCTGTATTACTGCTGCCGCGAAGCGCTGCAGAACGCCGCCAAACACGGCGGCCCCGACACCACGGTCACGATCACCGCCCATGCCGACGAGCAAATGCTTTCCCTCACGATCAGCGACACCGGCCGCGGATTCGACCCCGCGACCATTGGCACCGGGCTGACCAATATGACCGACCGTCTGTCAGCCATCGGCGGGCAGCTCGCTATCAACACCGCGCCTGGACGTGGCACTCGCATCAACGCCAGACCGATAGGGGAGCTGGCTGGAGACATCGATCGCTGGTGTTGTCATGGACTGCTCACCACCCCTCGGGGCCCCTAGGTTCAACAGTTGATGACTTTTGTCAACGACGGATGACTTAGAACATACGCCCAGACTCATCGCAAGTCAACAGGTGCTGACATAGAGTTTTGAGATGGCTACCGAACGTCCCCGCAATGCCGCCCAGACGCGCGCCGACATCCTCTCGGCGGCGCGCCGCCGCTTTGGAACCGAAGGCTACGAACGCACCACCCTGCGCGCCGTCGCGGCCGACGTCGGAGTGGATCCGGCGCTGGTGATTCGCTACTTCGGCAGCAAGCAGGACTTGTTCGCGGAGGCCGCCGACTTCACGATCGAACTACCCGACCTATCCGGGGTCGCTCCCGACGAGGTCGCGGCCATGCTATTGCCACCGTTCTTCGCGGTGTGGGAGGAGGACCAGACGTTTCTAGCGCTGTTGCGCGCGGCGATGACGAGCCGGATCGCGGCCGATACGCTTCGCCAGGTATTTGCTAAGCAGGTGGCGCCTAAACTGATCACCGCCACCCCCGACCATCCCCAACAGCGGATCGGGTTGATGGGTGCATTCATCATCGGGCTTGCCACCACCAGGTATGTCCTCGCGAATCCACCCGTAGCCAACCTCAGCCGCGACGAACTCAGCCGCTGGGCCGCCCCGGTCATTCGGCAGCTATTGGTTGGGCCGGCACCGTGATCGCCGAGACTTCGAAGGCGAGTGTTCGTCCGGCGACGATGCGGGCCCGTAGGGCTCGAGGAGGAGCCGGGCAATCAGAGCTTCGTCCGGCGACGATGCGGGCCCGTAGGGCTCGAGGAAGAGCCGGGCAATCAGACCTTCGTCCGGAGAAATCACGAAATAGAAGAGGATAGAAAAGCCACGACGATATGACTGAGGGCAAACTCACCGCATGGTGCTCACCGCATGGTGGGCGGGATCTTCCAGACCCGCGCCCTGTGCGCCGGGTCAGCTCGCGGTTGCCAGTGGGTGCCCGTCGTCGAACTGCTCCGAGGTGTCGCCCTCTACCAGCACATCACCGTGGTAGAGAGCGTCGAAGTCGGCCTTGATGACGTCGGCACTCGAGTCGTCGATCCACATGTACCTGAGCGTATTGGTAACCATTAAGGAATCTTTGAGTCACGATTCGGAAAACGGTGGCAATATTACCGTTCGGTAGGGTCAGCCTGTCGGCGCGCCGACGGGTTCGTCTCAGCGCGATTCAGGTCAGCGATGGTGTCGCAGGTGGCGAGCATACAGTGAACCATCTGGGCTTCCGCTTTCGTACCTACTGACACAGCGCGTCAATGATGTGCCGTTGGCGCGACTAGCTTATCGTTGATAAGTTATCGCCATCGGTCGGGCGGAAGGATGCGACATTGCTGGAAGGAATCGCTCGACTTGCCATCGCCGCCCCCCGGCGAATCATCGCGGTAGCCGCCCTGGTCCTGGTGGGGGCCGCGGTCTTCGGCATCCCGGTCGCCAAGAGCTTGGCCGCCGGCGGCTTCCAGGATCCGGCGTCTGAGTCGGCCGAGGCTATCCGGCTGTTAACCGACAAGTTCGGACAGAGCGATCAGCAGCTGCTGATCGTGGTGACGGCGCCCGGCGGCGTCCGCAGCGACCAGGCCCGCCAGGCCGGCCTCGACATCGTCGAGCATCTGAAACGATCGCCGTTGGTATTCAACGCGTCCTCGGCGTGGACTGGGCCTTCTTCTGAGCCGCCGACCGCCGCCTCCGGTCTGGTGAGCAAGGACGGCAAGTCCGGGTTGATTGTGGCAAATCTCAAGGGCGGCGAAAACAACGCACAGAAGCACGCCAAGACCCTCGCCGACGACGTCGTGCACGACCGAGATGGTGTCACCGTCCGCGCGGGTGGTGTCGCGATGGTGTACGCCCAGATCAACCACCAGAACGAGCGCGACCTGCTGCTGATGGAGTCCATCGCAATCCCGCTGAGCTTCGTGGTGCTGGTCTGGGTGTTCGGTGGGTTGCTGGCGGCCGCGTTGCCGATGGCTCTGGGCGGGCTGGCCATTGTCGGCTCGATGTCGGTGTTGCGACTCATCACCTTCAGCACCGATGTGTCGATCTTCGCGCTCAACCTGAGCACCGCGATGGGCCTGGCCCTGGCGATCGACTACACGCTGCTGATTATCAGCCGCTACCGCGATGAGATGGCCGACGGCGCCGGGCGAGACGAAGCGCTGATCCGGACTATGGCCACCGCTGGCCGCACGGTGGTTTTCTCGGCGACCACCGTTGCCTTGTCCATGGCGGTGTTGGTGCTGTTCCCGATGTACTTCTTGAAGTCGTTCGCCTACGCCGGCGTCGCCACCGTGGCATTGGTCGCCGTCGCGGCCATCGTGGTGACGCCGGCCGCGATTGTGCTGCTCGGGCCGCGCCTGGACTCGCTGGATGTGCGCCGGCTCGGCCGTCGGCTGCTGCGTCGGCAGGATCCGGTCCACAAGCCAGTTGAGCGGCTGTTCTGGTACCGGTCGACCAACTTCGTGATGCGCGGCGCCGTGCCGATCGGCTTGGCTGTGGTCGCGCTGCTGGTGCTGCTCGGGGTTCCGTTTCTCGGGGTGAAGTGGGGCATGCCCGACGACCGTGTGCTGCCGCGCTCGGCGTCGGCGCACCAGGTTGGTGACCAGCTGCGCACCGATTTCGCTGACGACTCGGTGCCCGTGGTCGTTCCCGACGCCCGCGGTCTGAGCCCGACCGACCTCGAGCGCTACGCTGCCGACCTGTCGCGGGTGCCCGACGTGTCGGCGGTAACCGCGCCGACCGGGACGTTCGTCGGCGGCAACAAAGTCGGACCGCCTGCCGCCGCCACCGGGCTGGCCGATGGCAGCGCATTCCTGAGCGTCGCCAGCACCGCGCCGCTGTTCTCTCAAGCCTCCAACACTCAGCTCGACAGGTTGCATGCTGTGTCCGGGCCGGCCGGGCGATCCGTTCAGATGGCCGGGCTGGCGCAGATCAACCGCGACAGCGTCGAAGCAATCATGGCGCGACTGCCGCTAGTGCTGGGGCTGATCGCCGTCATCACGTTCGCTCTGCTGTTCCTGCTAACCGGCAGCGTGGTGCTGCCGCTGAAGGCCCTGGTGTGCAACGTGCTGTCGCTGTCGGCCGCGTTCGGCGCGCTGGTGTGGATCTTCCAGGACGGCCACCTGGGCGCATTGGGGACAAGCCCGAGCGGGACACTGAACGCCAACATGCCGGTGCTGTTGTTCTGCATCGCGTTCGGGCTCTCCATGGATTACGAGGTGTTCCTGGTGTCCCGGATCCGCGAGTACTGGCTGACATCGCCGCGTACCCGTCAAGATATCGACGAAAGCGTGGCGCTCGGGGTGGCGCGCACCGGCCGGGTGATCACCGCCGCTGCGCTGGTGATGTCGATATCGTTCGCCGCGCTGATCGCTGCTCAGGTGTCGTTCATGCGGATGTTCGGCATTGGTCTGACGCTGGCCGTGCTGGTCGACGCCACCTTGGTGCGGATGGTTCTGGTTCCGGCGTTCATGCACGTGCTGGGACGGTGGAGTTGGTGGGCGCCCCACCCGCTGCCGTTGCTGCATAAGCGGTTTGGGGTCAGTGAGGCGAGCGCAGTGCAGGCCGCACCCACCAGCCCGGCCCCGGGGCGCCATCGGCGGAACGGCATCATGCTGGCCAGTCTCTCTGGAGACCGGAGTGATCATCAGACCATGGCGAGGGTGACGGACCGTGGTTAGCATGCCAGTGGACAACCTTCGTCGACGGCGGGCGCCCCGCGGGTCCGGTGATCTGCTCCGCGACGAAATTCTGGACGCGGCCACCGAGCTGCTGCTGGAAACCGGGCACGCCAAGTCGGTGTCGATCCGATCGGTGGCGCAGCGCGTCGGTGTGACGCCGCCGTCGATCTACCTGCATTTCGAGGACAAAGGCGCGCTGCTGGACGCGGTGTGCGCACGCTATTTCGCCAAACTCGACCAGGAAATGCAGGCATTGGCTGTTGGGCAACCGTCCACTGTGGAGGTGCTGCGGGCCCAGGGGTTGGCGTATGTCCGGTTCGCCATGCAGACCCCGGAGCTGTACCGCATCGCCACTATGGGCGAGTGGCGGTCCGGCAGCGACGTGGACGCCACCCTGGCCAGCTCGGCGTTCAACCACCTGCGCGCCACGGTGCAGACGCTGATGGACGAGGGCATCTACCGGCCCGGCGATCCGACGACCATCGCCCTGGAACTGTGGAGTGCAGCGCACGGGGTGGTGGCACTGCTGATCGCGAAGCCGCACCTGCCGTTCGGCGACGCCGAAGTGTTCGCCGACCGGGTGCTAAGCGCGGTTTTTTGCGGGCATATGGTGGCTGGACTGGTCGGTGCGGATGCCACACCGCAGCAGGCGGTGGACTGGCTGACGGCACACCAACCTTCGGAGGGCTCGCGCGCATGACACCAGCTACGGCGTCGACGGTCGACCACCCGTTCTTCGCCCGGATCTGGCCCGTTATCGCCGCACACGAAACCGAGGTGGTACGGGCGCTGCGACGGGAGAATCTGGCTGGCTTGTCGGGCCGCGTGCTCGAAATCGGCGCCGGCACCGGGACTAACTTCGCCTTCTACTCCGATTCCGTCGAGCAGGTGGTCGCCATCGAGCCCGAACCCCGGCTGGCCGTCCGGGCCCGCGATGCGGCCGCCGACGCAGCCATTCCGGTCCACGTGACCAATGAGACGGTGGAGGACTTCACCCCCGCCGAACCATTCGACGCGGTGGTCTGCTCGCTGGTGCTGTGCTCGATCAGCGACCCCGATGCGGTGTTGCGGCAACTGTTTTGGCGACTTCGCCCGGGCGGAGAGCTGCGGTATTTCGAGCATGTGGCCAGCAGCGGCATTCGCGGTCGGTTGCAGCAGTTTGTCGACGCGACGTTCTGGCCGAGGCTGCTGGGTAACTGCCACACCCACCGCGACACCGAGCGGTCGATCGTTGCCGCCGGATTCGAATTTGACGGTGCTCGGCGGGAGCGGACGTTGCCGGCTTGGGTGCCGCTGCCGGTGTCGGAGTTCGCGCTCGGCCGAGCACGCAGACCGCGAGTTGGCTAGCCTAGCAGGGCAGGCAGCCGCTGTAGTAGCCCGGGCAGCGCCCGGCTCGCGGTCTCGCGGATAGTGATTGTGGCGCTGGCGGACAGCGGCGTCGGCTCCGGATTGACCTCGATGACGCTTGTGCCGCGCGACAGCGCCAGCTCGGGTAGACCGGCGGCCGGGTAGACAATCGCGGAGGTCCCCACCACGACCATCACATCGGCGGCTTCCGTCGCCTCCACCGCGTGCTGCCACGGCTCCTCGGGCAGCGGCTCGCCGAACCACACGATGTCCGGCCGGATCAGGCCGCCGCAACGGCAGGTTGGCGGTTCCACTTCAATCGCTGGCTCAGACATCTCGGGCAGCTCGCCAGTATACGGCAAACCGCAACGCGCGCAACGGAATTCGAAAATGCTTCCGTGGAGATGGTGCACCGGCGAACTACCGGCGCGCTCATGCAGGTCGTCGACATTCTGGGTGATGACGCTGACCTCGGCATGGTCCTGCCAGGCGGCGATAGCGCGGTGTCCCTCGTTAGGTTCGACCTGGGTCGCCAGGTAATGCCGCCACACATACCATCCCCAGACCCGTTCCGGGTGCTCCAGCCAACCTTGGATGCTCGCTAGCTCGTAGGGATCGAATCGCGCCCACAGCCCGTTCTTATCGTCGCGGAACGTCGGCACGCCGCTCTCCGCGGAGATCCCCGCGCCAGAAAGCACCGCCACTCGCATCCCACCAACATAGCGGGCATGGGAGATACTGGGCACGTGGAGCTGGGCGAGTGGCTACACATCGACGGACAAGCGGGCACGCCGCTGTTCGACCAACTCAGAACGCAGATCATCGACGGAATCCGAACCGGCAAGTTGCCACCCGGTGCCCGGCTGCCGACCGTGCGCGAGCTGGCGGGTCGGCTTGGGCTGGCGGTCAACACCGTGGCCCGCGCCTATCGTGAGCTGGAGGCAGCCGGCATCATCGAAACCCGGGGCCGCTTCGGCACTTTCGTCGCCCGCGTCGACCCAGCCGACGCCGCGATGGCCGCCGCTGCCCGCGTCTACCACGACGCGGCCCAGGCGCTGGGGCTCGGTAAGGCCGAGGCGCTGCGCTATGTCGAGGCCGCGTTCGACGACTGAGCCTCCTTGTTTAGCGGGCTCATCGAGGCGACCCTACCGACGGTCGCTCACCGTAATACTTTGGCCAGCGTGCGTAGGTTGCGGGTGGTGGTCGACGACTTGTAGCGCGGCCTGCCCATCGTCTTGCCGATGGTGCTGTCCAGGGTGCCGCCCTTGGGCACCTGCCAGTAGATGACGCCGTCGCCGCGGCTGATCTTCTCATCCGCGCCGGCTTCGGCGGCCAGCGCCGCGAGTTCGTCGAGCACGGCGGTGTCGGTCACGAACGTGACGTAGGACTGGTATCCGTCGACCTTGGGTTCGAATGGGTAGCCATCGACGATGGCCCGCACGGTGTCGAGGTCGTAGACCAGCACCCAGGCGTGGTAGCCGAACCTCTCGCGCAACGCGGACTCGGCTTTCGCGCGGACCGCGGCGCGACCGGAAGCCGACTCCAGCAGCACATTGCCGCTGGCCAGGATGGTGCGCACAGCGGCGAATCCGGCGTCGGTCAACGCGCTCGCCACCTCGGCCATCTTGAGGTTGACGCCGCCGACGTTGACGCCGCGCAAAAACGCCGCATATCGCGTCATCGGCTCAAAAGCGTGATCGCCCAAGGATGGTCGATCACACCGTTGGGCCGCTTGGCCTCGATGGCACGATTGCGCAGCGTCCACAGCGTGGTAGCTGAGACGCCCGCCAAACAGTTGCCATCGACCGTCGTCATAACGTGATGGTAGCGGCGCCGCAGCCGAATCGAGCCGGTCCCCGCAGCCAGCGACGTAGGCTTTCGACATGGGACGCCAAGTCTTCGACGACAAGCTTCTGGCCGTGATCAGCGGGAATTCAATCGGGGTGCTGGCCACCATGAAGCGCGACGGGCGCCCCCAGCTGTCCAACGTGCAGTATTACTTCGACCCGCGCAACCTGACCGTGCAGGTGTCGATCACCGAGCCGCGCGCCAAGACGCGCAACCTGCGCCGTGACCCGCGGGCCTCGATTTTGGTCAGCGCCGACGACGGATGGGCGTATGCGGTTGCCGAGGGCACAGCGCAACTGACACCACCGGCAGGCGCACCCGACGATGACACCGTCGAAGCGCTGATTACCTTGTACCGCAACATCGCCGGTGAACACCCGGACTGGGACGACTACCGCCACGCGATGGTCACCGATCGGCGGGTGCTGCTGACGCTGCCGATCTCGCACGTCTACGGCATGCCCCCGGGTATGCGGTAACCGCGAGAACGGCGAACCCGACGGTCCCGCGTTCAGCTCGCGCGCAATGTGAGACCGCGCGCGCTAGGCTGCCGTTATGGCTGCATCGAACTCGTCACCAGATTCCACAACAGAGGACGAGACCAAGCGCAGATTCCGTGAAGCCCTCGACCGCAAGAAGGCAATGGCGGCGGGCGGATCCGACCACAAGGACGGCGGCGCCAAACAGCCGCGGACACACGGGCCGATCGAGAACCGTCGGGAATTCCGTCGCAAGAGCGGCTAGCCTTGTTGCCTGGTTAGGGTCTCGGCACAGTGGTCGGCGGACAGGAGACGCTACCCGCGCGAGCGCAACTCGGCGTTCCCCTGGGCATCGGCAAGCCCGAAAAGCACGACCGGAACAGCGAATTCGACTGCGGTGAGGACGTCTTGAAACCAATGCGGCCGCCCGTTGCGGACCAGCGAGACCAACCGCCCGACGCCGCTGGCGAGCATGACGCCCGCCAGCAGGCGCACATCGTTGGCGCGGGTCGGGGATTTGCGGGTTGCGCGTATCCGGCGATGCCGTACCCGGCGAATATCGCCGAGTAGAACCGTTCGCGGGAGTCGACAGTCGCGTTGGCGTCGGTGGCCCGGGAACCGAGGCCGTTCCAAGGGCGAAGTGATAGGCGCCGATTGCAATGGACGACACTCCGGTGCACGCGGCCAGATACTGCAAGTACCGGGCACGGGGGCGCGGTAACAACAGACGCGCCAGATAGACGTTCCTCTCCCGGGCTGGATGATGACCCGCCGACGTAGGCCATCGACGGGATCATCGAAGAGGCCGGGTTTCTGCCGCCGTCATCGCATGCGATCGGTATCGACGCTCTCAACGCGGTGCTGCCGCCACGGCTCTAGACTGTGCGAATGCCCAAACTGCAGCTCGTCCAAGACCCGGCCGCCGATGCACTGCTGGACTCCAGCCCGTTCGCGTTGCTAGTCGGCATGCTGCTCGACCAGCAGGTGCCGATGGAAACCGCCTTCGCGGGACCGAAGAAGATCGCTGACCGGATGGGTGGTTTCGACACCCGCGAGATCGCCGACTACGACCCGGAGAAGTTCGCCGCGCTGTGCTCGGAAAGGCCTGCGATACACCGCTTTCCGGGGTCTATGGCCAAGCGGATCCAGGCCTTGGCGCAGATCATTGTGGACCGCTACGACGGCGACGCGGCCGCATTGTGGACCGCCGGTGACCCCGACGGGCACGAGGTGCTGCGGCGACTCGAGGGGTTGCCTGGGTTTGGTGAACAGAAGGCGCGGATCTTCCTGGCATTGCTCGGCAAGCAGTACGGTGTGCGGCCGATGGGCTGGCGGGCGGCCGCCGGGACATACGGCAAAGCCGGCACCCACATGTCGGTCGCCGATATCGTCGACGCGCACTCGCTCGAGCAGGTGCGATCTCACAAGAAACAGATGAAGGCAGCCCACGAGGCAAAGGGAACGGCGGCAACGTGAAGACACACCTGAACTGTCCGTGCGGCGAAGCCATCGTCGGCAAGGACGAGGACGAGCTGGTCGAGCTGACCCAGGCCCACCTTGCCAGCGTTCATCCGGGCCTGGAGTATGACCGCGACGCGATCCTGTTCATGGCGTACTAAGCCCGGTCCCGCACGACGGCGGTCAGGGCACCACCGTTGAGCCGATGGTGGGCATGAACTGACACTGCTTGTCCTTGGTGGTGACCTGTCCGAAGATCGTCGACATGATGCTGCCCGAACCGGTGTCGGCTATCGCGGTCAACGTGGTCGGCCCGTCCGGGTTGATATCCGGCCGCGGTTTTAGCGTGACGGTGCCGGATTTGCCGGCGGTCAGGTTCACCCACGTGACGTTCAACGGCAGCTTCTGCACGTCTGCGGGTCCAGGTGTGCCGACGGCGGTGAACACGTAGGCGGTCTGACCGGGACCAGGACCGGGGGTCGGGATCTTGGCCGGCCCCGCCACCGACAACGCGGTCGCGATCGAGTTACTGCCATCCGCTAGGCAGCCGGTGCCGATCGAAGGGTACATGAAGTCCTGCGTGGGCGGGGCGTCCGGGCCGAAACCCGGGGCCGTTGCGGGCGCGGGTGTGGTGCCTGGCGGTGCGGGCGGGCCAGCCGGTGGAGCCGGCGCGGCCGCCGGTGCGGCGCTGGGCGGGGTGGGAGCCAGCTGAGGCGCGGATGCGGGTGGGGGGATCGGCGCTGGCGCGGCCGGTGGTGTGGCCTGGGGCGCGGGGCCCGCAGCGTGGGCCGGGTCGATACCCGTCGGCAGGTGCGCCTGAGCGCCCGGTTCCACACCGGCCGGCGGGACGTGAGCCACGGGGGAGGTCCCCGGCAGGGTGGTTCCGTTCGGCATCGGCTGGTTCAGGTCAGCCGGCACCGAGACGGGACCGTGAGGATCCTGCACGAACTGGTTCACCGACGACGCGACGCTCTTGGACTCGTCGGGCGCTGTTGAATTATGGGTAAACATTGACGCCGCTGCCATCAGCAGCTGTGACACCTGCTCGGGATGGGCGGCGGCTTGCTGGATGATCGGGCTCAACTGCGTTATCGCCGGCAGGCCCGGTAGCTGTTGGAAGGGGACGGGCGGCGGCGCCGGGTCTGCGGCGGCGTCGGGGCAAAGCGCGAATGCGGTGGTCGACGCGATGGCGACAACGACGAAACCGTTGGCCAGATTCCAAGTACGTAGCACAGTGTTCTCCCGGTCCTCGACGGTGGGTTAGCCGGCTAAAAGCGCGTGTCAGGGCAGCCCGGAAAGCGGCAGCAACAAGGCGGTGGGGGACATGACCGGCGCTATGCCCGGAGTGGCTGCGACCGCCGCGCTGGGCTGGGTGGCGCCACGCGGAATCGGGACACCGCTCGGCGCGATCGAAGCCAGGTCGCCCGGGAACGACACCTGTTGCGGCAGCGGCACCGGGAGGAACGGCATTGTCGGCAGATCGACCTGCGCCGAAGGCACCAATTGAGCGGGTCCAGTCGCCGGCGCGGCAGCGGTTGCCCCCGGAAGAACCGAGGTAATCCCCGTGAGGCCGGTGGTAGTCCCGGGAATAGCCGAGGTTATCCGCGGAACTGCGGCGGTCGCGCCAGGAATACCGGAGGTGATGCCTGGGATGGCGGCTGGCGTTCCCGGCAAGACTGCAGGCAGCGGCTGCGGCACTCGGATCCCGGCGCTGGCCAACGGCGGCGGAGCGGGGGGCGCCGGCGGTGTCGCGCCCAGGGCCGTCGCGAGGTTTAGCAGCATCTGGGGTGCGTTGGCTGCCGCGTTGACCAGCTGTTCCCCGATATTGGGAGTCGGCGCCGGCTGCACCGGATCGGCGTGGGCTGTACCTACCAGACCGCCCACTACTAGCGTGGCCGACGAGCCCACCACGATGGCGGTGGCGCGTAACAACGTCCTGATCGTTGACATGGCTCTCCCTGGTTCTCGACGACAGATCCCGGGCCGATACTTCGCGTGATGCCAAAGTGGCTCAAGCGACACGTGTGGCGGTTATTCGATCGTTACGCAGACGAGCGGTTGCGGTGACCCGGTGTTTGGCTGCCGCGGTCACAGCGGCGACCGGCCCTTTACCGCGAGCGTGCTGACGGTCCCGTAACGGCGGACAACGCCGCATGCTCTCCGTGATCGTTAAAGTCGAGTAGATAGACACCACCGCGGCCGCCCCGGCGGCAACCATCACCCACCGGCAGCGAATCTCGTTGGACGCTGCCGCGCCACTGCTGCTGACCCTGAGCATCGCTGCACGGCTGGCCTGGACTTATCTGGCGCCCAATGGCGCGAACTTCGTCGACCTGCACGTCTATATCGGCGGCGCGGCCGCCATCGACCATCCCGGCACCCTGTACAGCTACGTCTACGCCGACCAGACGCCGGATTTCCCGCTGCCGTTCACCTATCCGCCGTTCGCGGCGGTCGTCTTTTACCCGCTGCACCTGCTGCCGTTCGGCCTCGTCGCTTTCTTGTGGCAGGTCGGGACGATAGCCGCGCTATACGGCGTGGTTCGGATCAGCCAGCGCTTGCTCGGCGTTCCCGCCGGCGGCGGCTACCGCGCTGCGATGCTGTGGACAGCGATCACCATCTGGATCGAGCCGCTGCGCAGCACCTTCGACTACGGGCAGGTCAATGTGCTGCTGGTGCTGGCGGCCCTTTGGGCGGTTTTCACCACGCGGTCGTGGTTATCGGGCTTGTTGGTGGGAGTGGCGGCCGGAGTGAAGTTGACGCCGGCAGTCACCGGCGTTTATTTCGTCGGCGTCAGACGCTGGTCCGCGGCGGTGTTTTCGGCGGTTGTCTTCCTCGCCAGCGTCGCGGTGTCGGCCCTGGTCGTCGGTGATCAGGCCCGCTACTACTTCACTCACCTTCTGGGCGACACCCACCGCGTTGGGCCCGTTGAAACCTCGTTCAATCAATCCTGGCGTGGCGGGATCTCCCGGATCCTCGGCCACGACGCCGGCTATGGTCCGCTGGTCTTGGCCGCAATCGCCGTCACTGCGGTAGTGGCAATCCTGGCTTGGCGAGCGCTCGACACTGGCGGCCGCACCGAACCCGACCGGCTCGGCAAGCTGCTGGTGGTCGAGTTATTCGGGCTGCTGCTCTCACCGATTTCGTGGACGCATCACTGGGTGTGGCTGGTGTCGTTGATGATTTGGCTGATTCACGGGTCACTGTGCGAGCGCCGCGGCGCGCGGATCCTCGGCTGGGGGTGGCTCGCGTTGACGATCATCGGTGTGCCGTGGTTGCTGAGCTTCGCTCAACCGACCATCTGGCAGGAGAGCCGCCCCTGGTACTTGGCTTGGGGAGGGCTGGTCTACATCGTGGCGACGCTGGCGACCTTGGTTTGGATCGCCGCTACCGGAGGACGAACCGTCAGCTCCCGATGATTTCGTTGATGTCGCGCGCCATCGCTATGTCGTTCTCGGTGATACCACCCACGGCATGCGTGACCAGCGAGAAAGTCACTGTCCGCCAACGGATATCGATATCGGGGTGATGATCCTTGGCTTCGGCGCGCTCGGCGACCCGGCGCACGGCGTCGATACCGGCCATGAATGACGGAAACTTGATCGACCGGCGCAGGGTGCCTTCGGCGCGCTTCCAGCCGACGAGGCCGGGCAATGCGGCGTCTACTTGCTCATCCGTTAACACAGCCATACGTCGACGGTATACCGTCACTGGCCATGCCGAACCAGATCGTCGTTGCCGGAGCCGTCATCTCCGGCTCCGCGGTCCTGGTGGCGCAGCGGCTTCGGCCGCCGGAATTGGCGGGCCGCTGGGAACTGCCCGGAGGCAAGGTCGCAGCCGGCGAAACCGAGCCCGCCGCACTGGCCCGCGAATTGGCCGAGGAGCTAGGCCTTGAGGTAGAGAACGTCGCGGTGGGTGCACGCCTGGGCGACGACATTCCGTTGAACGGAACGATGACGCTGCGGGCGTACCTAGTGCACGTGGTTCGAGGCGAACCGCATCCTCGCGACCACCGTGCACTGCGCTGGGTGACGGCGGCTGGACTGCACGATATCGACTGGGTGCCTGCCGATCGCGCGTGGCTGGCGGAGCTGACTCGAGTCCTGAAAGCGCAATGAGCCGCGCCACCGCATGGCTTCCCTGCAGGCCTCATCGGAAAGCCCACAGGGTTCTTGCAGACGAAACACAGTGCCGATGAAGGAAGGCGCTGTGAAATTTCATTGTGACCTGCTTTTTACAAAGACACACGAAACGTTAACGCACACCTGCCACTCTGGTCTCAAGCCTGCTTGCCGGTAGCGCATGGGTTCAGCATTGGCGGCGGGCGCTGGTATCCGTCGCGGGAGGAGCTCGGTGTTGGTTGGCCGGGTCTCCGCAAGCAGCCGCGGCGCTGCGAGCGTGGTCGCGCTGGCCGCCATCTATGCTGGTGACCTGTTACTGACCAGCGCGTGGGCCGCCGGTGTTGATGGCCACGCCGATCCTGGTCGGACAGGTCGGGCCGCTGACCTGTCCGGAATACACCGCGACGGGGTCGTACTCCGACGGCCCAGCGACGAGGCGCGCCGCTCGATTTAAGGAGGTCCTCCCTTGAGCGTGACACCCCACGTCGGTGGACCTCTTGAGGAGCTGCTGGAGCGCAGCGGCCGCTTCTTTACCCCGGGCGAGTTCTCCTCCGACCTGCGCACTGTCACCCGCCGCGGCGGCCGGGAGGCCGACGTCTTCTACCGGGACCGGTGGAGCCACGACAAGGTGGTCCGTTCGACGCACGGCGTGAACTGCACTGGGTCGTGCTCGTGGAAGATCTACGTCAAGGACGGGATCATCACCTGGGAGACCCAGCAGACCGACTACCCGTCGGTGGGTCCGGACCGGCCCGAGTACGAGCCGCGGGGCTGTCCTCGCGGTGCGTCGTTCTCCTGGTACAGCTACTCGCCGACCCGGGTGCGGTATCCGTATGCCCGCGGCGTCCTGGTCGAGATGTTCCGGGAAGCCAAAGCCCGGCTCAGCGACCCGGTGCTGGCGTGGGCGGATATCCAGGCCGATTCCGAGCGCCGTCGCCGCTACCAGCAGGCCCGTGGCAAGGGCGGGCTGGTCCGGGTGAGTTGGGCCGAAGCAACCGAGATGATCGCCGCAGCCCACGTGCACACCATCAAGACGTACGGCCCCGACCGGGTTGCCGGTTTCTCGCCGATTCCGGCGATGTCGATGGTCAGCCATGCCGCCGGCTGTCGGTTCGTCGAGCTGATCGGCGGCGTGATGACGTCGTTTTACGACTGGTACGCCGACCTGCCGGTGGCCTCGCCGCAGGTGTTCGGCGATCAGACCGATGTGCCGGAGTCCGGGGACTGGTGGGACGCGGCGTATCTGGTGATGTGGGGTTCCAACGTTCCCATCACCCGTACCCCCGACGCGCACTGGATGGCGGAGGCTCGCTACCGCGGTACCAAGGTGGTGACCGTCAGCCCTGATTACGCCGACAACACCAAGTTCGCCGATGAGTGGATGCGGTGCGCGGCGGGCACCGACGGGGCGCTGGCCATGGCGATGGGCCACGTGATTCTCTCGGAATGCCATGTCCAACAGCAGGTCCCGTTCTTCGCGGACTACGCGCGCCGCTACACCGACCTGCCGTTTTTGATCAAGCTCGAGGAGCGCGGCGACGCATTGGTTCCCGGAAAGAACCTCACGGCAGCCGACATCGGTCAGGGGGTGGAGAACGCGGCGTTCAAGCCCGCGGTGTTGGACGGGGTTACCGACTCCGTCGTGGTGCCCCACGGCTCAATCGGATTCCGCTACGGCGAGGACGGCGTCGGAAAGTGGAACCTGGACCTGGGCGATGTGACACCGGCGCTGAGCGTGGAACGTCCGCCCGCCACCAACGGCGATCGCGCAACCGCGCTTGTCCAGTTTCCCGGCTTCGACACCATCGACGGACACGGCGAAACCATCGCGCGGGGCGTCCCGGTGCGCCGCGTCGGGAAGCACCTGGTGTGCACGGTGCTCGACTTGATGCTTGCCCACTACGGGGTGGCGCGTCCCGGGTTGCCCGGCGATTGGCCCACCGGTTACGACGACCCCAGCCAGCCGAACACGCCCGCTTGGCAGGAGCCGATCACCGGGGTGTCGGCCGCGCAGGCGATCCGCGTCGCCAGAGAATTCGCCCGCAGCGCAGAGGAATCCGGCGGGCGGTCGATGATCATCATGGGCGGCGGTATCTGCCACTGGTTCCACGGCGACGCCATCTACCGCGCGGTGCTGGCGCTGCTGATGTTGACCGGGTCGATGGGACGTAACGGCGGTGGTTGGGCCCATTACGTCGGTCAGGAGAAGGTGCGTCCGCTCACCGGTTGGCAGACGATGGCGATGGCCACCGACTGGTCGCGGCCACCGAGGCAGGTGCCCGGCGCCTCGTACTGGTATGCGCACACCGACCAGTGGCACTACGACGCTTACGGGGCCGACAAGCTGGCCAGCCCGGTGGGTCGTGGCCGGTTCGCGGGCAAGCACACGATGGATCTGCTGGCCTCGGCCTCGGCGATGGGCTGGAGTCCGTTCTATCCGCAGTTCGACCGGTCCAGTCTCGATGTCGCCGATGAGGCGCATGCGGCGGGGCGCGACGTCGGCGAATACGTGGCCGAGCAACTCGCGCAGCGCAAGCTGAAGCTCGCGGTCACCGATCCCGACGACCCCGTCAACTGGCCGCGGGTGCTGACTGTCTGGCGGTCTAACTTGATCGGCTCGTCGGGCAAGGGCGGCGAGTACTTCCTGCGGCATCTGCTGGGGACCGACTCCAACGTGCAGGCCGAACCCCCGCGCGAGGGGGTCCGGCCAACCGATGTCGCCTGGGACAAGGAGATTCCGGAGGGCAAGCTCGACCTGATGATGTCGATCGACTTCCGGATGACGTCGACGACATTGGTGTCCGACGTGGTGCTGCCGGCCGCGACATGGTACGAGAAGGCCGATTTGTCCAGCACCGATATGCACCCGTATGTGCACGCGTTCAGTCCGGCGACCGACCCGCCGTGGGAAACTCGTTCGGACTTCGACGCGTTCGGCGCCATCGCGCGCGCCTTCAGCGCTATGGCCAAGCGCCATCTGGGCACTCGCAGCGATGTGGTGCTCACCGCGCTGCTGCATGACACCCCGGATGCGCTGGCGTATCGCGATGGCACCGAACATGTTTGGTTGCATACCGGCGAAGTGCCGGTACCGGGCAAGACGATGAGCAAGCTCACCGTGGTGGAGCGCGACTACGGTGCGATCTACGACAAGTGGGTGACACTGGGTCCGCTGGTCGACAAATTCGGGATGACCGTCAAGGGATTCACCGTGCATCCCTTCCAAGAGATCGAACAATTGGCCGCCAAGTTAGGGGTGATGAATTCCGGTGCCGGCCAGGGCCGTCCGGCGATCACCACGGCCAACCGAATGGCCGATGTGATACTGATGCTGTCCGGGACATCCAACGGCCGACTCGCCGTCGAGGGTTTCCTCGAGCTGGAAAAGCGCACCGGGCAGCGGCTGGCGCATCTGGCCGAGGGCAGCGAGGAAAAGCGCATCACCTACGCCGACACCCAGGCGCGCCCGGTCCCGGTGATCACCAGCCCGGAATGGTCCGGCAGTGAGACCGGTGGTCGTCGCTACGCCCCGTTCACGATCAACATCGAACACCTCAAGCCTTTCCACACGCTCACCGGACGGATGCACTTCTACCTCGCCCACGACTGGATCGAGGAACTCGGCGAGCATCTGCCGGTCTATCGGCCACCGCTGGACATGACGCGGCTGTTCAACCAGCCCGAGCTCGGCCCGACCGACGACGGCATCGGGCTGACCGTGCGGTATCTGACCCCACACTCGAAGTGGTCGTTCCACTCCACCTATCAGGACAACCTGTACATGCTGTCGCTGTCCCGTGGCGGTCCCACGATGTGGATGAGCCCGGGAGACGCGGCGAAAATCAAAGTGCGCGACAACGATTGGGTCGAAGCGGTCAACGCGAACGGCATCTACGTATGCCGGGCGATCGTCTCGCACCGCATGCCCGACGGTGTGGTGTTCGTCTACCACGTGCAGGAACGCACCGTGGACACGCCGCGCACCGAGACCAACAACAAGCGCGGCGGCAACCACAACGCGCTGACCCGGGTGCGAATCAAGCCCAGCCACCTGGCCGGTGGCTACGGCCAGCACGCGTTCGCCTTCAACTACCTTGGCCCGACCGGCAACCAGCGCGACGAGGTGACGGTGGTGCGCCGGCGCAGCCAGGAGGTGCAGTACTGATGCGCCCGGCGAAGCATGGTGAGCGGGGCCGGCCATGAAGGTCATGGCGCAGCTTGCCATGGTGATGAACCTCGACAAGTGCATCGGCTGCCACACTTGTTCGGTCACCTGCAAGCAGGCCTGGACTAATCGCACCGGCACCGAGTACGTGTGGTTCAACAACGTCGAAACCCGTCCGGGAGTGGGCTATCCACGCACCTACGAAGACCAGGACCGCTGGCGTGGGGGCTGGATGCGCGACAAGAAGGGCCGGCTGCGGCTTCGTGACGGTGGCCGCATCCGGAAGCTGTTGCGGATTTTCGCCAACCCCAAGTTGCCCACCATTGGCGAGTACTACGAGCCGTGGACCTACGACTACGAGAACCTCACGTCGGCGCCGCTCGGTGACACGTTCCCGACCGCCGCGCCGCGCAGCCTTATCAGCGGTAAGCGGATGAAGCTGCAGTGGGGTGTGAACTGGGACGACAACCTGGCCGGGTCGACGGAGACGATGCAGAACGACCCGGTGCTGAAGAAGGTGAGCGACGAGGTCAAGCTCCAGCTCGAAGAGACGTTCATGTTCTATCTGCCCCGGATCTGCGAGCACTGCCTCAACCCGTCTTGCGTGGCGTCCTGCCCGTCGGGTGCGATGTACAAGCGCAGCGAGGACGGCATCGTGCTGGTCGACCAGGACCGCTGCCGCGGCTGGCGGATGTGTGTGTCGGGATGCCCTTACAAGAAGGTGTATTTCAACCACAAGACCGGCAAGGCCGAGAAATGCACGTTGTGTTACCCGCGCATGGAGGTCGGCCTGCCGACCATCTGCTCGGAAACCTGCGTGGGGCGGTTGCGTTACCTCGGGCTGGTGCTCTATGACGTCGACCGGGTGCTGGAGGCGGCGTCGGTGGAGAAGGACACCGAGCTCTACCACGCGCAGTGCCAGGTCTTCTTGGACCCGCACGACCCGGAGGTGATCGCCGGTGCGCGCGCCGAAGGTATCTCTGACGAGTGGATCGGGGCCGCGCAACGGTCACCGGTGTACGCGTTGATCAGCAAGTACAAAGTGGCGCTGCCGTTGCACCCGGAGTACCGCACCATGCCGATGGTCTGGTACATCCCGCCGTTGTCGCCGGTGGTCGACGCGGTCAGCCGCGACGGCCACGACGGGGAGGGCTTGGGCAACCTGTTCGGCGCGTTGGAGGCACTGCGCATCCCGATGCAATACCTCGCCGAATTGTTCACGGCTGGCGACACCGGCGTCGTCGAGCATGTGCTGCGGCGGTTGGCGGCGATGCGCTCTTACATGCGTGACATCAATCTCGGACGGGAGACCCAGCCACACATACCGCATTCCGTCGGGATGACCGAAGAAGAGATCTACGAGATGTACCGGCTACTCGCGATAGCGAAATACGAAGAGCGGTACGTCATTCCGACCGCGTACACACCCCAGGCCCGCGATTTGGAACGGATGGCGGGGTGCTCGTTGGACGGCGAGGGCGGACCGGGCATGTACGAGTCGGGTCCGTTCGGCGGGGCCGACGGTGAACCGGTGCCGGTCGCCGTGGAGACATTCCATACGCTAAAGCAACAGACGGGCGGGGCCACCAGCGGGACGCGTTCGTCGCGGGTGAACCTGCTGAATTGGGACGGCGGCGAGGTGCCGGCCGGGATGTTTCCCGAGGAGCAGCCGCACCGATGAGGCTGCGCGCCCGATCACGAGAGCCCATACTGCGCGACCGGCTGGTGTGGCAGGCGGCCTCGCTGTTGCTGGCTTACCCCGACGAGCAACGTGACGAACGCCTCGACACCGTCGAACGCCTGCTGGCCCACCTGGACGGGACCGTCGCGGAGCTGCTGGGGCGTACCGTCGCCGCGCTGCGCGCCACCGATGCGCTGTCCGCCGCCACGGAATACGTCGAAACCTTCGATATGCGTCGGCGTTCGACGATGTACCTGACCTATTGGACGGCCGGCGACACCCGTAACCGGGGTCGCGAAATGCTGACGTTCGCCTCGGCGTACCGCGCTGCCGGTGTCGAGCCGCCGAAGGCTGAGGCCCCCGACCACCTTCCGGTCGTGCTGGAGTTCGCGGCGACGATCGACCCGGAGGTAGGGCGAAAACTGCTGATCGAACATCGAGTGCCCATCGACGTTTTGTTGGGGGCATTGAGGGACGCGCAGTCACCGTACGAGCACGTTATCGCCGCGGTGTGCGAAACCCTGCCCCCGGTCACCGACCAGGAAGTGCGTCGGGCACAACGGCTGGCACAGCAGGGCCCGCCGGCGGAAGCCGTTGGGTTGCAACCATTTACCTTGACCGTGCCGCCCAAGCGAACCGGCGGAACATGATATGGCCGATATGAACGTAGCCGAGATCTTCTGGGACGTCGTACCCTACGTCTCGCTGTCGATCGCTGCGGTCGGCACCTGGTGGCGGTACCGCTACGACAAGTTTGGCTGGACCAGCCGCTCATCACAGCTCTACGAGTCGCGACTGCTGCAAATCGGGAGCCCGCTTTTCCACTTCGGCAGTCTGATGGTGATCATGGGTCACGTCATGGGCCTCTTCATCCCCGAGTCCTTAACCGAGGCACTCAAGATGAGCGACTACGTCTACCACATGCAGGCGCTGCTTCTCGGCGCCCCGGCTGGGTTTGCCACCCTGGTCGGGATCGGGTTGCTGATCTACCGACGATGGACCCGCGGACCGGTGCATATGGCCACCACCCTCAGCGACAAGCTGATGTACCCGGTGCTGTTATGCGCTCTGGTGGCGGGCATGAGCTGCACGTTGATGGGGGCCACGCACTACGGCGAGGTGCACGACTACCGGCAGACGGTGTCCGTCTGGTTCCGGTCGCTCTTTATCCTGGATCCGCGTGGGGATCTGATGCTCCAGGCGCCGCTGTATTACCAAATCCACATCATGATCGCGCTGGCGTTGTTCGCGCTCTGGCCGTTCACCCGACTGGTCCACGCGTTCAGCGCGCCGATCGCCTATCTGTTCCGGCCCTACATCGTCTACCGCAGCCGCGATGTGGCGGCCAACAACGAATTGGTGGGTGCGGCGCCGCGCCGCCGCGGGTGGTAACCGCGCTGCGGTTTGTCATCGGCTCTGCCGTGCGCGCCGGTAGACCTTCTCCAGCTTCTTGCCGCGGATCCCATTGTGCCGGGCCTTGCGCACCGCGTGGATGACGACGGGGCAGCGCTTGCACCGCGGCTTGCTGCGGCAGCACTTCTTTTTCGGTTTGACGTCGGCGAGCTTGCTGGGCTTCACAGCGCCTTCGTGTCAGCCTTCCGAGTGCGGGCGTAGTTGGTTTTCGCGAACGGGTTCTCAGACTGCCAGGCGATGATGCGGACCGTGAAAGCGGCCCGAGGAGGAGCCGGGCAATCCGGCACTGCCAGGCGACGATGCGGGCCGTGAAAGCGGCCCGAGGAGGAGCCGGGCAATCCGGCACTGCCAGAATCACTCGGTGCAGTTCCGCAATGTCGCCATCGTCGCGCATGTCGACCACGGCAAGACGACGCTGGTCGACGCCATGCTGCGGCAGTCGGGGGCACTGCACGAACGCGGTGAGCTGAAGGAACGCGTGCTGGACACCGGCGACCTGGAACGGGAAAAGGGCATCACGATCCTGGCCAAGCACACCGCCGTGCACCGTCATCACCCCGACGGCAGCGTCACCGTGATAAACGTCATCGACACCCCCGGGCACGCCGACTTCGGTGGCGAGGTGGAGCGCGGGCTGTCCATGGTAGACGGGGTGCTGCTGCTGGTGGACGCCTCCGAGGGCCCGCTGCCGCAGACCCGCTTCGTACTGCGCAAAGCGCTGGCGGCGCACTTGCCGGTGATCCTCGTCGTCAACAAGACCGACCGGCCCGACGCGCGCATCGGCGAGGTCGTGGAGGCCAGTCACGACCTGCTACTCGACGTCGCCGCCGACTTGGACGACGAGGCCGCGAAGGCCGCCGAGCACGCCCTGGGTCTGCCGACACTATACGCATCCGGTCGCGCCGGGGT
Source organism: Mycobacterium sp. (assembly GCA_035625875.1). Taxonomy (GTDB): domain Bacteria; phylum Actinomycetota; class Actinomycetes; order Mycobacteriales; family Mycobacteriaceae; genus Mycobacterium. The sequence goes on along the minus strand of DASPOT010000289.1, from coordinate 12,780 downwards.
GGCCTCCACGACGGCGCCGCCCGACGGGGAAGTGCCCGACGGCGACAACCTCGACCCACTGTTTGATGTTCTGCTGCAACATATTCCGCCGCCCAGCGGCGACCCGGACACGCCACTGCAGGCGCTGGTCACCAACCTCGATGCGTCGACGTTCCTGGGCCGGCTGGCGCTGATCCGCATCTACAACGGCCGCATTCGCAAAGGCCAAACCGTGGCGTGGATGCGCGAGGTCGACGGTGAGCCCGTCGGCACGACAGCCAAGATCACCGAACTGCTGGCAACCGAAGGCATCGAGCGCTCGCCAACCGGGGAAGCCATCGCGGGGGACATCGTCGCGGTCGCCGGCATACCCGAGATCATGATCGGCGACACGCTGGCCGACCCCGAGCGCCCGAAAGCGCTGCCGCGCATCACTGTTGATGAGCCGGCGATCTCGGTGACCATCGGCACCAACACCTCGCCGCTGGCCGGCAAGGTGCCCGGCCACAAGCTCACCGCCAGACTGGTGCGCAACCGGCTGGACGCCGAGCTCGTCGGCAACGTGTCGATCCGCGTCCTCGACATCGGCCGACCGGACGCCTGGGAGGTGCAGGGCCGCGGCGAGCTGGCGCTGGCCGTGCTGGTCGAGCAGATGCGCCGGGAGGGATTCGAATTGACCGTCGGCAAGCCGCAGGTGGTGACCAAGACCATCGACGGCAAGCTGCACGAGCCGTTCGAGGCGATGACCATCGACTGTCCGGAGGAGTACGTCGGCGCGGTCACGCAGCTGATGGCCGCGCGCAAAGGGCGGATGGTGGACATGGCCAACCACACCACCGGCTGGGTGCGGATGGATTTCGTGGTGCCCAGCCGCGGGCTGATCGGATGGCGCACCGATTTCCTCACCGAGACCCGCGGCACCGGCGTGGCTCATGCGGTGTTCGACGGGTACCGGCCGTGGACGGGGGAGATCCGGGCCCGGCACACCGGGTCGCTGGTGTCCGACCGATCCGGCACCATCACGGCATTCGCGCTGCTGCAGCTGGCCGATCGGGGCCAGTTCGTCGTCGAACCCGGTCAGGACACCTACGAGGGCATGGTCGTCGGGATCAACCCGCGTCCGGAGGATCTCGACATCAATGTCACCCGGGAGAAGAAGCTGACAAATATCCGGTCGTCGACCGCCGATGTCATCGAGACGCTGGCTAAGCCGCTCGAGCTCGACCTGGAGCGGGCCATGGAGTTCTGCGCGTCCGACGAATGCGTCGAGGTGACTCCCGAGGTGGTGCGGCTGCGCAAGGTTGAACTCGACGCGACCGCCCGGGCCCGCAGCCGCGCGCGGGCCAAGGCCCGCGGCTAGCGCGGTAGGGGGGTGGCGTCACAGTCGGCGAATTCGGCTCCTCGGGAGCCCGCCTTCCAGCGACAGCCCGGTTGGGCGCGTAGGGCCAGCACGCGTTTGGCCAGTTCGCGCCTGCCTGCGTGCCGCCGACGCGGTTGTCGCTCGGATGTGGGCAAATCGCGCATCCTGTCTTCGCGGACACTGATGTGGTAGATGTGACCAGGCATTGCTGTTCAGCTGCGGGGACGGGAGCTCTAGAGGAGACGGTCAACTCATTCGCCGGACCCAATGCCACCTGCTTCGCCGCGCAGGACGTCCGGTCCCAGACAATGGATGACCGCGGTTTGCTGTGACCAGCTCGGCCTGAACCACGCCACGCTCGGCAAACTCGTGTCATACGCTGGGGCCTGAACCGGCCCCCGATACCCTGGTGGGCGTGCCGAAACGTGCGCGTCGCGCCTGCGTAATGGTCGGCGTGCTGGCTTCGTCGTTGGCGATGGTGCTATCGAGTTGCACCGTCAAGCCGCCGCCCGCGCCGCAGAGCACCGAGACGTCGCGCAGCATCCCTCCGCCGCCGCAGCGCATTATGCAGGTCATCGTGGGCATCGACTCGATCGGCGCCGGGTTCAACCCGCATCTGCTGTCCGATCTGTCGGCGGTGAACGCAGCGATCAGCTCGCTGGTACTGCCCAGCGCATTCCGGCCAGTGCCCGACCCCAGCACGCCGACGGGATCGCGCTGGGAGATAGACCCGACGCTGCTGGTGTCCGCCGAGGAGACCAACGACAACCCGTTCACGGTGACCTACAAGATCCGGCCCGAGGCGCAGTGGACCGACAACGCCCCCATCGGCGCCGACGACTTCTGGTATCTGTGGCGGCAGATGGTCAGCCAGCCGGGTGTGGTCGACCCGGCTGGCTATGACCTGATCACCGGCGTGCAGTCGATCGACGGTGGCAAGCAGGCGGTCGTCACGTTCTCGCAACGGTATCCGGCCTGGCGCGAGTTGTTCAGCAACATTCTGCCCGCGCACATCGTCAAGGACGTGCCGGGCGGTTTCCCGGCCGGGTTGTCCCGGGCACTGCCCGTCACCGGTGGGCAATTCCGCGTGGAGAACATAGACCCGCAGCGCGACGAGATCCTGATTGCCCGCAACGACCGCTACTGGGGTCCGCCGGCCAAACCCGACCGCATCCTCTTCCGTCGGGCCGGCGCGCCGGCAGCGCTGGCCGATTCCATCCGCAACGGCGATACCCAGGTGGCCCAGGTGCACGGCGGGTCCGCGGCCTTCGCCCAGTTGTCCGCTATCCCGGATGTGCGGACTGCCCGGATCATGACACCGCGGGTCATGCAGCTCACGTTGCGCGCGAATGTCCCCAAGCTGGCCGACTCGCAGGTCCGCATGGCGATTCTGGGGTTGCTCGACGTCGACCTGCTGGCCGCGGTGGGCGCCGGCAGTGACAACACCGTCAGGCTGGACCAGGCGCAGATCCGTACGCCGAGCGACCCGGGTTATGTGCCGACCGCGCCGCCCGCGATCACCCAGGCAGCGGCGCTAGGGCTGCTGCAGGCATCCGGATACCAGATCGAGAACGACACATCCGCGTCGGTGGCGCCGCCGGCCGCGGATTCGATGACCACGCCGGTGAGTACCGGGCCGCCGGAGGTCACCCGCGGCCGGATCAGCAAGGACGGCAAACAGCTGTCCCTGGTCATCGGGGTGGCGTCCAACGACCCGACCTCGGTGGCGGTGGCCAACACGGCCGCCGATCAACTGCGCAATGTCGGCATTGCCGCGACCGTGCTGGCGCTGGACCCAGTGGCGCTCTACCGCGACGCGTTGATTAACAACCGAGTGGACGCCGTCGTCGGCTGGCACCAAGCGGGCGGGAACTTGGCGACGCTCCTGGCCTCGCGGTACGGCTGTCCCGCGTTGGAGGCGACCGCAGTGTCGACGTCGGGTGGGCCGCCGACAACGAAATCCGATGCGCTGCCGCCGTCTTCCCGGTCCTCCGGACCCGCGGCTACCAACGCAACGACACCCACGTTGCCGACGCCGAGCCGGACGCCTGAGCCTGGTGCGTTGGTGCAAGCGCCGTCGAACATCACCGGAATCTGCGATCGCAGCATCCAGTCGAATATCGATGCGGCCCTCAACGGCAACAAGAACATCAACGACGTGATAAACGCAGTCGAACCGCGGCTGTGGAATATGTCGACCGTGTTGCCGATCCTGCAGGACACCACGATCGTCGCCGCGGGTCCGAGCGTGCAGAACGTCAGCCTGTCCGGTGCGGTGCCGGTCGGTATCGTCGGTGACGCCGGCCAGTGGCTGAAGACCACGCAATAGCCCAGCCCGCACAACCGTCCAGGACCTTGCCGATAGCGTTGAAAAGACTTGCGGGGCAACGCGACGCCAGGTGCGGCAGGTTGGCTTCGTTAACGATCTCTATAGCCGCTAGCGTTTGTTCGCGGCGACCGATATGCTGAGCTGATAGTGAACGGCATTGTCTACAAACTGTGCATGCGTCGATGAGGTAGGGAGCGAACGATGGCTAACGAGACGGTTCGACCGGATTTCGAAGAGTTGTACAGTGCCGGGCGCGCGGGGGAGGTGCTGGTGCCCTGGGATATCGGTGGGCCGCAGCCGGTGGTGCAGCAGCTGGTGGCTTACGGCGCGGTCCGCGGCGAGGTGCTCGACCCGGGGACCGGTCCGGGGTATCACGCGATCCACTATGCGTCGCACGGTTATTCGACCACTGGCATCGATGGCTCACCGGCTGCGATCGAACTGGCGAAGCGAAACGCCGAGCGCGCCGGGGTACAGGTGAACTTCCAGGTGGCCGACGCAACCAAACTGGACGGGTTCGAGGGTCGCTTCGACACCGTGGTAGACAGTGCGTTCTACCACGTGTTCTTAGACGACGAGCAAACCCAGACGCACTACGCGCAAGCTTTGCACAAGGCCACCAAACCCGGCGCGCGGCTGTACATGTTCGAGTTCGGCCGGCACAACGTCAACGGTGTGCAATTCGACGGCCTGCCGGCCGACAACTTCGAACGGGTCCTTGGTTCAAGCGGATGGCACGTCGACTACGTGGGCACCTCCACATACGTGGGCATCTTCGGCCCGGAGACGCTCGCGTTCATGCAGCAGAGGATGAGTTCCCAACCGAGCACGGCGGACCGGTTCAAGCCGCTGCAAGATCGGCTCCGCGTCATCGAGCCCCTGCTGGAGGATCATCGGGTGCACATGCCGGTATGGGCGGTCGCCGCGACCCGCGTGGATTAAGAGGCCATGGCTTTCAGTCGGGGTGCGGTGCCGAGTGCGGAATGACGGTGTCGACGATCCGCATCAGTCGCCGCCGGTCCGGCGGTGACCCGGTGAGCAGGAGATGCTGGTTGATCAACGCGGGTCCAACTCGTGCGGTCAGTGGGGTGAGCATGGCGGCATCGATCTCGCCGTTGCGTACGCCGGCCCGCAGGATGGATTCGATGATTCGCAGGCGGGGAGCCACCACAGCGTCGGCGAAGATCGCGCGCAGTTCGGGTTCGTGAATCAGCTGGCCCATGATGGCCAGGCCAGGGAAGGCGGTGTTGCCGGCTAGGACGTCGCAGTGCGCGGTGAGCACCGCCAGCAGGTTGTCCCGCGCCGGCCGGTCGGCGCGAGGCTCGGGCAATGGCGGCACGGCGTAATGCAGAGCGGCCTGCACCAAGTCATGCTTGCTGGCCCAGCGCCGATACAACGCGGCCTTGCCCGTGCGGGCGCGCGCCGCGATGCCTTCCATGGTCAGCCCGCCGTAGCCGACAGCGGCCAGTTCGGCTAATGTCGCCTCATACAAAGCACGCTCGAGGACCTCACCTCGCCGGCGGCTCCGAATGGCTTTCGGGGTGGCTTTGGTGTGCTGTGGCATACGCCAACAGTAGTCGCTAGCGTTCCTATTTGGTGGAGGCTATGGTTTCCCGTTTAGTGAACGGTATCGTCTGTAGTCCTAAAATCTAGACCGTGCCTTCGCGTACCGTCGCGGTGGCGGGGCATGGGCAGCTGCGAAGGCTGGCCGCAAGTCGAAAGCAGCTCCCACGCCGGTATGGTGCGCCCATGCAGGAGACGCCGCGGCTGCTGTTCGTGCATGCACATCCCGACGACGAGACCATCACCAACGGCGCCACCATCGCGCATTACACCGCCCGCGGCGCGCGGGTGCGCGTCGTCACCTGCACGCTCGGGGAGGAGGGTGAGGTCATCGGCGACCGCTGGGCGCAGCTCGCCGTCGACCATGCCGACCAACTCGGTGGCTATCGCATCGGCGAACTCACCGCAGCGTTGCGCGCACTGGGGGTCGACGCACCGATCTTTCTCGGCGGCGCGGGTCGCTGGCGTGACTCGGGAATGCCCGGCACCCCGCAGCGGCGTCGGCCGAAGTTCATCGACGCCGACGACCGCGAGGCTATCGGCGCACTCGTGTCGATCATTCGCGAGCACCGCCCGCATGTTGTGGTGACCTATGACCCCAACGGGGGCTACGGCCATCCCGACCACGTGCGTACCCACGCTGTCACCACAGCGGCGGTGGCCGCAGCCGGCACCGCTGACTACCCGGGCGCACCGTGGACGGTGCCGAAGTTCTACTGGACGGTCATGGCGACGAGCGCATTGGTGGCGGGCTGGCGCGCGCTGGATCGCGACGATGTGCGACCCGAATGGGTAGTTCCGCCAAGCGACAATGAACTCGCGGGCTTCGGATATCCCGACGAGGAGATCGACGCCGTTGTCGAGGCCGCGGACGCTCTCCCCGCCAAGGTTGCCGCACTCGCCGCCCACACGACCCAAGTCACCGTTGGCCCCACCGGCCGGGCATGCGCCTTGTCGAACAACCTGGCGCTGCCCATCCTGGCCGCCGAGCACTACATTCTCGTCGCCGGCACCGAAGGGGATCGCGATGCGCGCGGCTGGGAAACCGATCTGCTGGCCGGACTGGACCTGACCGAGTCAGGCACACGGTAGGCTGCGGACCAAGCAGGCCACGGAAGGAGTCTGGTATGGACCCCGATCTGGACCCCAACCTGCAGCACTGGCAGGACCGATTCGACAGCTTCCAGTGGGTGATAGGCTCCCTGGTCGCGCAACTCGACAGCGTCACGACCTGACCGCCATCAAGGCAAGCGCCGAGCCGGCTGAGGACACCGGCGCGACGGATCCCGCCCTTCGTATCGTCGTCCTGACATTGCTGGCCATCGATGGCGTCCTCTCCGCGCTGGTCGGGGCCCTGCTGATGCCCGCCTATATCGGGTCGGTCCCATTTCCTGTCAGCGCGCTGATCAGTGGCCTGGTCAACGCGGCCCTGGTATGGGCTGCCCTGCGATGGACCAAGTCGGCGCGGGTGGCCGCATTGCCGCTGTGGACCTGGCTATTGACGGTGGCGGGGATGACCTTGGGCGGTCCTGGTGACGCTGTCATCCTGGGTGGCCGGGGAGTGATGGCCTACGGTGCGCTGCTGCTGATCACGCTGGGTGTCGTGCCACCCGTGTGGGTGCTGTGGCGGCACCGTCGCCGGAGGAGTCTGCCGCCGGTCGGGGCCGAGCCGCCAGCTGGGTAGCTCGGGTCTAATGTGACGGTCATGCCAGGCTCCGAGGTTTTCCAGAGATGCGCCGATGATTCTCGATCGGGTGGACTTTAACGAGGAATGGCTCTGAACCCGCGACGCAGCATCGCCCTGCCCACCCCGACGACGAGACCATCACCACTGGCTGGCCGCGGTATCCCTGTGGACCTGGCTGGTGACCATCGCCGCGCCCGCCCTCGGCGGTTCCGGTGACGACGAAGTGTTCGGCGGGCCGGGTTTCGACCAGTTCGGCCAGATCGTGCTGCTGGTGCTGCGCGTGGCGCCGCCGGCGGCTGTGCTGTGGCGGCACAGGGCCCGCCGGTGACGCCTACGTTCCGACAGTCGCCAGCCGCGATCCAGGGTTAGGGCACGAGGCTTAGCAGTACTCCGCCGAGGTCCAGTCCCAGGCCGAATAGTGCGCTGACGTCGGACAAGGCGCCCGACAGTGCGCCGGCGTCGAAAACCGCGCCAAGGTCCGATAGGGGGCCGGGATCCAGCACTGCACCGGGGTCCAGTGCTGCCAGGGGGTCCAGTGCTGCTACGCCGTCCGACGCTGCCACGATGTTCGGTGCTGCCGTGAGGGGCTCCACCAACGCGGGAATCAAGGCACCGTGGGCGTCGAGCAATCCGCCCACGGGTTCTTGTAGGGCCGTCGCCATTTCGACGGGCGCGTTATCCGCTGCCGCGGCGGCCACGTCTGGAAGAGGCGGCAACGGGGGCAACGGGGGCAAGAAACCGAGCAACCAGTTGATCTCGGTGTGTATGAACGTGCTGAACGCATCCGCGATGGCCGTGGCGACAATGCTCAACGCCCCACCGAAACTGACGGTTCCGTTCAGAAAGTCGATGAAGTTGTACTCGCACCCGTAAACGCACAAGAAGCTCCGCACGATGGACTCGACGAGGTCGTACACGAAAGTGATCTGCGGTGCCAGCACACCCACGTACGGCACAAAGCCAACGACGTACGCGGCGAGGTCGAAGACGTACGCTACCCACGGTTCGACGGCGAGGTACAAAGATTCGATGGCCCCGCCGATCGTGGGGTCCGCGATTGCTGCCGGAGCGAATATCGCGGCGTCGGCAACGGCGGAGGGTAGCTGCGGTATCGATACCAGCGCCGAGTCCAGCAAATCCGGGATCAATGGTTCCACGGCCGCGCTGAGGTGGACGGCCGCGGAGTCGGGGATCTCGACGACAGGCGGCGTCACCGCAGGCGCCAGCGCGATGGCAGTGGCGCCGACGGCTGCGACCCCTGACATAAAGAACGAGCGTGCGGAAACGTCCACGAGGCCTCCTCGAGGATGCGCGTCAATCGTTGAATATATCTGGTCGTTGACGTCGGCATCAGCGAATCGGTCAGGTCCGGCAACCTAGGCCGCAGGGAAGGTCAGCGAGCCGACGCTGCGCAGCCAGGGGCTACTGTTGCGCGTATGCCACGCGCCGAGGTTCCAGGTTGTGCGGAAGTGCGGATGAAAATCGACCGGACGGGAGTTACACGGGAGTGGCTCTGAACCCGCAGCGCGCCGTCCTGCCCAGCCCCGTCGTCCCCCCCAAGGCCAGCGCGTCGGCGCTGCGTCGTGTGCTGCGGCGCGCGCGCAACGGCGTGGCGCTGAACGTCGACGAAGCCGCGATCGCGATGACCGCACGCGGCGACGACTTGGCGGACCTGTGTCGCAGCGCGGCGCGGGTGCGCGACGCGGGACTGGAGTCGGCCGGCCGACGCGGCCCCAATGGCCGGCTGCCGATTAGCTATTCGCGCAAGGTGTTCATCCCGGTCACCCACCTCTGCCGCGACACCTGCCACTACTGCACGTTTGTCACCGTGCCCGGAAGGCTGCGCGCCCAGGGGATGGGTATGTTTCTCGAACCGGACGAGATCCTCGACATCGCCCGTCGCGGCGCCGAACTTGGTTGCAAGGAAGCATTATTCACGCTCGGTGACCGGTCCGAGGATCGCTGGCCAGAGGCGCGGGAGTGGCTCGCTCAACGGGGCTACGACTCCACGCTGTCTTACGTGCGGGCCATGGCGATCCGGGTGCTGGAGGAGACCGGGCTGTTGCCGCACTTGAACCCGGGCGTGATGAGCTGGTCGGAGATGTCGCGGCTGAAACCGGTAGCACCCTCGATGGGCATGATGCTGGAGACGACGTCGCGGCGGCTATTCGAAATCAAGGGGCTCGCGCATTACGGGAGCCCGGACAAGGATCCGGCGGTTCGATTGCGCGTTTTGACCGACGCCGGCCGGTTGTCCATTCCGTTCACGACCGGCCTGCTGGTCGGCATCGGAGAGACGCTGCACGAACGCGCCGATACCTTGCATGCGATTCGCAAGTCGCACAAGGAGTTCGGGCACATCCAGGAAGTGATCGTGCAGAACTTCCGGGCCAAGGAACACACCGCGATGGCCTCGATGCCCGACGCCGGCATTGACGATTTCCTGGCGACGGTGGCGGTGGCGCGACTGGTGCTCGGCCCGGGGATGCGTGTCCAGGCGCCGCCGAACCTGGTGTCCGGCGACGAGTGCCTGGCGCTGATCGCCGCCGGTGTCGACGACTGGGGCGGTGTCTCACCGTTGACGCCCGACCACGTCAACCCCGAACGGCCTTGGCCCGCTCTGGATGAGCTGGCCGCCGTCACCGCGGAAGCCGGGTACGGCCTGGTGCAGCGACTCACCGCCCACCCCAAATACGTGCAGGCCGGAGCGGCGTGGATCGACCCTCGGGTCCGTGGGCACGTCACCGCGCTGGCCGATCCGGCGACCGGTCTGGCTCGCGACGTCAACCCGGTTGGCATGCCCTGGCAGGAGCCCGACGAGGTGCAGTCTTCTGGTCGGGTGGACCTGCATGCGGCGATCGACATCGAGGGCCGCTCCACCGAGGCCCGCAGCGATCTCGACAGCGCGTTCGGGGATTGGGACTCGATCCGTGCACACGTGCACGAGCTGGCGGCCCGCGCGCCCGAACGCATCGACACCGACGTGCTGGCCGCCCTGCGTTCAGCTGAACGCGATCCCGCCGGCTGCAGCGACGACGAGTACCTGGCGTTGGCCACCGCCGACGGCCCCGCGCTGGATGCGGTTGCCGCACTGGCCAATTCCATCCGCCAAGACGTCGTCGGCGACGACGTGACGTTCGTGGTGAACCGCAACATCAACTTCACCAACATCTGTTACACCGGCTGCCGGTTCTGCGCGTTCGCTCAGCGCAAAGGTGACGCCGACGCGTACTCGCTGTCCACGGCCGAGGTCGCCAACCGCGCCTGGGAAGCCCACGTAGCAGGCGCCACCGAGGTATGTATGCAGGGCGGTATCGACCCCGAGTTGCCGGTTACGGGCTACGCCGATCTGGTGCGCGCCGTCAAGGCGAGAGTGCCGTCGATGCACGTGCACGCCTTTTCCCCGATGGAGATAGCCAACGGTGTAACCAAGAGCGGGTTGAGCATTCGGGAGTGGCTGATCAGCCTGCGTGAGGCGGGGCTGGACACCATCCCCGGCACCGCGGCCGAGATTCTGGACGACGAGGTGCGCTGGGTGCTCACCAAGGGCAAGTTGCCGACATCGATGTGGATCGAGATCGTCACAAACGCCCATCAGGTGGGCCTGCGGTCGTCGTCGACGATGATGTATGGGCATGTCGACAGTCCGCGGCACTGGGTCGCCCACCTCAACGTGTTGCGCGACATCCAGGACCGCACCGGCGGTTTCACCGAGTTCGTGCCGCTGCCATTCGTACACCAGAATTCGCCGCTGTATCTGGCCGGCGCATCACGGCCCGGGCCCAGCCGTCGCGACAACCGCGCCGTGCACGCACTGGCGCGGATCATGTTGCACGGCCGTATCTCTAACATCCAGACCAGCTGGGTGAAGCTCGGTGTGGAGGGCACACAAGTGATGCTCAACGGCGGCGCCAACGATTTGGGCGGCACGCTGATGGAGGAGACCATCTCCCGGATGGCCGGCTCGGAACACGGATCGGCGAAGACGGTCCCTGAGTTGGTCGCGATCGCCGCAGGCATCGGTCGCCCCGCGCGTCAGCGCACCACCACTTACGCTCCGCTGGCCGCGTAGGCACCCTCGTCCATCGGTGCGCCCCCTTTACGCCACGCCCGACAAGCGGGTATACACACGCCCATGAGACTGGCGTTAGCCACCCTGGCGCTGCTGTTTCTCACGCTCCCCGCGTGCGGTGGCGCTAAGGTGAACCCGCAACAGAAACCTGCTCCCACCACCCCAGGAACCGCGATGACCACGGCATCGCCACCGCCAGCTGCGCCCGCCGCCTTCGCGCTGACCAGTCCCGCGTTCGCCGACAACACGCAGATCCCGACCGAGTACTCCTGTAAGGGCCGCAACGTGCCTCCGCCACTTCGCTGGGAGCCCGTGCCGACTGGCACCGAGTCTCTGGCCTTGGTGGTCGATGACCCCGATGCCCCCGCCGGGCTCTATGTCCATTGGGTAGTAACCGGCATCCCACCCTCGACCACCGAAATCGCTGAAGGCGCGCTGCCGGCGGGAGCGACAGTCAGTCTGAACTCCAGCGGCAAGGCGGAGTATTTTGGCCCGTGCCCACCGGCCGGCACCGGCGTGCACCACTACCGCTTCCAGCTGTACGCGCTGAGCAAGCCGTTGACCTTGGCACCGAACACACCCGCGACGGAAGCGACCCAGACGATCGCGAATGCGGCCAGCGCCGTCGCTCGCACGGTCGGCCTTTTCAGTGGCTGAGGCCGTCCCTTCAGCGCATCAACGCCTACGCTCCGCTGGCCGCGTAGCTCAACAGCGTGACGCCAGCGCCAAAAGCGTTGCGATCTTTCGCCGCAGCGTTACGATCGCGGGCATCACGTCACCGCGCTGACAGTCTCCGTGCCGCCTTTGCTGGCGCCGCAAGCACGCGCAGGCGCGGCAGATAATGCCAGCGAGATGACACACTTGCCAATTCGTTCAGCGCTCGGTCGTTAGCCTCGCCTCAGCGAAGGAGCAGAAGGAGAACCCGAGGTCTATCTCCCACTGGCGAGTCGTGGCCACCGGTCCTCTGGTGACGGCGGGCTTGGCCGTGTGACGGAACAGTCGAAATCGCATCTGTGAAGCTGCGTGATGCGGCTGTGGAGAGTTCTTTTAGCCGGTAATTCGGCGCATTCGCATCTTCAACGATTCGTTCAACTTCTTACCCATTTTCACCCAAGATCGTAAAGATGAACGGATGATGATCGGATAATTTCCATCGCCATCCTGCGATGGTTATCCGCAGCGAGGTTCGCGTGAGAGATATTTCGTATGTGTCAAGGCCGACTTGCTCCCACTCGAGCCCGGGGTCTTGGCCGGTTCGTTCGATGAAATCATTGCCGGCCAATGGGTCTCGTTCTGCACAGCCCGGAATGCACATTATAACGGGCAAAGGGCGATGGCCGGATCAGTGGAAGCGCCATCAACCGACTCCAGACACCGAGTCCAAATATCTCTTAAGGAGGCAGCACATGTCGTTCGTAACCACACAGCCGGAGATGCTGGCGACGGCGGCCGGCAACTTGCAGGGTATCGGTTCTGCGATGGCCGCGCAGAGTCCGGCCGCGGCGGCCCCGACCACCAAGGTGGTGCCCGCCGCCGCCGATGAGGTGTCCGCGTTGACCGCGGCGCAGTTCGCCATGCACGCCGCGATGTATCAGGCGGTGAGCACTCAGGCGGCAGCTATTCATGACCTGTTCCTGGGCACTCTGGGCGCCAGTGCCGGTTCGTATGCGGCCACCGAAGCCGCCAACACGATCGCGACCAGCTAAGGAGGCGTGTAGCAATGGATTTCGCGATGTTACCGCCGGAGATCAACTCCGGGCGGATGTATGCCGGTCCCGGGTCGGGGCCGA
>DASPOT010000288.1:0-90971 GCA_035625875.1 Mycobacterium sp. | reverse complement strand
GCGCCCACATGTTCTTGCGCATGCTGTCCTACTACATCAGCTGGCACATGAAACAGGCCCTGGCCCCAATCCTGTTCCAGGACAACGACAAACCCGCCGCCGCCGCCAAACGCTCCAACCCCGTCGGCCCGGCGCAACGCTTCAACGAAGCACTTGCCGAAGCCGCCCGCAAACGTGCCACCGACGACACCCCGGTGCACAGCTTCACCAGCCTGCTCGCCGATTTGGCCACCATCTGCGCCAACCAGGTTCAGCCCGCCGAAGACATGCCAGCCTTCACTGAAATCACCAGCCCCACCCCCGTGCAGCGGCGAGCCTTCGAACTCCTCGACGTCTCCCACCGCCTGGCCTACACGTAGGCAGTAAGCCACATCACCATACCCAAAACCCCAGGTCAACGCACACACGTCAACCGATCAAGGGGAACTTCGGGCTAAGCCGCGGGTAACCAAAACCAACGGCGGCGTGTCGCGCCGCTCACTGCACAGTGGGCGCCGGACGCGCCGTTTGACGTCGGCGACCCGTTATGGAAATCTGATACTCATCTATGAGAGGCACATTCTCATCAGCCGAGATTGTCGAAACGGAGTGGCAGATGGTGAACGACCTCACCGCGATGGATTTCTTCCGCGACGACCGGCTCGTCGAGAACCCTTACCCATATTTTGAGGCGTTGCGCCGGCAGTGTCCTGTCCTGCGTGAACGCCACCACGACGTGACAATGGTGACGGGCTGGGATGAGGCCGTCGAGGTATTCAACGACGCCACCACGTTCTCGTCGTGTATCTCGGTGACCGGTCCGTTCCCTGGCTTCCCGGTGCCGCTCGAGGGTGACGACGTCACGGAACTGATTGAGCAACACCGCGACGAGCTGCCGTTCAGCGACCAGCTGCCGATGCTCGACCCGCCGACGCACACCAATCATCGTGCGCTGCTCATGCGGTTGATCACTCCCAAGCGCCTCAAGGAGAACGAGGACGCGATGTGGATGCTCGCCGATCGCGTGCTGGATACCTTCCTCGCCGCCGGCGAGGGTGAATACATCAAGGGTTTCGCCGCTCCCTTCACGCTTTTCGTGATCGCCGACCTCCTCGGCGTCCCCGATGAGGATCGCGACGACTTCGTCCGCAATCTGCACCGCAACGTCGGCGGCGGTCTCGGCAGCACCGAGGGGGAAGCGCTGGCGCACAGCCCGCTGGAATTCATCTACGGGCGCTTTGCCACCTATATCGAGGACCGCCGCCGCGAACCTCGTGACGACGTCCTGACAGGGCTGGCCACCGCGACCTTCCCCGACGGCTCCACACCTGATGTGGCTGACGTCGTGCGCGTTGCAACCAACGTCTTCTCGGCGGGTCAGGAGACCACTGTGCGCCTTCTGGGTACCGCGCTGAAGGTCATCGCCGAGTGCCCCGACATCCAGCGCCTGCTGCGCAAGGACCGTAGCCGCATCCCCAATTTCATCGAAGAGGCGTTGCGGATAGATAGCCCGGTCAAAGGCGACTTCCGGCTATCCCGCGTCCCGACTGCCGTGGGCGGGGTCGACATTCCGGCCGGCACCACGGTGATGGTCTTGCAAGGAGCGGCCAACCGTGACCCGCGTCGGTTCGAGGACCCAGATACTTTCGACCCAGCCCGCAAGAATGCCCGTCAACACCTCGCGTTCGGGCGGGGAATACACACCTGTCCCGGTGCGCCCCTCGCGCGAGCTGAAACCCGGGTGGGGATAGAGCGTCTTCTCGACAGAACGACCGACATCAAGATTAACGAGCGTGTGCATGGTCCCGCGGATAACCGTCGCTACCGATATGTCCCGACCTATATTTTGCGTGGCCTGACCGAACTGCACCTCGAGTTCACGGCCGCCGCCGAGGACGCTCGATGAAGGTCGCTGTTGACGAGGAGCGATGTCGCGGTCATGGCGTCTGTGTATCGCTCTGCCCGCGGGTGTTCAGCCTGAACGACGACGGGTATTCCGAAGTTCACGTGCCCGAGGTGCCAAGCGGATTCGAAGATGCCACCCGCGAGGCCATCGAAAGCTGCCCCGAGCAAGCCATCAGCGAGCGCTGACAACCCGGGTGGGACGAGGAGTTTCAATGGCAGAGCACGGCGACGATGCGGGCCGTGCGGGGGCACCTCCCGCTTGCGGGGGACGGCCCGAGGTGGAGCTGCGCAATATGCCTAAGGGGTATGTCATTCTTACTGAGGCCGTCAAGGACCCGTCCGGCATGGCTGCCTATGGGCGGGCGGCCGCACCAACCATGGCGCAAAGTGGCGGCGCCGATCGAGGTACCGATTTGGCTCAGCGTCTTTGGACCGCGAGGCGCCGCGCTGGCAGGCACGGTGGCCGACGGCATCGTCGGACCCACCCATCCGACGTTGCCGACCGCGATCATCGCTTCTGGCACGGTGCTCGACCCGCAAGTTTCTCCGCAGCGCGGTGCATCCGCCGGATTACCCCACGCTGCCGGCCTACCCGGGATGGCCGGTAGCAGGCGCCGCATGATGCAAACGGAAATTGCAACTCACAGCAACTTAGAACGGTTGTCGATCACGCCCTTGCCGTGTCGCGCCGAGGCTGGTGTCTTGCTTGTCGTCCTTCTGGGCCGCTGCACACGGCTGGCAAACTGCACTCATGACCTATTCACGCCGTGTGGTCCTGACCGTATCGCTGGTGGCCACCACCGGGCTGATGCTGGTGCTGGGTGTCACCGATCCGGCCCCGTCCCTGATCTACCCGACCCGGTTCTTCGTGTGGAATCTGGTGTTGGCATGTATCCCGGTGTTCTTTGCGACCGGTTTCGCCACGGTACGCCGGCGGATCTGGTTGATTCCACTGGGGCTGGGGTGGCTGGCGTTCCTGCCCAATGCCCCGTATCTGGTGACCGACCTGGTGCACCTGGGCAGCGGCGTCGAAGTGTGGCGGCACGTCATGCAATACGGGGTCGCGGCGTGGACCGGCGTCATACTCGGGGTGGTGTCGATGCATCTGGTGCATCAGCGGATCGAGCGCGAGTTCGGTGCGGTGACCGGATGGATCGCGGTAGTCGTCGCGGTCGGCCTGTGCGCGATAGGTGTGGTGATCGGGCGGTTCCAGCGGTGGAACTCCTGGGATTTGGTGACCCAGCCGGGCGCGGTGGCGGCGACGACGTTCGACTGGGTGCGTTCGCCGCTCGCCTACGTCCAGCCGACCGGTGTGGCGATCGCGGTTGGGGCCTTCTTCGGGCTGGCATACCTGACGCTGTGGTCCCTTTGGCCCTCCCCTGGGCCAGCACGCGCGTAGTGCCGGCGGATGAGTCCGCGCCGGGCAACAGGTCCTCACCGCCGCCGACCCGCAACCTGACGACCTCCGCCGAGGCTTGCCGATATCGGCTTCCGGGAGGTTATTTACACGCCGACCGGCCCCGATGTGGGCCGGGAGCTGGAGGCATTCGCATCGGCGTACTCCGCTCGGGCTACTCCTTGATGGAGATGGCCTGCCGCGGGCACTGGCGGACCGCCTCACATACTCGCTCTTCGGTTTCCGGTGTCACCTCGGACTGCAGGACACTGAGCATGTCGTCATCGCCTAGGTGAAACACCTCCGGGATGATGTCCATACATACGCCATTGCTCTCACAGAGCCCAAAATCAACCTCGACTTTCATCGCAGCACCCTCACTGGTACGTTTTGCCAGCCGGCGACATTTTGCATGTTGACGCGTTTGCAGCGGTCCCAGTCCACTTCATAGCGCGGCATGAAGTCGAGCAGCTTCTCCAGTGCGATAGCGCTTTCCATGCGGGCTAGCGCCGCGCCGAGACAGCTGTGGATCCCGTATCCGAACCCCAAGTTCTGCGCCTCGGATCGGTCGCGGTCGATGTCGAACTTGTCGGGATCGGTCCAGGCGTCGGGGTCACGGTTGGCCGCGCCGTTGATCAGGAACACCGGCTTTCCGGCCGGAATCGTGACACCGTGCAGATGGACTTCTTTCATCGAGCGGCGGACCTGGTATTGGGACGGTGCCTCGTAGCGCAATAGTTCTTCAACCGCTGCGGGGACCTTGCCGCGGTCGTCGAGCAGCTTCTGCCACTGGTCGGGATTGCGGGCGAACACCACCGGCGCATTGCCGACGAGCTTAGTGACGGTCTCGGCGCCGGCACCACCCAATAATGTTGCAAACCCGGCTATTTCGATGTCATCCAGCTTCGTCTTCTCCCCGTTCTCGCGTTCGATCTCGGCGTCGATCAGCCTACTGAACAGGTCGTCACGCGGCTCGGCGCGGCGTTGCTTTACGAGGTCGTAGTAGAGCATCGCCGTTTGGATGTTGGCTTGCATGCCCTTCTCGCCGACTTCGACCTGTCCGGGCTCGCGGTGCAGCGACTCGTCGATCCAGTGCCGCACCTGCTGTGCATGCTCCTCCGGTACCCCCAGCATCGTCGTGATGACCTCGACGGGGAACGGACCGGAGAAGGCCTGCACCACGTCGAACCGATCCGGATCGGCCGCGTTGAGGTACTTCTGGATCTTCTCGGTGACCATCTGCCGCTGCGACTGGATCGCCCGCGGTGTGAACACCTTGTTGAGGAGGCTGCGCATGTGGCGATGCTCCGGAGGGTCCATAAAGATGATCGCCTTTTGCGGCGGCGGGTGCCCGGTCCGCACCATCGCCAGGTCAATGCCGTAGGCCGACGAATACGTTTCGAAATCCTTGAACCCCGCGGCGACATCCTCATGGCGAGTCAACGCGTAGAAGTCGTACTCCTCGCTGTAGTAGACCGGCGCTTCCTCCTGCATCCGCCGGTACGTCTCCCAGGCACCGTTGAAGAATTCTTCGGAGAACGGATCGAAGACGACCTTCGACTTGGTCATTACATCCTCCTCAGCGGCGAGTTGAGGGCTGGCGTCTCTGACGGCGGAATACCTGACTGTAACGCTAACGGGATCCCATTCGTCGCGGGCCGGAAGGGAGTCAGAACTGACGCCATGTCACACCTTCACTGCGGCGTCGATGACGTTTTCGAGCACCCCGAGATCGCCGCCGAGCTCGGCGGCGATCGCCCTGACAACGGCGACGTCTTTGCCGACGAATTCGCGCGCTGTTTCGGTGAACGACGTGACGGATCCCCGCGCCGCGATGATGCTCAGCACCCGACTCGCCGCGCTGCCCTGCGGCAGTGCGGCGAGCAGCGTCGACTCCGGCACACCGAGCCACGTTCCCAGCCGGATCGACTCTGCGAGCAGCTCGATCTGGGCGGCGAACAGCGCGTTGTTGACCAGCTTCACCTTCTGGCCGGCGCCGGTCGGCCCGACGTGCAGGACCGGATCGCCATAGCAGCCCAATACCGGTCGCAGGCAGACGGTTCGAGGACTTGCGGTGGTGTGCACCACCAGGGCCGAACCGTTCTGCATGGTCGCCAGCGGGTCACTGTCGAGGCAGACCTGTCGCACTTGTTCATCAGTGAAAACGCATACCACGACGACGGCGGCCTGCGAGCCCACTTCGGAAACTTCGGCCACCGCTGTCGCGCCCAATTCCTCGATGACGCAGTGTTTTTCGGCAGACCTATCCAGCGCCTGAACGTCGTGGCCGGCCTCGGCGAGACGGACCACCATGGGCCGCCCCATGCGCCCCGCCGACGAATCCAATTTTCACCGGCGGTGGTCCATCAGAGCCAGGGCGGCGTCGGCCGCGTCCAGCACCGCGCCGCCGTCCGCCGCCGCCCGCTGGGCCAGGTCGACGACAAGCCGGACATCCTTCTGCAGCAGCGATCCGGCGTAGCCGGCAAGCCGGTCCAAGCCGCCGACCCCGCCAATGGCGTTGAGCGCAAAGCTGTTCCCGCTGCTGCGCGAGATGACCTCGCTGAGACGGTCAGGGGAGACACCGAGAGCTTTTCCGAGGGAAAGGGCGGTGGCAGCCGTTCCCAGGTTCGGCGTCACCGACGACGCAGAGGCAGACCAGGTCGCTGGCGGCGGCAAGTTCGGCCGGTGATCCCGCGACCTTCGCCGCGGTGTCGGCGAACGGCTCGAGCGACGCGGGCCTGCGCGCCCACAGTGTCGTCGGGTAGCCGGCTTCGACGATCCGACGTGCCATGGGCCCGCCTTGAGCACCCAGCCCAATGAATCCGATATGCATCAACCGGCCTCCAAATCGGTCGTGAGTCCTGCGGCAGCTGGATTCTCACGCGCCAGGACACATTGCTCGGCGAACGAAAAGACCTTCAAGTGGTAGGCCGCGGCGGCGTGGCCGAGGCTGAGATTGTGCCCTGCCCCGAGTTGTTCGTTGGTCACGAAGCGGGGCGACGACGAGAACATCGCGCCGATCTCCGCCAATGCCGACGGGTCGGACTGCCAGACCTTTTCGTGTTCGGCGTGACTGAACTGCACCGGGACCCGTACCTTTGCGGCCAGAGCCGCAAAGTCTTGGCGAGGCCAGTCGTAAACCATCGCTTCTTCGTATGGCGCCCCCGTGGATGCGTTGGTGATCCCGGTGAGCACCTCGGCCGGGTACAGGTGCGCCGGGTGCCACAGCAGCTCGCGCAAACCTGGAGGCCGATGGTCGAGGCTTGCCGCCTTCAAGATCTCTTGGACCGGCTCGCAGTAGTGCTGACCGGTGCCGGCCAGCTCGATGCCCAGCAGATCGTCGCCGCGGTCGTCGGCCGCCATCTGCAGCGCCAGTTCGCACCCGTTCGAGTGGGCGACCACGAACAACCCGGCCCCGCGCGGCTGCTCGCCAAGAATCCGGTCCACCGCCGCATACGTAAGATCGACCCGCTGTTCGGGATACGTCATCGCCTCCGGGTACGCAGCGGAGCTACCATAGCCGGGCCGGTCCAGTGCGATCATCGTGAACCCGAGCGCCGCGCCCATGCGCAGCAAAGACAGTCGGGGGTGGCCCGGACAGTCGAAATATGTTGAGATGATGCCCCCGCCGTGCAGGGCGACGACAACGGCGCGGGGTTGCGGCGCCGCCGCGACCAGTGCCGACATGGGCACGCCGCCGGCGTTGGCGACCCGGGCACGCGGAGCGGCCGCGCTCATGTGTCGGCCCGCAGAAGCAGCACGCCGCTGGGAGTGAGGCCGCCGCTACTGACCACGCCGACGCGGGCGTCCGCGACCTGGCGTTCGCCCGCCTCGCCGCGCAGCTGGCTGACGGCTTCATGCAGCAGACCCATGCCATGAGTGCGGCCGTGCGATAGCTGGCCGCCATGAGTGTTCAAAGGAAGCAGGCCGTCGCGCGCGATGTTCTTACCGCCGTCCAGAAACTCGTTGGCCTCACCGATGCCGCAAAAGCCCAGTGCCTCAATCCAGGACAGACAGTTCATGGTGAACCCGTCGTACAGCTCGGCGACGTCGACGTCCTCGGGCCTCAGCGAGGTACGCGACCACAGATGGGCGGATTGGCCCAGCACTTGTGGTTCGTGGGTCAATGTGCTTTGGTCCCAGTCGATCCGCTCGATGATCTGGGTTCCCACCGCCTCCACCAGGACCCGTGGCTTGGCCAGGTCGCGGGCGGCGTCGACGGCGGAGACGATGACGGCGATCGCCCCATCGCAGGGCACGTCACAGTCGTAGAGCCCGAACGGCGTGGTGATGGGCCGTGCGCTCAGGTAGTCCTCCATCGACATCGGGGACCGGTAGATCGCCGACGGGTTGAGTTCGGCATTGGCCCGCTGGTTCAACGCGATCCAGCCCAGCGTCTCTCTCGTCGTGCCGTACCGATGCATGTGCCGCTGCGCGTTCTGCGCCAGGGTGTGGGCCGCCGACGTGGCGCCGAACGGGATCAGCCAACTGGTGCTGCGACCACGGGTCGGGACGATCTTGCCCTGTTTCATCAGTTCGTTGTAGGTGGCTTCCCACAGCGTCCGGAAGCACAGCACGTGGCGGGCTAGGCTGCCGGCAACCGCGAGCATCGCGGCGATCACCGATCCGCCCGGGCCGAAGGTCTCAATGCCACCGTTGTGCCACGTCGGCCGGATGCCCAGCGCCGCTTCCAGCGCGGTGACCCCGCCCTCGCCGAACCCACCGAGGCTCCCTCCGCCGGGATACGTTGACAGGCCGTCGATGTCTTCGAGGGTCAGCCCGGCATCAGCGATCGCCGCCTCACAGGCCTGCACGGTCAGCGACAGCGGGGGCACCATCAACCGGCGGCCGATCTGCGACATGCCGATTCCGGTGAGCGCAACCTTGTCCTCGAACTTCTCAGAAGTCAGCATGGGGCGCACGTATTCGCCGAAGCGCTTGGGGGGGATCTCGTCGACCGGTAGGGGAGCGGGCTGGGTGTCTGCGGCGGGGCGAAACAGCGGCAGCCACACGTCTTCGACGTGTTCGAAGACGACCTCCACGACCTGACCGAGCTCGAGCTGATCGGGATCGCACTCGACGATGTTGGTGGTCAGCCGGACCCGGGGATCTTCCACGATCGCCACCTGCGCCACCACATATGGCGCCGGCAGCCCGGGCAGGCTAAACCGGTGATTCACGGTGAACCCGGCGAGCGTCGCCTTGCCGGAAACCGCCCGCACGCCCATGTTGTGGGAGCGGCAGTATCGGCACACCGGCGCGGGCGGATGGATCAGCGCCCGGCAGTCCGCACACTCCTGCAGCCGCAGTGCGTCGTCGGCCCCCGAAGTCCAGAAGAACTCGTTGTCGGCTGTGATCAGCGGCAGCGGGCGCCCCTTTGTCGCATCGTTTGTCAACGCGTGAAACCCCACTCGGCTTCATTCGCCCCGGTTTTGAGGTCTGCGGTGGGATCCTCCGCACTGCTCGACGGTGGTGGAACGACGTCCGGTCTGCGCTCACCGGTCTCGGTGATGGCGTGCACCGGGCAGTCCATCAGTGCGTTCATGACCGCGTCGTGGTCCGACTCGGCCACGGTGCCGTCCCCGACGAGAGACGCGTAGCCCCAGTCGTCGAGCGAGAAGTATCCGGGGGCGTGCTTGGCGCAGATACCGAAGCCGTCGCAGACGGTGCGGTCAAGCCGGATTCTCATGCGTTCGGTCATGCCCGCGCCACCGGCTCGACTTCGTAGGGCCGGTCGGCGCGGAACGCGCCGTCACGGCATGCCTCGCAGCTGTTGTCGAGATGGCGCTCCACCGTGTGCGGAAACTGGTCGAGCAGGCTGGCCGCCACGTTGGTGGCGGCGTCCAGCGTCGCGCAGGCGCCGCGACCGCGCAGCACCACCGACCAGCGCCGCAACCGGTCGAGGTCCTCCGTGGTCGCGACACCGTCGCGCAGCGCCCCGCCGACGGCAGCCATCGCCGCTGTTCCGTTGAAGCATGACCCGCACTGCCCGGCGTTTTCGCGATCGAAGTAAGCCAATACAGATGCCGCGACCGCAACAGGACAGTCATCGGTGAGCACTGAGATCGCGGCGCAGCCCAGTCCGCTGCCGAGCCGCCGGATTGTCTCATGGTCCAAGGTGGTATCCAGTACGTCGCGATTGAGCAGGCCGGCGAAATAGCCGCTCATCAGCGCGGCCCTTACCGGGCCTGACGAAACCCCGTGCAGCGCAAGCAGTTCAGTGAACGGCAGCCCGTGCGGGATCTCGTAGAGACCGGGTGGTCGACCCGCTCCGGTGATCGTCACCAGAAAAGTGCCCGGCGACAGCGGGGTACCCAGCGACCGGAACGTCGCCGAGCCGCGTTGTTGGAGGTAGGGCAGGCTGGCCAGGGTCTCGACATTGCTGACCAGGGTGGGCCGCCCGCCGACGCCGACTTCGAACGGGCGGGGCGGCTTGTCCGTCGGTTTGACGGGGCCGCCGTTGAGCGCGCGGACGGCGGCGGTCTCCTCGCCGGCGATATATCCGGGATCCACTGTCCACACCCCAACCCTGACACCGCCGAACGCACCAGGGTCGAGTTCGGCCAGTGCGGTTTCGGCGCTGCGGGCGGATTCCGGGTCGGAGACATAGACATAAGCGCGATCCGCCGCGACCATCGCCGCGGCCAACCGCAGCCCGTCGAGAACCAGGTGGGGTCGGTTGCGGAGCAGCCAGCGGTCCTTGATCGACGCCGGTTCCCCCTCTTCGCCGTTCGCGATGACGACAGGACTGCCGGCGGTGCGCCCGTTGTCGCGCACCGCGCGCAGCTTCACCGCGAGCGGGAAGGCGGCGCCGCCGCGGCCCAGTAACCCACTCGATTCCACTTCGTCAAGCAACTCGCTGGCGGATGCAAGCGGGCGGTAGCCGCCGAGCTTCCGATACGCCGGGTAGTCCTCCCGAGCATGGCCGGGCCGCTCGGGCAGCAGCCGCGGCGCACACCCGGGCCAGGTTGCGACGGTGATCTGCGGCGCGGCGGTGGTTTCCATCGGCTAGTTCTCTATCGCGGCGGCTCGGTTTGATTGGCCCGGCTCCTCCTCGGGCCGTGCCGGCCCGCATCGTCGCCGAGCTACGCTTGCGCACATGCGAACTGCGGTGGTGCGGGTCAGGGTCGATCCGTCCGGTGTGCTCACGCCGGCGCGGTTAAGCCAAGGCATGGCGGCGCTCCTTGGGCTCGCCGACGAGGTGGGCGCCGGCGTGGTAGAAAACGACCTCGCCGCCATGCCGGTAGGCCGTTGCGAGGTGCAGCTGCTCATCGCCGGCGATGACCCCGAGGCTCTCAGGCAGACCGCACTTGACTTGTGCGCCAAGGCTTTCGGCACCGCTCCGATGGCCGGGGTGGTCACCTACGTGAGCAGGGGAACCGACGACGACGCCCGCGGTGTGCTGGCGGGATTCGGGCTCACCGGCGAGATTGCGCGGTCGCCCGGCGACGACGGTTTCGACGTCGTGTATGTGACGCTGCGCGAGGCCGACCTCGAACGCATCCCGGAGAGCCGGATCCATACCGCCCTCGAGGCGTCGCTGAACTGTGAGGTCCGCATCCTCACCAAGTAAACGCATCAGCGGTCCAGGAATTCGAGGATCGCGGGCGCTGCTTGCACCCAGGTATCGAACATGTTGAAGTGATCCACCTTTCCCGCCGCGCGGTCTTCGGCCGCCCGCTCCCACGCATCCTCCGGCCACGGCGGATCGATGAGCTTGGATGCCTTGATCAAGCAGCTCACCTCCAGCGATGTTCGCTTGGGATGGTCCCAATCCTTCTCACCGCCGCGGATGATCAGCGTGGGAACCCTGATGCGGTCGAACATTTCGTCGTCGACGCCTGGAATCGTCTGTCCCGGTTTGGGCACGAAGGCGTTCAGCCAGCGCAGCATCACCTTGAGGAACTCGTCGGCGTCGAGATCGAGTATTCGTTGTTTGTTGTTGGGGTTCTCCTCGATTCGCTGGCGCCATTCGGGCACCTTCAGCAGTCCGTCGATCCCCGACCATCGAACCGCCTGAATGCTCGGCAGCACGTAGAAGGCGCCGAGCTGGTACATGCCGTACACGCCGCCGACGATGTTCCACACCACCAGCTTGGTGACCAGTTCGGGATAGAGCATCGTCGTCAGTATCGAATCCCGGGCTCCGCCGGAGCCGCCGGCGATGATGCACGGCCCGGTATCGAGCGCCGTCAGCAGACCATGCAGGGTCTCGGCGCGCATGTGCGACTCGCTCTGCCCGTAGAACTGCACATCGGACTTACCGCAATTCGGCCGGTCCCACAACAGCACCCGGTAACCGCCGTCGACCAGCGCCTCCGCTAACGGGCGCAGGCCTGGAACGTCTTTGCTGAACCTCCCACCGGGGGTCAATACGATCAGATCGCCTGAGCTGCCGAGGATTTCGTAGACGACATTCCCGGCGTTGACCTCGATAGCGGACACAAGCATGCTCCTTGTGCCTCAGGCCGTCACCAGGATGTCGTTGCCAACGACCCGGACCGGGTATGTGCGGATGCTCCACTCCGGCTTGACCGCGGTCGTGCCAGTCGCCAGCTCGAAACCCCATTGATGCCAAGGACAGTAGATGTATTCGAGATCCCGCACCATGACCGCGTCACCGGGGGCACTCTCGTCGACGATGGTGCGGCCCCGCATACGCCCGGAACACAGCGGTCCACCCTGGTGCGGGCAGTAGTTCGCGATGGCGTAGAAGGTGCCGTTGACGTTATAGACACCCACGCCATGCCGCCCGATCGGCACCAGTTTGTGTGTGCCGGACGGAATCTCGTCCACGGTCGCGACGACGTGCTCGCGGCCCTGGGCGAGCCGGGGCCGCTTGGAATCTTGCGGCATTCAGAGCACCCGGGTTTGACCTTCGAGCACCGGAACCGTCTCCGGGAGGTGATAGGTCGCGATGCCGTTGCGGAACATGATCGCCTCGCGGGCGGCTTTGGGCAGGTGCTTGACCAGCCAGCGTGGGTCGTCGAAGGTCCAGTGCGGGTAGTCCGAGGAGTACAACAGGATCCTGTCACACTCCATCCACTCCAGGGCGCGGATCAGTTCGGTCTTGTCCTCTGGGTAGTCCAGCGGCTGAGTGGTGAACTTGATGTGCTCCTTGACGTACTCGCTCGGCTTGCGCTTGATCTCCACCCATGACTTGCGTGCTTCGTGGATCGCGTCCATCCGCCACATCAGCGGCAGAATCCAGCTGAAAGCGTGCTCGACGAGCACGATCCGCAGGGTGGGGAAGCGGTCGAACACCCCGTCGAAGATCAGGCTCATCACCTGGTTGGCGGCCAACAGAGAGTAGGTCACCATGAAGTCGTGGTTGTAGCTGGGGAACCCCACCGGCGGCATGGGCAGCATCTCGTAGTTGCTGCGGGATAGGTGACAGCTCACCACGATGTCGTGCTTGGTGGCCGCAGTCCAGATCGGGTCGTACATCGGGTGACCCCACGAGGGTCGCGGCTCGGCCTTGAGCAGAATCTGCGCCATGTACGGGTGGCCGGCCCACCGTTCGATCTCCCGGGCGGCCCCATCGGGATCTTCGACCGCGACGCAGATCGAACCGCGCCAGCGCTCATGCCAGTTGTTGTGGCTGTCGAGCCAGTGGTTGGCCTGCCAGTCGTTGAGGGCGCAGGAGAACGCCTGGTGCGCTTCGGGTAGCCGGGGCGTGCGAGCACCGGGCTCCAGGATCGCGATGTCTGAGCCGGCCTGCATGATCGACTGCCGGAACGCCATGTCCGGGTCGCTGCCGGGGAACTCGCCGTCGGGCGGGAAGGTGTCGGCGCGCATCGCGTAGGTGTGCGCGTAATCCGGAGCGTCGTAGTAGATGAGTTCGCCGACCTTGTGGTTGAGGAAGAACTTGCTACGCCACGGCTCCGGTATGTACTGGGTCAGCTCGCCGCGTCTGGGCACCGGGTGGATGTCGGAGTCGACGCACCGGACTGCAATGCGCTCGGCGGCGGGAACCCGCTCTTGAGTCTGTGTCAGCGGCATCGTGGTTCTCCTTGTTCACTTCTACTCTGCGCCCAAGCCAACCGGAATGTCTATGCCGTACAGCTTTGCCGCATTGCGCCAGCTCAGCTTCTCGCGCTGCTCGCTGGTGAGCGACCTCGGCAGCGCGGTGACATCACCGCAATGCCAGTGCGGATAGCTGGAGCCGAACATCACCATGTCGTCTTTTCCGGTGAAGCCGAGCCACTCACCGGCGAACTCGGCGTCACCGGGACCGTCGAGGCTGCCCTGGACGAAGTACACGTGTCCGGGCAGGTAGTCACTTGGTATCCGCGGCGCCCACGGCGTCTGCTCCAGGTGCGGCCGGCCGAACGTGTCCATCCGCCAGATGAACGGCGTCACGAAGTCCGCGGCACCATCGGCCCACACGAACTTCAGCGTGGGGAACCGCTCGAACACACCCTCGGCGATCATGTTCATCAAGTGGTACAGGTAATTGAGCGCCATGAAGCTGACGTATTGCTCGTAAGTTCTGGTGTGCCCCGACGGCGTCGGCGGAAAACCGATGCCCTCGCCGGTCTCGATGTGTACCGCCACCGGAAGGTTGGCCGCCGCCGCTTCCCATAGTGGCCAGAACTGCGGTTTCCCGTAGAGTTCGCGCGACTGCAGCGGGACACCGATCTGCACCACGCGGGGGTGGTCTTTGTATTTGTCAATCTCGCGCAGTGCGCCCGGAATGTCGTCGGGATTGACCCGGATGGTGCCGCGGAACCGATCACCGAATTCGCTCGACTCCAGCCAGCGCGACACCATCATCTCGTTGTGCGCGGCATGTAGTGCGGTGCCGAGGTGCCGGTCGGGCATGATGCCGCGTCCCATCGGGTGCAGGACCGCCACGTCAACGCCCCGCTCGGAGAATAGGTAATTACCAACGACTTCCGGGTCCGAGCCGGGATAGCCGCGATCCGGCCCGCGGGTGCCCTTGGCGTACTCGCCGCCTGGCGCCCCGTACCAGTCCATCTCGTAGTCGGGGAAACCTCGGCTCTTGAACGGCTCGCGCAGGAACTGGCGCAGGTCGGTGTTGGACGCGAAAAAGATGTGCACGCTCGCGTCGATGACGGGCGTACGGGTTCCGTCCGGGTGCTGTATCACCTAAACCACCCTCCGCGGCTCCGACGACGGTGTCGGGCCTGCTGGTCATACGCTAGGTAATCTAACATTCACGTTCAGTGCCCATCAACGGGTTTCCGGTAAGCATTTCGATTAACCATTATCCCTGGTAGTGGTCGTTATCGTGGCGGCCACGTGTAAGTGTAGTTCTTCGTAGCGGACAATATCATTCTCAGCCATCGACCTGGTGACTGCTGGTTAGGCGGACGGTACCTCCCCCACGACGACGCCCGCGGCTTGCTCGATCGGTTTGATCGCCGTCGTGAAATCGGAATCGGGGCCTTGGTCGCGCAGGGCGACCTCCCAGAGCCGACCGACTGCTTCGGCGACTTGGGCCGGCACACCGAGCGCTTTCGCTTCGTCGAGATAGAGCCGTACATCCTTGACCATCAACCCGGTGGCAAAGCCGTAATCGAAGCTGCGCGGAAGGATTGCGCGCGGGAATTTGTCGCGGCTCGCGCTCGTCGCGCCGGAGCCCGCGTTGAGCACATCGATCATCACGGTGGGGTCCAGACCGGACTTGACGCCCATCACGACGACTTCTGAGGTCGCGACCAGGACGGTGGCCGCCAGGATGTTGCTGGCGAGTTTCATGGTTTGCGCGGAGCCCGGCTTCCCGCCGATGTAGAACGGCCTGCCGATGGTCTCGAGTACGGGTCTCAGTATCCCGAATTCGATGCGAGGGCCGGACACCATCACGGCAAGCGTCCCTTTCTCGGCCCCGTTGACGCCGCCACTGACCGGGCTGTCGATCGCAACGATATTCCGTTCGGCAAGAAGGTCATGGATTTGCATCGCTGTTCGGCTACCGACCGTTGAGAGGTCGACATAGCGCTTGACCCGCGAGCCTTCGATCACGCCCTCGGCGCCGGTTGCGACATCAAGCGACGCATGAAGCGAAGGCAGGCTGGTCATGACCGTTTCGGCGCGGTCAGCGACCTCCTTTGGAGATGACGCGGCCTGTGCCCCGAGGGCGACGACGCGCTCAAGGACTTCGACGCGGGTGTCGAAGGCGACGACGTGGTGATTTCCTTGGAGTAGGCGCCGCGCCATGGGAAAACCCATGTTGCCCAAGCCGATAAATCCGATCTCCATCACAAGCTGCCTAGTTCTGGCCCAGTTCGGTGAATGTTTCGCAGGCGATGCGGAAGCTGTCGACCGCCGCCGGCACGCCGGCGTAGATGGCAACCTGCAGGAAGATTTCGCGGATCTCGTCGCGACTGACGCCGTTGGTCAGTGCCGCCTTGACATGTGTCCGCAGTTCATCCGGCCGGTTAAGCGCCGAGATCATGGCCAAATTGAGCATGCTGCGAGTCTTGAGCGTGAGCCCGTCGCGGCCCCACACCGCACCCCAGCAGTACTCCGTGACGAGGTCTTGAAGGGGCTTGGTGAAGTCGTCTGCGTCAGTCAGTGCTTTGTTGGCATACGCCTCGCCCAGTACAGCGGAACGTATTTGAAGTCCTTTGTCGTACCTTTGCTGATCCAACGGTCTTCTCCCTTCAAAACCAGGGCTTCTCGCCTTGAATTGTGGTGCGGTGCAGGGTTCGTTGCGCACCATTGCACTCGATATCACCCATTGCTGTTGCCGTGAGCGGCGAGTGTCGGCCGGACGCCGGGCGCAGCGCTGCGGCGCCACCAAGCTCCAAGCACGAGATTGCGACTGTGCTAATTCGAGAATGCTATTCTCCTCGTGTTGGTGATGGCGCGAGGAGGCGGCCCGGATGCTTTTGGAGTTCGATGTTGATCAGCGGCTGTGGCAGGACACCGTGCGCGACGTCGTCACCAAGCAATGCCCGCCCGCGTTGGTACGGAGTGTGGCGGAGGACGGTGTCGACCCCAGCCCGTTATGGAAGTCGTATGTGGATCTCGGCTGGACGGAGCTGAACGACCCGGCCAGTGCGGTGGAGCTGGCGATCGTGTTGGAAGAGCTGGGCCGGGCCACCGATCCCACCCCCTTCTTAGCGACGATGACCCAGTTCGCGCCGCTGGCGGTGGACCGGTTCGATCCGCACGGGTCGGGTAGCGCCGTGTACAGCGGGGTATCGGCGCACCGGGATGCCGATGGCTGGGTACTGGACGGCACGGCTCGCGATGTTCTCGACGGCGATCGTGCCGACCGGCTGGCGGTGGTGACCCCGGCAGGCGTGTTCGTCGTCAGCGCTGGTGAGGTCTCCGCACGGCGCGCTGCGGTGTTCGACCCGGTGCTGCATGTCGCCGACGTGTCCTTCTCCGGTGTCCGGGTACCCGACAATTTCCGGGTCGGCGTTGACGCGGAGCGCTCTCACCATGTTGCCCTGACCGGAATGGCCATCACGATGGTCGGCGCCTGCCAGCGCATCCTGGACATGGTCCTCGACCATGTCCGCAGCCGCCATCAATTCGGGGTACCGATCGGGTCGTTTCAGGCTGTCCAGCACAAGGCCGCCGACATGCACGTGGCAATCGAACGCGCCCGTGCCCTGTGCTATTTCGCGGCGTTGACGATTGCCGCGGATGACCCGCGGCGGCGGCTGGCGGCCGCGATGGCGAAGGCATCGGCGGGGGAGTGCCAGTCGCTGGTGTTTCGCCACGGCCTGCAGCTGTTCGGCGCAATGGGATTCACCTGGGAGAACGACCTGCAATTTGCGCTCAAACGAGCCAAGGCGGGCGAGCTCATGCTCGGCGGCGCCGCCGAACATCGGGCGATGATCGCGGAGGACTACCGTGCAGCTGACTTTTGATGCCGACGTCGAGGCGTTCCGCGCGGAATTCGTGGCCTTCCTCGACGAGCATCTGCCGCCCGCGAGCGAAACCCTGGAGCGTCCCCGGTCGGTTTCTCATATGCCGGCTTGGGCGCGTCGCTGGCAGCGGCTGCTGTTCGACAACGGTTGGCTGCTGCCCGGTCAACCCCCGGAGTTCGGCGGGCGCAACGCCACCGTATTGCAGCAGTTCGTCCACCTCGAGGAACTGTGCCGGCGGCGGATCTACCACAGCTTCAACCCGCAGGGAGTGAATATCGTTGCGGCGTCGCTGTTGTCGTTCGGCACCGACGAACAAAAACACCGGTGGGCGGTGCCGATTCTGCGCGCCGAGATCACCGCGTCGCTGGGGATGAGCGAGCCGAGTGCCGGCTCCGATCTGGCGTCACTGCGTACCCGCGCGGTGCGCGACGGCGACCATTTCGTGGTCAACGGACAGAAGGTGTGGACGTCGGGGGCGCATGATGCCGACGTGTTGCTGACGTTTGTGCGCACCGATCCGGATGCGCCAAAACACAAGGGCATCAGTGCATTGCTGATTCCTACCGACACGCCGGGGGTGGTGTGCCGGCCGTTCCCGTCCATCTGCAGCCGTGACGATCTGGATTTCAACGAGGTGTTCTTCACCGATGTGCGGGTGCCGGCCGAAAACCTGGTCGGCCCGCTCAACCAGGGCTGGCGGGTGGCCAACGGCTCGCTGGGGCACGAGCGCACGATGATGTGGCTGGGTTTCGCCGATCGGCTGCACAACCTCATCGCCGATTTTCATCCCACCACCGCGCTCGACCGCGACCACTATGCCACGTTGGTCATGGACCATCACGCCCTGCGGCTGCTCGGCTCGGTGGCGCTGGCCCGCGCCGCACGCGGCGAAGAAGACGTGCCGGCACTCTCGGTGCTCAAGCTGCTCGGCTCCGAAGCCGAACGAAGCGCCTGCGAACATGCGTTGTCCGCCGCGGGATCCTACGGGCTGATTCACCCTGCTCTGACGGGGCCATACGCGCCGATGAACCTGGACCACTACTTCGCCAGCTGGTTCGAGCGCTACGCCCGCAGCTTCTCGGGCACCATCGCCGGGGGCACCTCGGAGATTCACCGCAATATCATCGCCCAGCGAGTGCTCGGCCTGCCCACCAGCTGACGAGCGTGGAGCTGGCGTCACGCGCGACGCTGAGCGTGACGCCAGCTCCACAATGGAGCGCCGTTCAGTCGATGACGGCGCGCTCTTTGCGTTCGGTGATGGGTCGGGCGAGTTCCTGCTCGTTGCAGATGCGTTGGAGTTGGTCGAGGGTTTCGTCCAGGCCGGCACTTTGCCTGCGTCCAGGTGCGAAGGTGGCCGGGAGTTTGCGCATGCCCTGGATGACGCCGATGGTTTCGTAGTGGACGGTGCCTTCGGGGTCGCAGCGATAGTCGGGCATCCGGTCGAGCACCGCGGTCAGCATGGACTTGAACACGGTGCGCGCGACGTTGGAGCCGATGCAGCGGTGGATGCCAAGTCCAAAGCTGAAGTGCCGATTACCTTTGCGGTCCATGATGATCCGATTGGGCTCAGGAAATACCGCGGGATCCCGGTTGGCCATTGCCCAGGAGATCCATAGCCGTTCGCCCTCATTGAAGTGGGTGCCGTCGAATTCCACGTCGTCGGAGAAGGTTCGCCCGTCGCCGGCCGCGGGTGTGAAGAAGCGTAAGAACTCCTCGGTCGCGGAATCGAGCAGGGTGTCGCATTCCCCGCTGAGCAGCTCCCGCTGTTGCGGATTTTGTGAGAGCCATTCCAGCGCATGCGCGGTGAGCGCCGTCGTGGTGTCAAAACCGCCGCCGATGATCAACCCCAAATTGCCCATGATCTCGATATCCGGGGCCGGCTCGCCGTCAATCCTCATCTGCACGAGCGCGTTCACCAGACCAGGTCGCGGATTCTCGCGAATCTCGATCATGTTGTTGAGCAGGTCGAGCCCCATCTGCCGGTGCATCGCTATGACACGGTCGATCTCAGAGGAGTCCTCCGGTGTGTACACCGCGGCGTGGGTGGGCTCACTGTAGATCGCCCATTTCCTCAGCGGGATGCCCATCATCGCCAGCGTGAGCACGGCGGGCACGATGTTGGCCAGATCGTCGACGAAGTCGATGCGGCCGCTTTCGATATTCTCGTCGATGCACGCGCATGCCACCTCGTCGATGAACGGTTCCCAGCGTTTGACCGCGGCCGGCGACAGGTACGGGTTGAGCACGTTGCGGTAGATGCGGTGCTCAGGCTCGTCCATTTCCAGGATGCCGCCGCGGACACCGTTCACACGTTTCGCGTATGGGATCGAGATGCCCTTATAGGGCGTCTCCCCAGCGACGTCGTGATGGTTGGAGACCTGTGGGCAGCGAGCGAGTTCGAACACCTCGCGGCTGCCGGCCGCTACCCAATGCCCGCCGTAGGTGTCGCTCCAGGCCAACGGACACTTCGCGAGCATTTCCTCGGTGATCTTCTCGAACTGGATCCGATATTCCGGACTGTGCCGGTCGAAGTGATACCGGTCCTTCTTGCGTTCGCTGTCGCTGACGATGTCGTCGACGCTCAAGACATTGTCTCCCTTGGTTTTTCATGCTCGGTCGAGGCGTCATCGGTGACGAAGATGGCCTGCTCCGGGCACGAGTGCGCGGCTTCCCGGACGATATCTTCCTGATCGGGCGGAACCTCTTCGGACACCGCCGACGAATGCCCTTCGATGTCGTCGAGTTGGAAAGAATCCGGCGCGATCATGGCACACAGCGTGTGTCCCTGGCAGCGTTGCGGATCGACCCAAACTTTCACGACGTTCCTCCGGGTTCCTCAGCAATCTCGGGATTTAGATGTGGTAGTCGTACCACTTGAGATACCCGCCGGCGTCGACGCGCAGTTGCACGCCGGTGACATATCTGGCCTCGTCGGAGGCCAGCCACAGCACGGCGTTGCTGATGTCCTCAGGCTCGATGTAAGGAATCTTCATCGCCTGCTGCACACCGAAAACGGGTTCGGCGTCCGCTCGGGTCGGGTGTTCCAGGTCGGGCCGGAAGGCGCGGTACATCGGCTCGCTCTGCAGCATCGGGGTGTTGCAGTTGGTCGGGTGAATGACATTGGCGCGAATTCCGCGCGGTGCCAGTTCGGTCGCCAGAACATGGACATACTCCGCGATCAGCCGTTTGGAGTAGAGATACGCCATGCCGCCCGGGTCGGCGCCGGGATCGTCCTTTTTGGCGACATCTATCATCGCGGCGGTGGATCCGGTCGCGATGATCGAGGCACCCTCACCGAGGTGCGGCAACGCTACCTGAATGGCGTTGATGGTGCCGATCAGGTTGGTGTTCATCACGTCGCACCAGGCCTGCAGCGGTGGCTGGCCTTGCATGCCGGCGACGCCGGCCTGCGCCACCACGATGTCGAGCTTGCCGAACTCGGCGAGACCGTTGTCCAGTGCCGCGCGCAGTTGCGCGGCCTCACGTACGTCAGCCTGGGAGATCACCACGCCTCGGCCGGTCTTCTCGATGAGCCGGGCGGTCTCGTCGAGGTCCTCTGGGCTGGCCATGGGGTATCCGATGGTCTCGATGTCGCGACACAGGTCGACGGCGATGATGTCGGCGCCTTCTTCGGCCAACCGCACCGCGTGGCTGCGGCCCTGGCCCCGCGCGGCCCCGGTGACGAATGCGACTTTTCCTTTTATGCGGCCCTCTGCGTTCCCCATAGGTCTTCCTTTCGATTGCTCGCGACCTACGTGTTTCGGCCGCCGTTGACGCCCAAGATCTGCCCGGTGATGTAGCTCGCCTCTTCGGACACCAGAAAGGCACACGCCGCCGCGATGTCTTCTGGCTTGCCGATGCGGCGCACCGGGGTTGCGGCGATGTTCTTCTCGATGTCGCCGAGGTAGCCGCGTTCGGCGGCGGCGCGCAGCATCGGGGTGTCGATGAAACCCGGGGGCACCGCATTGACGGTGATGCCGCTGGGCCCGTACTCCAGCGCCAGCGACTTGGTCAGCCCATTGACGGCTGACTTAGCCGCCACGTAATGAGCCATGTACGGGGTGCCCGAATGGGTGCTTGAGGACGAAATGTTGACGATCCGTCCCCAGCCGGCCGCCAGCATGTCGGGCAGCACCGCCTGAATCGTGTGGAAAACGCCGTTGAGGTTGACGTCAATGATTCGCTGCCAATCCTCGAACGTGATGTGGGCGAACCGCTTGAAGCCGTCGAGGCCCGCGGCGTTGACGAGAATGGTGACCGGTCCCAGTTGGTCGCGGATTGCCGACAGCGCGGCGTCCACCTGGGATCGGTCCGTCACGTCGGCGGTGTAGGCGAAATCGGTCTCGGACGGTTTGAGGTCGATGGTGGCGACGCGATGCCCGTCGGCGCGTAGCCGATGTGCGACAGCTAGGCCAATGCCGGATCCACCCCCGGTTGCGACCGCGGTCCTCACGTTGCAGCCCGCACTATCGTCTCAACCACCAAGAATCTCCCTTCCAATTGTGAGAACCCTACTCTCACACCGGAGCCACCCGCAAGGTTCCTCCGAAACCATGTTCGGCCTGCGGCGGAGCTAAACTTCTTGTCGATTGCGCGGCTGGTCAGCGGGCCAATCCGGTTCCTGAGAATTTCTTGAATTCTCGTCGTTCGAATGTAAGATTCGCCGAAGATGAGAATGAAATTATCCACGCGTCGAGGAGGCCGGAATGCCATCGCAGGACACGGCGGCGACGATCGCGGGTGGTAGAGAGTCAAGTGACGGTGACACCGCAGCGGTTGACCGGCGGCTGCTGATCGACGGTCGTCTCGTCACCGCTGACCGGACATTCCCATCGGTCAATCCCGCCACCGGCGCTGTTCTGGGACACGCTCCGGACGCGGGACTCGCCGAGGCCGAGGCGGCTATCGCGGCGGCGCGGCGGGCATTCGACACCACGAGCTGGCCGACCGATGTCGAGTTGCGGATCCGCTGTCTTGACCAGCTGCACCAGGCATTGGTCGACCATGCCGACGAGCTGCGTGAGCTGACGATCGCCGAGGTCGGTGCCACCCGCGCGTTGACCCACGGGCCTCAACTGGACGAGCCGATCCGCATCGTCCGTTACTACGCCGACCTGTTGAAGACCTATCCGATGACCGAGGACCTCGGCGAGATCGAATCCCGTGGCATGTGGCATCACCGCTGGGTGGAGAAGGAAGCGGCGGGGGTGGTGGGCGCCATCATCGCCTACAACTACCTGAATCAGCTCGCGCTGGCCAAGCTGCCGCCGGCGCTGGCCGCCGGATGCACCGCGGTGCTCAAGGGCGCACCGGACACGCCGCTGATCACGCTGGCGCTCGGCGAGTTGATCGCCAACCACACTGATATCCCGCCCGGCGTGGTGAACGTGTTGAGTTCGTCAGATCCGGCCGTCGGCGCCGCGCTGACTACTAGTCCCGACGTCGACGGGATCACCTTCACCGGGTCCACCGCCACCGGCCGCAAGATCATGGCCGCGGCCAGCGAGACCGTCAAGCGCGTCCTCCTTGAATTGGGCGGCAAGTCGGCGGTGATCATGCTCGACGACGCCGACTTTGCCAGCGCCAGCATGTTCGCGGCCTTCTCCATGGTCACCCACGCCGGCCAGGGGTGCGCGCTGACGTCTCGGCTGCTGGTGCCGAAGACACACCACGACGAAATCGTCGAGCTGATCGCGCAGAACTTCGCCAAGGTGCGTCATGGCGACCCGGCCGATCCGAAGACCTTTATCGGACCGCTGATCAACGAGCGCCAGCGTGACAAGGTCGACGGCATGGTGCAGCGGGCCATCGCCGCCGGCGCGACCCTGGTCACCGGCGGCAAGAAAGTGGACCCCGGCTTCTTCTATACACCGACCCTGCTCACCAATGTTGATCCCGACAGCGAGATCGCGCAGGAGGAGATTTTCGGGCCGGTGCTCGTGGTGATTCCGTTTGACGACGACGACGACGATGCCGTGCGCATTGCCAACAACTCGATCTACGGTCTGGCTGGTGCGGTCTTCAGCGGCGACCAGGACCGGGCGCTCGCGGTGGCGCGCCGGATCCGAACTGGGTCGTTTTCCATCAACGGCGGCAACTACTTCGCGCCGGACTGCCCGTTCGGCGGCTTCAAGCAGTCCGGCGTGGGCCGAGAGATGGGGGTTGCCGGACTGGAAGAGTTCCTGGAGCGCAAGACCTTTGCGACGGTACTGGGATGAAGCCATTGGAAGGCATCCGCGTCCTCGAAGTAGCCATGTACGGGTTCGTCCCGTCGGCGGGTGCGGTACTGACCGAATGGGGCGCCGACGTGGTCAAGGTCGAGCACGCGGTGACCGGTGACCCCCAGCGGGGGCTTCGCCAGACTGGTTCGTTGCGCGTCGAAGGTGACCCCAACCCCAACATCGAGCACGCCAACCGCGGCAAGCGCAGCATCGGCCTGGATATGTCGGTGCCGGAAGGCAAGGAAGTGCTCTACGAGCTGGCCCGCCGCTCGGATGTCTTTTTGACCAGCTTCCTGCCGGGACACCGGAGAAAGTTCGGCATCGACGTCGACGACATTCGGGCCGTCAACCCGAAGATCATCTACGCGCGCGGCAGCGCGTTCGGTCCGCGAGGCGCAGAAGCCGGCAAAGGCGGCTACGACATGACCGCATTCTGGTGCCGGGCCGGAACCGCCGCCACCATCACCCCGACTGGCATGGAGGGCATGATCGGGCCACCCGGGCCGGCGTACGGCGACACCATCTCCGGCACCAACCTCGCTGGGGGTATCGCGGCGGCGCTGCTGAAACGCGAGCGCACCGGCGAACCGTCGATCGTCGATGTCTCCCTGCTGGGCAGTGGCCTATGGTCGATGGGACATACCGTGGCATTGACGGTGCATCTCGGCCAGCGGCTGGAAGCGCTTCCGCCGGGCGTACACGGTGCGCCCAACAACCCACTGGTGGGGCTGTATACGACATCCGACGGTCGCTATATCTCCTTTGTGATGATGCAGCCCACCAAGTTCTGGGCTGATGTGTGCCGGCACATCGATAGGCCGGAGCTGGCCGACGATCCTCGTTTTGCTACCGCCGAGCTGATCGCCACGAATACGGCGGAAGC
This sequence comes from Mycobacterium sp., assembly GCA_035625875.1. GTDB lineage: Bacteria > Actinomycetota > Actinomycetes > Mycobacteriales > Mycobacteriaceae > Mycobacterium. Next base: position 66,737 of record DASPOT010000288.1, on the reverse strand, counting down.
GGTGGAAATCCTGACCAAGGTGATCGCGACACGGACGCTGGCCGAGTGGACTGAACGGTTCGCCACGCTCGCCGGGCAGTGGGCTCCGGTGCAGGACACCTTGCAGGCGGCCAACGACGCCCAGATCCGGGCGAACGAATATATGGTGCGGGCGGGCGAACTCGAGCTGGTCGCTAACCCGGTGCAATTCGATGTCACCGCGCCCGAGACCGGACCGGCGCCCGGATTCGCCGAACAAACCGACGAGATCTTGATGGAACTCGGATTCGACTGGGACCGCATCATCGAGCTCAAGACGGCCGGCGCCGTCACATAGCCCGGAGATTTCGATGCTGCACGTCGCTTCCGTCGCTGCCTGCCTGCCGTACTGGGGTACCGCCTGTGAGCGACCTGCCAGTCACCGGAAGAGCCCCTGTGCGATCGCCAGCGACGCAGTACGCATTACGTCGGTCGGCGTCGCATCTGGTTCATTTGGCGTCGCACCGGCCACGAGTGCGGATAAGCTCCGCGAATCCGCATCAACCTGCTGTGGGGGTCGGAGGCGTGTCGGCTGTCAAGCTTCTGGAAGGGCCGGGTAGCGATGGCAAGTAGAGGGGCTGACCGCTGGTCTCCGGGCATCACCTTGGGCCGGGACCTCTCCGGCCCGATGCAGGCGGTCGGGGGACTGTTTGCGATGTCGGCCGACGCGGTGCGGTTCGTGTTCCGCCGGCCGTTTCAATGGCGCGAGTTCCTCGAGCAGGCCTGGTTCGTCGCTCGTGTCTCGCTGGCACCTACGTTGTTGGTGGCGATCCCGTTTACGGTTCTGGTCAGCTTTACGCTCAACATCCTGTTGCGTGAACTGGGGGCCGCGGATCTCAGCGGCGCCGGCGCCGCGTTCGGCGCGGTCACCCAGGTCGGCCCGTTGGTGACGGTGTTGATCGTGGCCGGTGCCGGTGCCACCGCGATGTGCGCGGACCTGGGTTCGCGCACGATTCGCGAAGAGATCGACGCCATGGAGGTGTTGGGCATAAACCCGGTGCAGCGGTTGGTGACGCCGCGGATGCTGGCGTCCGGGCTGGTGGCCCTGCTGCTGAACAGCCTGGTCGTCATCATCGGCATCCTCGGCGGCTACACCTTCTCGGTGTTTGTTCAGGACGTCAACCCTGGTGCGTTCGCCGCCGGCATCACGTTGCTGACCGGCGTGCCCGAGGTGATCATTTCGTGTGTCAAGGCAGCGCTTTTCGGCCTGATCGCCGGATTGGTCGCCTGTTACCGCGGCCTGACAATAACCGGCGGCGGCGCCAAGGCCGTCGGCAACGCGGTGAACGAAACCGTGGTGTACGCGTTCATGGCCCTGTTCGTCGTCAACGTGGTGGTCACCGCGATCGGCATCCAGATGACGGCCAAATAGGGGGCTGCTTGTGGCACTGCGAGCCACGTATCCGCGACTGACGCGGGAACTTGAGAGGCCAGTCGCCGGTCTACTGGCCACGCTAAACCGAATCGGCGACCAGACGCTGTTTTACGGGAGGGGGCTTGCCGGCGCACCGTACGCGGCCATCCACTACCGACGGGAAATCGTTCGCCTCATCGCCGAAATCAGCATGGGCGCAGGAACCCTGGCGATGATCGGCGGCACCGTCGTGATCGTCGGCTTCTTGACGCTGGCCGCCGGAGGCACGCTGGCGGTGCAAGGATATAGTTCGCTGGGCAATATCGGCATCGAAGCGTTGACGGGGTTCCTGGCCGCCTTCATCAACGTGCGAATCTCGGCCCCGGTGGTCGCCGGCATCGGCTTGGCGGCCACCTTCGGCGCCGGTGTGACCGCGCAATTGGGTGCCATGCGGATCAACGAGGAAATCGATGCGCTGGAATCCATGGCGATCCGGCCCATTTCGTATCTGGTCAGCACTCGGCTGGTGGCCGGGATGATCGCGATCACTCCGCTGTATGCCATCGCGGTCATCCTCTCTTTCATCGCCAGCCGAGGGGTCACCGTGTTTTTGTTCGGGCAGTCGGCCGGTCTCTATGACCACTATTTCGCTACGTTTCTGAACCCGATCGACTTGTTGTGGTCGTTCCTCCAAGCCGTCCTGATGGCGCTCACGATCCTGCAGATACACACGTACTACGGCTACTTCGCCTCAGGCGGACCCGCGGGTGTCGGGGTTGCGACCGGTAATGCCGTGCGTCTGTCGCTGGTCGTCGTGGTATCGGTGACGCTGCTAGTCTCGCTATCCATCTACGGTGCCAACGGCAACTTCAACCTGTCCGGGTGAGGGGGGCTAGGTGACGGGAAGCATCGGGCCGCATCGGAGGCCAGGTGGCGGGGCTGAAGTCTCCACAGCCGCCGGTCAGTTCAGGGCAGTCGCCCGCCGGGGGAGCTCTCCGGACTATCTGCGCCCGTTGACGGGACTGATGACCATTGTTTTGATCGCTGGGGTTTTCGCGGTGGCGGCCATGCTGTTTCGGGGCGGTTTCACCGACACCGTGCCGGTGACCGTGGTGTCGCCGCGCGCCGGTCTGGTGATGAACCCGGACGCCAAGGTGAAGATGCGCGGTGTGCAGGTGGGCAAGGTCGCCTCGATCGAGCCGCTGCCCAACGGGCAAGCCGCGCTTCACCTGGCGATGTATCCCTCACAGCTACACTTCATTCCGGCCAACGTGCTCGTCGATATCACGTCGTCGACGGTGTTCGGCGCCAAATTCGTCGAGCTGGTGCCGCCGGCGGAGCCCTCACTACAACGCCTGCGCGCCGGAGAGGTGCTCGACGCCAAACACGTCATGGTCGAAATCAACACGGTGTTTCAGCAACTCACGTCGGTGCTGGCCAAGATCGACCCGGCGAAGCTCAATGAGACCCTGGGCGCTTTGGCACAGGCACTGAGCGGCCGGGGTGCAAAGATCGGTCAGGCGCTCAGCGACCTGGATTCGTTTCTGGCGAGGCTGGATCCAAGCCTGCCCGCGCTGAGCCACGACATCGCGGTGACACCCGCGGTGGCGAACGCCTACGCTGACGCGGCGCCGGACCTCGTCAAGACCGCCGACAACGCGACCCGGATCAGCCAGACGATCGTCGACGAGCAACGCAACCTGGACGCACTATTGGTGAGCGCCATCGGTTTGGCCGACATCGGCAACGACGTCGTCGGCACCAACCGCAAACCACTAACCAATGTCTTGCATCTGCTGGTGCCCACCACCGACCTGACCAACCAATACAACAAGGCCCTCAACTGCGGTCTCGGCGGGGTGGGGGTGTTAGCGAAGGGTTTCCCGTTGTATGAACCGGGAATCGCGATATCGGCCAGTCTGACGTGGGCCGCCGAACGTTTCCGGTATCCGACGCATTTGCCGAAAGTCGCCGCGACGGGCGGCCCGCAGTGCCTGGACCTTCCGAAGATTCCCTTCGACTCGTATGAGCCGTTCGTGGTCGCCGATGTCGGCGTCAACCCGTGGGAATACGGAAACCAGCAGCTGCTGATCAACTCTGACCTCCTCAAACAGTTGCTATACGGGCCGATCGCGGGCCCACCGCGCAACTCCGCTCAGATCGGACAACCCGGATGAGGGGCTCAATGCGCGCAACGCTCATCAAGTTCGGGGCCTTCGCCGTCGTGATGGCGGTGCTGACCGCGTTTCTGTTCTTCATCTTCGGCCAGTACCGAACCGGTGCGACAACCGGCTATTCGGCAGTGTTCGCTGATGCATCGCGGCTGAAAGCAGGACAATCGGTGCGGGTTGCCGGTATCCGGGTCGGCACTGTCAACAGCGTCTCGCTGCGGCCCGACAAAAAGGTCGTGGTGAAATTCGACGCCGACCGCAACATCGTGCTCACCGACGGCACCAGAGCGGCGGTTCGCTACCTCAACCTGGTCGGTGATCGCTACCTCGAGCTCGTCGACGGCCCGGGATCGACCAAGCGGCTGCCGGCCGGAGGGCAGATTCCGGTGGACCGCACCTCGGCAGCGCTCGACCTCGACCTGCTGCTCGGCGGGCTGAAACCCGTTATCCAGGGCCTGAATGCGCAAGATGTCAATGCGCTGACGTCGGCGCTGCTGCAGGTCTTCCAGGGCCAGAGCGGAACTCTCGAGTCGTTGTTCTCCAAGACGACGTCGTTCTCGAATGCCTTGGCCGACAATGACCAAACGGTCCAGCAACTGATCGACAACCTGAACACCGTGGTGGCCTACCTCGCCAAGGACGGCGACAAATTCTCCAGCGCAATCGATCGCCTCGAGCGGCTTGTCACCGGGCTGTCGGACGACCGCGACACCATCGGAGCCGCCATCGACTCGTTGACCAATGGAACCGCATCGCTGGCGGATCTGCTGACCAGCGCGCGGCCGCCGCTGGCGGGCACGGTGGAGCAGCTGAGTCGGTTGGCCCCGCTGCTCGATCAGGATAAGGACCGCCTCGACGCCGCAATACAGAAGGCGCCGAAGAACTACCGCAAGCTGGTCCGGTTGGGTGTATTCGGGAGCACCATCCCGTATTACGTCTGCGGCTTGTGGATCCGGGGCACCGACTTGCAGGGCCGGACGGTGGTTGCCCCGTGGTTTAAGTCAGAGGCCGGGAGGTGCAAGGAACCCTGATGCTTAAGTATCACGGAGCTGGCCTCATTCGGGCGGGATTCATCGGCGTGGTGCTCGCCGTGCTGGTCATCCTGGTCGGATTGTCACCCCAGCAACTGATCTCGCGGGCGACGTCGGTCCGATACCAGGCGCTGTTTTCGGAAGCCGGCGGCCTTGCCGTGGGCAACGCGGTGACGGTCTCGGGAGTCAAGGTCGGCACCGTGTCGGGTGTGTCGCTGCGCAAGGGCGATGCTCTCGTGACATTCACGATGAAGGGCAACATTCCGCTCGGGTCGGACACCACCGCGCACATCCGCACCGGCACACTGCTGGGCGAGCGGGTGCTGACCTTGGAGTCGGCCGGCCACGGAACGATGCATCCGATGGACGTCATCCCGGTCTCGCGCACCTCCTCGCCTTATTCATTGACGGAGGCGGTCAGCGACCTGACGACCAACGCCGCCGCGACCAACACCCAAACGATCAACCAGTCGCTGGACACGCTGTCGGCGACGCTCAACCAGATCGCGCCGCAATTGGGGCCGACCTTTGACGCGCTGACCCGGTTGTCGCGAACCCTCAACGGCCGCAACAAGACCCTGGGCGACTTGTTCAAAAGCGCTGCCGATGTCACCGGAGTCCTCTCGGAACGCAGCCAGCAGGTCAACAAACTGATCCTCAACGCCGACGATTTGCTTCAGGTCTTGGTGGCTCGCCGGCAGGAGATCGTCGAGCTGCTGGCCAACACGTCGGCGGTGGCCAAGCAGCTGTCCGGATTGGTGCACGACAACGAAAGCAAGTTGGCGCCGACGCTGGAGAAGCTGAATTCGGTGACCGCGATGCTGGAGAAGAACCGCGACAACATCGCCAAAGCGCTGCCGGCTCTTGCGAAATATGAAATCACGGTGGGCGAGGCCGTCGCCAGCGGCTTCTACTACCAAGCGTTCGTCCCGAACTTCTTAATCCCGCAACTCTTCCAACCGTTCCTCGACTATCTCTGGGGGTTCCGCACCTTTGACACAGCTCGCGGTCCTGGCTTCCCTTCGCCGGTACCGCGGTCGTTGGTGCCCTGGCCGTACAACGGTATTCCACCGTGCCCTGGCTGTACGTTGGGGGGAAGGATCGGAGGATCACAATGATCCCGCGCAACAGGCTGGCGGCCGTGCTGGCGATCGCCTTGGCGGGGCTCGTCGTTGCCGGCGCGGCATTGATCGTCCGGGATGTGTTCTTTCGCCCGAAGACCATCACCGCTTACTTCACCACGGCCACCGCGATCTACCCGGGTGATGAGGTGCGGGTTTCCGGTGTCAAGGTCGGCGCGATCAAGTCGATTCAACCACAGGGTACCCAGGCCAAGATGACGATGAATGTCGATCGCGGCGTGCCCGTTCCGGCGGATGCGAAAGCGGTGATCGTCGCCCAGAATCTGGTGGCGGCGCGTTATGTCCAGCTCACTCCCGCCTACCGGTCGAGTGGACCGGTCATGCCCGACGGCGCGGTGATACCGGTCGAACGCACGGCCGTGCCCGTCGAGTGGGATGAGGTGAAAACCCAGTTGATGCGGCTGGCAACGGATTTGGGTCCCAACAGCAAGGTGTCTACGCCGTCGGTAGCGCGGTTCATCGACAGTGCCGCCAACGCACTGGAGGGCAACGGCGACAAGTTGCGGCAGACGCTGGCCCAACTGTCCGGGGTGGGGCGGATCCTCGCCGACGGTAGCGGCAACATCGTCGACATCATCAAGAATCTGCAGACCTTTGTCACCGCGCTGCGCGACAGCAACATCCAGATCGTGCAGTTCAACAACCGGCTGGCCACCCTCACCAGCGTGGTCAACGACAGCCGATCTGAGTTGGACGCGGCGCTGACCGACCTATCCACGGCGGTCGGCGAGGTGCAGCGATTCATCGCCGGGACCCGCGACCAGACCAGCGAGCAGATCCAACGGTTGGCCAACGTCACCCAGACCCTGGTCGATCAGCACATGGCTTTGGAAAACGTTCTGCACGTCGCGCCGAACGCGCTCGCCAACTTCTACAGCGACTACAATCCCGACACCGGAACCGTCGTGGGCGGGTTCGGGATAATGGATTTCGCGAATCCCGTGGCGTCGGGTTTGCTCTTGCCGTTGCCCATCCCCGGCTGCTCGCAAGTCGGCAGCATCGAGAACGTCACCGCGGTCGAATCGGCCAAGCTGTGCTCGCTGTTCATCGGACCCGGGTTGCGGCTGCTCAACTACAACAATCTGCCGTTTCCCATCGCCCCATTCCTGCAGCCGTCGGCCCGCCAAGAGAACATCGTCTACACCGAGCAGCGTCTGGCGCCCGGCGGTGAAGGCCCGAAACCCGGGGCGCCCGAGATCCCGCCCGCGGTGTCTGCGTATACCGGCCTGCCCGGTGATCCCGTGGGGCCGCCGGGGTCGGTGCCGCCGGGGCGGGTACCGGGTGCGGCGATGCCGCTGCCGCCAGCGCCGACGACACCGGCGGAACCACCACCGCCACCGGGCTTGCCGGGCATGCTGCTGCCGGCCGAAGGGCCGCAATCATGACCGCCTGGGTGCCGGTCCGGCGGGTTCTCGCCATTGGCTCGTGCGTCGTGCTGAGCGCGAGCGGATGCGCCTTCCACGGCCTGAACTCACTACCCTTGCCCGGTGCGGTGGGACGCGGACCGGGAGCCAACATCTACCACGTCGAGATCGCGAACGTCGGTACGCTGGAATCGAATTCGCCAGTGATGATCGATGACGTCGTGGTCGGCAGCGTCGGCCCGATGAGGGTGAAAGGCTGGCACGCCGACGTCGAGATTTCGGTAAAGCGTGACGTTATCGTCCCCGCCAACGCGGTGGCCAGCGTCGGTCAGACCAGCCTGCTCGGGTCGATGCATCTGGAGCTCAATCCGCCGCTCGGCCAGCCCGCGAGCGGACGGCTGCAACCGGGTGCCACCATCCCGCTGAACCGGTCGTCGACCTATCCGTCGACAGAGCAAACCCTGTCGTCGCTGGCGGTGGTGGTCAACGGCGGGGGACTCGGGCAGATCGGCGAGATCATCCACAATTTCAATGCCGCGTTGTCCGGGCGTGAGGGCACTGTTCGTGATCTGCTCACCCGTCTGGACAAGTTCGTGGGCACGCTGGACCAGCAGCGCGACAACATCGTCGCGTCCATCCAGGCGCTGAACCGGCTTTCCGCCACGTTCGCCGGGCAGCGCGACGTCCTCACCCAGGCGCTGCGCAAGATACCACCCGCGTTGGACGTGCTCATCAGAGAGCGCCCGCGCCTGACGACCGCCCTGGACAAACTTCGCGTCTTCAGCGACACCGCCACCAAGCTTGTCAACGACTCCCAGGCCGACCTGGTCAAGAACCTGAAGAACCTGGAGCCGACGATCCGTGCGCTTGCTGATCTCGGGCCGGATATCGACACCGAACTCGCGTACGCGCCGACGTTTCCGTTCCCCCAGAGTTTCATCGACCGAGGGGTTCGAGGCGACTACTTCAACCTGTTTGCGCACTTTGACTTGACGATTCCGCGGCTCAAGCGAGGGCTACTGTTGGGGACCCATTGGGGGCAACTGCGCGCCGAGGTGCCACCGGCACCGGGAGACCCGTATTGGTTGAATTACACACTCGATCCGCTGCATGCCGGCGTGACGCCACCGCTACCCGGCCCTCCGCCAGCGGGTGCCCAGCCATCGCTGTCCGGCGTGCCGCCACCCGGTGCTCCGCTGCCCGGCCCTCCTCCGCCCGGTGCTTCGCCACCGCTGCCTGGCCCTCCGCCATCGCTACCTGGTTCGCCGCCGGCCGGAGCATCGGCGCTGCCTGGCGCGGGTCTGGGTGAAACACCATCGTCGCCAGCGGATCAAGGCCCGCCACCGGGTCCGCCGCCACCGGTGACCCCTCCAAACGGAGGGGGTAGCTAATGCTGAGCCGCTTTGTCCGGATTCAGTTGGCGATCTTCACGATTGTGGGGATCATCGGCGTGATCGCGATGGCCCTCTTCTATATCCAGGTACCGACTCTGCTGGGCATCGGGCGGATGACGGTCACACTGGAGCTACCGGCCGCCGGGGGCCTGTACCGGTTTTCCAACGTGACTTACCGCGGGGTGCAGGTCGGCAAGGTAACCGCGGTGGGTTTGACGCCCAGCGGCGCGAAAGCCACGCTTTCCCTAGCCACCTCGCCTAAGATCCCCGCGGACTTGCAAGCGGAGGTGCGCAGTATCTCGGCGGTCGGCGAACAGTACGTGGATTTGCGGCCGCGAACCGACGCCCCGCCCTACTTGCGCAACGGCTCGGTCATACCCATGCGCGACACCACGATTCCGCAAGCGGTCGGGCCTATGCTTGATCAGGTCAGTGCCTTGATCAACAGCATCCCCAAGAACAAACTCAGCCAATTGCTCGACGAATCGTTCAATGGCTTCAACGGGTCCGGCTACGATCTCGGATCGCTGTTCGACTCGTCAGCAAGAGTCTCCGGCGACGCCAACAGTGTCGCGGACCGCGCACGCACCCTCGTCGATGACACTGGGCCGCTGCTGGATTCACAAGCACGCACCACCGATGCGATCAGAACGTGGGCGCGCAGCCTCGCCGGGATATCCGACGTGCTGGTGACCGACGATTCCCGGCTTCGCACCCTGCTGCAAAACGGTCCCGAGGCTGCGAACGAAGCGTCCCGGCTTCTCAGCCAAGTCAAACCGACGCTGCCGGTGCTGCTGGCCAACCTCGCCACCATCGGCCAGATCGCCGTGACATACCACCCTTCGCTGGAGCAGCTGCTGGTGCTGCTGCCGCCGATAACTGCCGCACTTCAAACGGCCAACCCGCCAAACCATTCGGACGGTTTAGCAGAAGGCGACTTCGCCCTCGTGATCGACGATCCGCCTATTTGCACGGTCGGCTTCATGCCGCCCAGCCAATGGCGATCCCCTGCCGACGAAAGCGATATCGATACGCCGGACGGGCTGTACTGCAAACTGCCGCAGGATTCACCGCTCGCAGTTCGCGGCGCCCGTAACTATCCGTGCATGGGACACCCCGGGAAGCGCGCCCCCACGGTCGAAATCTGCAACAGCGACAAGCCATACGAGCCGCTGGCGATGCGGCAGCATACGCTCGGCCCCTACCCGTTGGATCCGAACCTGCTCTCCCAGGGCGTCCCGCCCGATGACCGGGTCACCTTCGGCGACAGAATCTTCGCCCCGAAGGAGGGAACACCGCTGCCGCCGGGGGCGGTCCCACGGGGGACACCGCCGGGGCCGAGGGGAGAATATGGGCCGCCGGGACCGGGACACGCTGCGCCGCCGGTGCCGTCGTCGGCACCGCCGCCAGCGGCCACCATGTCGCCACTGTCGGCTGACCTTGCGTCCATAGCGCCACTCGACGTACCCGCGCCGGGTGAGGTTCCCTCACCACCACCGGTGCCCGCACCACCCCCCGTTCCCTCACCACCCGACACGGTCAACGGTGGACGGCCGCAGGCGGCTCCAAGCTCGTTCGGGACCAAGGCATCTGGACCGTCGGTCGCGATCGCCCAGTACGACCCGCGTACCGGTCGATACATCGGTCCCGACGGCCACTTATATCAGCAGTCAGACCTGGTCAAGTCACCCGGGCCGAAGACATGGAAGGACATGCTCCCCGTGTGAAACCGAGCCGGTGATGCGGCTCAAGGGCGGATCACCGGTTATGGAAGCCCAATCACCCTATCTTGTCCAGGCGGAACGGCATCTCGAGAGAGAGCCACTTGTTTTGGCCGCACGCGCCGCTTGGGCCGACCGTCTTGTCCTTACCGGCCAGTGTCGGTGACCCAACTTGCGCTTCAGCGTTGGAGTTCACCGGAATGAAATAGAACGTCTGCTGCCCGGTGTAACTGGTGCCGTCGGGGCACGTTTCCCAGTTCGGCACATCGTGTTTGACGTACCACAGGGTCCCGTCATGCGTATATGTCGGCGCGCTCCAACCCTGGTCACTCGTCACCGTGCCGGTGCATTCCTGGAATGTTGCGCATGAGGAGCTGATCGTCCATATGCTCGTGACTGTCGCCTCGCTGTGGTACTGGTCATTGGTCTTGGCCCAATCACCGATGGACGTGGCGCGGTACGTCCCGTTGAGGGCGACGTCCTCCTTGGTTGTTGCCCGGGCCGTCGGTGCCGTGCCTAAACCGCCGAATACACTGCCAGCCACCAGCATTGCGGTGGCGATCGTTCCAATTGGAGGCATCCATGCTCCTCGACGCGCGTTAACCCGACTATGCCTATGCGGTTTTTCGGCACCGGTAGCCGCGTTCTTGAGCGACGAGAATAACACCGACTCCGCCGGCCGAGTGTCGATTCGAACCAAAGATTGCAGCCGTCATCACAGCGGATCGAACTTCGCGATCAGCCAGGAACGTTTGACCTTCGTCAGCGTTACCCGGACGCTGCTGGGCGTCATCAGTGGTTCTGGCTTGTCCTTGCCTGCGGCGGTCTGGTTGACGAACACGAGCACAACGGCTGAATCCGGCTGTAACTCCGACACAGCGGCCCGAATCACCTTGGCGGTCGTCGTGATGTGCATCTGCTTTGCCGCCGGCGCGACGATTTGTTCGCTGAACTTGTTGTAGTAGGCCAGAAAGTCGCCGGTGAGGTGCGACTTGGCCTTGGCGAAATCACGGTCCAGATGGTCGGGGGAGTACGATAGCAGCGCCACGGCACCGTCTGAAGCCGCCTGGAGCGCCTGGTGGGCCACCGCGTCGTCAGTCTGGTGATCCGGTCGGTACTCAAAGAAAAAGAGGCCGGCAGCAAGCCCCACCGTGGCAACGACCAACGCCGTCACGAGTATTGGCCGCCATCTCGCCAGACTCCGGCGGGTCCAGCGCCTGATCACGGCCAGTCCGTTGGGACGCACGCGCTCTTTCCCGCTGGACGGAGTTTCCACGCGGTCGATCGGTGTTTTCGCGTCGTCGCTCGGCGACTTTTGGTCGACTGTCACTGTAGGAACTCGACTTTCGACATCTTGAGCTGACCGCCGTCACGATTGATATTGACGCTGAGCCGCCACGAGGCCGGTGGCCGTTTCGTGTTATCGGGATTGGTGGTGTCGGATTTCGCGGCGACAAGGACGACTGCCGAATTGTCAGTCATCGACTCGACAGCGACGGCGTCCACGGTGGCCTTGGCGCTGACCTTCGAGTCCTCTGCACTTTTCGCCAGGTTTACTGCGGTTACTTCCAGCTGGTCCTTGAGCTGGCCCGTGGAGTCGTCAATGATGCGTTGGAAGTCCTCCTTAGCGTGTTTGGCGTCAATCGACATCAGCGTCACGACGCCCTCGCGGGCCGCGGCGGCGAACTCGGCGGCGAGATGTCGTTTGTGCACGGCGGCGCGGTGCTGCAACGCCATAGAGCCGCTCGCCCCGAGCGAGGCACAAATGAGCGCGATCGCGGCACCGACAGCTACTGCTTTCCGTCCGGGGCGACGAACCCACCACAGCCGCCGCCATCGGCCCGAGGTTACGGAGAGTGGCTCGGCCTCACCGGCGACGTGGTCGACGGCCGTGGCCTCGCTGTCCTTCGCGTCCGCGCTGTCGGTCGTGTCACGCCGGTCGTTGGATGCGGCCTCGGCTTGCTGGCGCAGCCGTATCGCTCGTGCACGGGCCTCTTCAGCGAGCGCCTCCGCGCGGGCGGCCTCTTCCTCCGCTTCCGCTACCGAAATGGGGGATTCGATACCTGGGCGCGGGTGTTGGGCAGCGGAATCGGTGGCCTCCCCCGGATCCTCACAATGGTCAGCGTCAAGCGCCTCCGGTGGACGCTGCCGCGACGGCATGATGACCTCCTGATCGCTACGGATCGTGCGCGGAGAACCACATTATCATTTGCTCGCAGGCGGCCAGCGCTATCATCGAACGGCTACTTCTATAGCTCGTAAGCTGCGTAAACACTCTTTTGGCCGGCGAAAGAGCGGGGAGGCCATTCGTGGGTGGTCCGGGCACGGTGGCTGTTGGCGCACGCGACCTTCTCCAAAGAGGAGAATTTTGTTTTCGGCTGTGCCAAAGTAGTCGAGTGCGTTTCACCGTGGCAGCGGTCGCGGTGCTGGTCGGTGCTGGTGTGTTGGTCGCGCCACCCGCTGCCGCGGGGCCGACCGTCTGCGACTACCCAGCCTGCACGCCGGGCATCGCCCCAGGTGTTGTGCTCGGCGCGCCTTGTGACAACACCACCTACTACGCCTTCGGGGTCACGGACTGGGGTCGGCTGGTGTTCTGCGGCTCGCCAAGGCGATATCAGCCGAGATGGTTCCGGTCACCGCCGATGGCGGGAATTAAGGAAGAGAACGCTGACTGCACTCAATGGTCGAACTACGTCGCGCAGGCACCGGACGGGTTGTTCCTCACCTGCATAGCGCAGAACGGCCACACTTTCTGGACGCGCGCCGACACCTAACGTGGATGTTTCTTGATTAGGGCAGAGGCCGGTGTTGTGGCTCACCGTGCTCAAGTAGAGCGTCCACGCACTTCGTTATGTGGTGATTAGCGCGACACTGCGATCCCACAGCTCGCGGGCAAGCCCGGGATCGTATGCCGCGCGGTTCGGTTTGGCGATCTTGTGCCGAGAGTAGTATTCGCCGGACTTCCAGTCGATATCGGGCGTGCTTGAAGCCAGCCAGACCAGCTGGTCGGCTCCCCGCTCTGCAGTTGCGACCAGTCGCGTCGTGGGCAGGCGCCGCATGAAAGCCAGAGCTCTCGATCCCGATGCTGGGCCGAAGTTGGAGTTGACATAACCGGGGTGAAACGCCACCGCCGAAAAGCCGGCATCATGGTATCGGCGGTGTAATTCCTTGGTGAACAAGATGATTGCCAGCTTGGTGAGGGCGTAGGCCGTGCTGGGGCGGTGACGATGCGTGTTCTGCAGGTCGTCGATGGTCACCTTGCCGAGCAGCTTTTGTGACGAGCTGGTGGTGTTGACGACCGACGCGCCGGAATCGACCAGCACGTCCAGCAGCTGCGTGGTGAGCAGAAACGGGGCCAAGTAGTTGACCTGATAGGTGTGCTCATACCCGTCGGCTGTCATCTGAACTGTCGATGACATGCCCCCGGCATTGTTGGCCAATACGTCGATGCGGGGATACCGCGAGCGCAACTTTTGCGCCAAAACTCGCACCTGAGATAGGTCGCCAAAGTCAGCCACGAAACAGTCGGCGCCCAATTCCGTTGCCACCGTGCGGGTTTTGCTTTCCGATCGGCCCACCACGACGACGTTTTCACAGGCTTGACATAACCGCCGCGCAGCCGCGGCTCCAATGCCGTCACTGGCGCCAGTAATGACAATCGTCCTGTCAGTCATGGTCGTGGGCTAGCGTATTACGGCGCCGCCGTCAGCGGCGATGACCTGACTTACCATGCAGCTCAGGCTACGACAGCAGGCATGGTCGTCCAGCCCCGCACCCTCGACGTTGTGGACATGCGAGCGTTCGACAGGTCGACCTCCCACTCCGGGAACGCAGCGGCTCAGCCGGTGATGACCGGCAAGCGCGTCCATCCGCGCACGCTGGCCGTGGGCCCTGACCGCATTGTCGTAGTCGACCTGCCAATCGGGCCAGCGCTTGAGCACTTCCGCAAGCGCCACACGGGCTTCCATGCGCGCAAGCGCTGCACCCAGGCAGAAATGCAGGCCGTGCCCGAAGCTGAGATGAGGACGGGGTGCGTGACGGATATCGAAGCGGTCGGCGTCGGCGAAATGACGCTCATCTCGGTTAGCAGACCCGTTCAACAGCAAGATGATTGAGCCCGCCGGCACGGTCTGACCGTAGTACTCGACGTCACGGGCGACGTATCGCGCCTGCACCGGCGACGGCGCCTCATACCGCAGCACTTCCTCGACGGCCTGTGGAATCAGCGAGCGGTCAGCGACGATCTCGCGGCGCTGATCGGGATGATCGGAGAGCAGTTGGCCGATGAAACCGATGAGCCTTGTTGTCGTCTCGTTTCCCGCCCCGCGACGGTACTGGTGTAGGTGAGCACTTCGGTACGGGTCAGCCGCCGACGCGTGCCATCGGGTTCCTCTACCTCGGCGTTGAGCAACTCGGTCATCAGGTCATTAGATGGATGATCGGCCCGCCAATCGATGTAGTCGGCAAAGACCTGATACGTCTGCTCAAAGCTGGTCGAGTCGACGGTGGCCGGCTCGCTGTCCTTCAAGGTCAGGAGATTATCGGTGCGTTTGCGGATCATCTCCTGGTCGGCCTCGGGGATTCCCACCAGATAACCGATCACCCGCATCGGCATCTGCGCACCCAGGTCGGCGATAAAGTCGAACCGGCCCGAGCCAACGTGGGGATCGAGCGCCCGCACACAATACTGCCGCGCCAACTCCTCGACGGACTCCATTCGCCGAGGAGTGAAAACCCGTGACAACAGCCGACGGTGAAGATCATGCAGCGGCGGATCCTCCCACAGGATGATGCCCGGCGGGATCTCCATACCGCTGAGCATGATGTCGGCGGTGGTTCCCCGGCCGGACCGAAACCCCTCCCAGTCATTCAGCGCCGGAGCGACATCGGCATACCGGCTGTGCAAAGAAGTCGTACTTCTCGTTGTAATACAGCGGCGCCTCGTCGCGCAGTCGCTTCCACACCGGGTGCGGGTCGTCATCGATCTCGAAATCGAATGGGTCGTAATACACGTCGACAGTGCTAGCGCCGGTCATCGCGGACCCCCGTCGCGTCCGCGAATGTCCTAGCAAAACTGCAGATTTCGGTGTCGCCGAGAGCATTTGCCGCCAACGCTCTAACCACCCGCGCCCTCCTGAGCCATACGACACTGATGGGTAGCCGCTTCGCCTGCACTACAACTAGGATTTAAGCGCCCGCTTAACGCGGTTGAGCACATGCTTAACATGCTGCGTGCGCGTGGTCAAGACTCGGGGAGGCCAACACTACGATGTCGCTCCGCAGAACAAGCAAAGATTGCGAGTAACGATGGCATCGCCGCGCAGAATCGGCCCGCCGGACGCGAAGACCTGCACAATGCTGCTTGATGCCGCGGAGCAGCTCATGGTCGAAGAGGGCTGGGCGGCGGTCACGGGCCGGCGCGTGGCGGAGAAGGCGGGTCTGCGGTCTCAGCTCGTGCACTACTACTTCCGGAGCATGGACGACCTGCTGCTGGCCGTTTTTCGCCGCCGCGCCGAGCAAGGCTTCAAAACGAACGCGAAGGCGTTGAGCTCGCCGCAACCCCTGTGGGCGCTGTGGAAGATGCTCAACAATCCGCCGTTCAGTGTGTTCACCATGGAGCTCTTCGCGTTGGCAAATCACCGTGCGGAGCTGAAAGCCGAGCTCGCCTACTACGCCGAACGGTTCCGAGATGAACAGACCACAGACAAAGACGTTCGCCAACGTCCTTGAAGGCTACGGGGTCGACCCACAGCAATTCCCGCCGGTGGCCGTGGCATTCCTCATGACGGGCGTCCCGGGGATTCTCTTCATGGAAGAGGCCCTGGGCATCTCTGCCGGTCACGCCGAAATTGTCGCGCTGGTCGAGCGCTACCTGCGCCAGCTCGAAGGTGAGTTCCCCACCCCGTAATGAGCAAGATCAAAGTAGATCGCGTTTCCCGGCATGGTCTGTTTCCGGGAAGACTTGACCCAGAGCACATCGCGGCATACGCAGCTGCAACCGGTGATGAGACCGCGGCGTTATTGGCGGGCGAGGCGGTGCCCGCCGTCTTTCCGGTCATCGTGGCTTTCCGAGCGCAGCAGGCAGCCAACGGGGACCTGCCGGCGGCCGCCTGGCGGCAAGCGCGCGGCGGCGTGCACGGCGAGCACGACATCGTGTTGCATCGCCCTCTCGTCCCCAGCGAGTCGCTGGACACCTGGTCGGCGATCTCGGCGGTGCGCACGACACGGGCGGGAACCCAGGTTGTGCTGCACATCGAACAGTTCGATGCCCACGGCGTGCTGGCCGTCGAACAATGGTGGACCACCGTCCTGCTCGGCTTGCACCGAATGGCCGATCTGGGATCGATGCCCCAAAGTCACCGCTTTCCGGACTCGGCCAGAAACAACCCGATCGGGTCGGCGACGCAGCATCTCGACCAACAGCTGGCCCACCGTTACGCCGAGGTGTCCGGCGACTGGTCGGCGCATCACTTCGATTTCGAGGCGGCGCAGGCGAGCGGCTTCGACTTTGTATTCGCCCATGGCTTGTCCACCATGGCGATATGCACCCATCGCGTCCGCGGCCTCGTTGGCGTAGGCGATCCCGGCCGGGTTCGGCGGGTGGCGGTGCGGTTCGCTTCTCCGACCCCGCTGGGCGCGCACCTCACCGTTAATACGTATGGCATCAACGAAAGGTCATTCGCGTTCGAGGCGACCTGCGCGGGCGCGACCACCATCACGCACGGACGATTGGAGCTGCGGGCATGACGGTTCTCGACATCGGCGTGTACGTGCCCCAGATGGGGTTCTCCTATCAGGATGTCCTGCATCGCGCTGTGCGCTGCGAGGAACTCGGCATTGGGTCCCTGTGGCTCTACGACCACTTGTACGGTCCTGGAGCCCCCCACATCTCCTCGCTGGAGGCCTGGACGCTGGCGACCGCGTTGTTGAGCCGCACCGAGCGTCTACGGGTCGGACACATGGTGTTGTGCAATCAGTTTCGCCACCCGGCCGTGCTCGCGAAGATGGCGACCACCCTCGACCAGATATCGGCGGGCCGATTGCAGCTCGGCATCGGCAGCGGCTCCATCGAAGACGAGCACAACAGGACGGGTTTGGAATGGGGAAGCCCCGGCCAGCGATCCGAGCGGTTAGCGGAGACCCTGGAGATCTTGAGCCAGGCCTTCGGGAATGAAGTCGTCGATTTCGCGGGCAAGCATTACACCGTGCGCAACATGCCGATCATCCCGGGCCCCGTTCAGCAGCCCCGTCCCCCAATCATTGTCGGCGGGGTCGGCGAGAAGTACACACTGCCGTTGGTCGCACGCTACGCCGACGTGTGGAACGTGCCCACCTACGCGCTTGGCCAGCTTGAGCACAAGGTGTCGGTGCTGCAATCGATCTGCGAAGACATCGGCCGCGACCCGGCGACCATTGTGCTGTCGGTAGAGGCCGTCATGGCACTGGCCCCCGATGACGCGTCACTAGCAAAGGTCCGCCAGATCGCGGAAAGACGGTTCGGTGCACCAGGATTCGGCCTGCACGAAGGTGGGCTTATCGGCACACCGCCGACCATTGTCGAACGGCTACACCAATTGCGAGAGCTCGGCTTTCAGCACGTGGTGCTGTTCACCCATGACCGCGCATCAGACCAGACGCTCGAACTACTAGCCTCGACGGTGATCGCCGAGCTCTGAGGCGCTTACGCAGCGGGCGTGAATGATAGGTGTAGTTCGCTGAGCCCGCGCAGGATATACGTCGGCTCATAGGCGTAGCGGCGATCGTCCACCGGTCCGTGCTTGATCTCATTGATTTTGATGTCCGTCATCCGGTCGAGGATGCGCTCGATCGAGACGTGGCCCTCTACCCGGGCGAGCGGTCCGCCGGGGCAGGAGTGCACTCCGCGGCCAAATGCCATGTGCTCTCGGACATTCTTGCGGTCGAGGCGGAACTCGTGCGGGTTCTCGAACCGGCGGGGATCGCGGTTGACGGCCCCCGGTAACACCATCACAATGGCGCCAGCGGGAATGTCGACATCGCCCACTGTCGCGGGCTTGCGGGCCAGCCGGGAGTCGCTTTTCACCGGGCTCTCCATGCGCAGCGACTCCTCGATGAACGCGGGAATCAGGCTGCGGTCGTCACGCAGCTTCTGCTGGGTATCAGGCCGATCGCCGAGCACCTGCAGGGCAGCGCTGAGCAGCTTGGCGGTGGTTTCCTGTCCGGCGGCGAAAAGAAACGTCGCCGAGCGGACAATGTCGATGACCTCGGGTGTGGATCCGTCCGGGTACATCGCCGTCGCCAACGCGGTCAGCACATCGTCGCGCGGTTCGCGCCGCCGGTCCTCAATATAGGAGCAGAACTTCTCGTCGAGCCACTCCAGTGGGTTGATGCCGACCGACTCGTGGTCGAGCGCCCCCACCCGCGCGCCCGGGCGGTCCGCGCCCAGGACGGTGCGGAACTGCTTGTGGTCTTCCTCGGGGACACCGAGCAGGTCGGCGATCACCAAGGTGGCGAAGGGTTTGGAATATTCGGCGATGAATTCACACTCGCCGTTGGCGAGAAACTCCTCGAGTTGCCGGTCGGCGAGGCGCCACATGAAGTCCTCGTTCTCCTTCAGGCGGCTCGGCGTCAGCAGTCGGCTCAGCAGCGAGCGTGCGCGCGTGTGCTGCGGCGGGTCCATGGTCACCATGTGCTCGAACATCGGAAACTGGTTGCGGTGCTGCTCGATCTGGGCGCTGAGATCGTCCCCTTCGGGCTGGAACGGCAGCGGAGGGAACGGCCCCCCGAGCGCGACGCAATTCGAGAACGTGCCGGTGTCCTTATAGACCGCGGCGGCCTCTTCATACCCGGTGACGGCGAAGACCTCGTAGTGCGGTAACCGGAGCACGGGGTTTTTGCTGCGCAGGTAATCGAAGTACGGGTACGGATCGGGAACCAGGGACGCGTCGGTGAAGAAGTCGACCGTGTCGAAGTTCGTCATGTGCTGCGGCCTCCCGAAGCTGCATTTACCGATGATTGATCGGCGGCGAGACAAAGCCCATAAAGTGCTGAGCATCTGCTTAGCATGACGGTAATGTCATGGTCAAGGTCACGGCCCCGGCCGGCATTACGATCAGCGTGTCCGACCAGCGAACGGTGATAGTACGGAGTCCAGCATGACAACGGCGCGGCGAATCGGGGCGCCGGACGCGAAGAATCGCGCCGTGCTGCTCGATGCGGCCGAGCAGTTGATGCTCGAAGAAGGCTATGCCGCGGTGACATCACGCCGGCTGGCAAGCAAGGCGGGGCTGAAGTCTCAGCTCGTGCACTATTACTTCCGCACGATGGACGAGCTGTTCTTGGCGGTTTTCCGTCGCCAGGCCGAAGAAGGTCTTCGGGCGCAGGCGCGGGCGCTGGAGTCGCCGCAACCGCTATGGGCGCTGTGGCGATTCGGCACCGACCTCGGATTTACCCGTATCACAATGGAATTCATGGCGCTTGCGAACCACCGCAAGGAGATGAGAGCCGAAATCGCCTACTACGCCGAACGTTTCCGCGATGAGCAACGCAAGGCGGTGTCGGCCGCTCTGGCGCACTACGGCGTCGACACCCAAGACGTGCCGCCGGTCGTGTGGACGGTGCTGATGACCAGTGTCTCGCGGGTTCTGGTACTCGAGCAGGCGCTGGGCATGTCCGCCGGGCACGCCGAAACGGTGGCACTCGTCGAACGCTACCTGCGCCGCCTGGAAGGCGACCCACAACCGACCGGGGCGTAAACGCTTACTCACCAGTGACGCAACGAGCAGAGCACGCCCTTGGGGCCGTCCTTCGAGACGACGACTTTCCCGTCCACCGTCAGATCGCAGTGAAACTGCGGCGTGCCCGGCTCAGTCCCGGTGCTGGCCGAAACCATGGCCCACTCATCGGGATTCGCCAGGTCGAGCTGATAGGTCCACGGCTTGCCCGGGGCGATATCGGTTTTCACGTTCGGAACGAACTGGTATGGGTTGTGGCTGTAATCGGAAAAGATCAGCGGCTCCTGATCCAAGTAGTAGATGTCCGCGTAGATCGGGTTCGCTACCGACACGGTGTACTTGACGTGATGCAGAGGCACGTCATCGGCGTGCGCTGTCGCCACGGTGAGGCTTGCGGTTGCCAGAGCTATTGCCATGCCCAGCAGGGCCTTTCGGGTGCGTATCACATCGGTCCTCCGGCTCGTTAGCGCGGACTGGAGTTGCGGTTCATCGCTCGGTCGGCAGCCTGCCAGTGTGCGTCGTCAACCCACAGCCGCGCGAAGGCGGTAACCGCCTCGGCGGGCGAGACCCCGCCGATAACACGCTTGATCTCACCCGCCGGACGCGTCGCAAGCGCCCGGGCCAGCTGCCGCCAGCCGTCCTCGAATGATGAGCGGGGCAATACCCGGTCGATCAGTCCGATGCGTTCGGCCTCGGCGGCGTCGAGCACAGTGCCGGTGCCGGCTAGCAGCAGCGCCCGGCTCTTGCCGACCAATGTGGCCAACCGCTCGGCGCCACCCCAGGCCGGCATGATCTCCAGCGCCACCTGGTTGAAGCCGATCTTGATGTCGTCGGCGGCCACCCGGATGTCGGCCGCCACCGCGACCTCGGCGCCGCCGCCGAGCGCGTGACCATTCAGTGCGGCGATAACCGGGGCGGGGAAGCTCGCCAGCCGATCGCAGATCGACCGCATCCGCCAAGCCATGGCAGCCGCGTCTTCCTCAGTCCTGATTGTGCTGAGTTCTTTGAGGTCACCACCCGAGACGAACGCCCGATCGCCGGCGCCCGTGATGACCAGGGCGCTCGCTCCCTCAGCCGCGTCAAGCGCCTTCTCCAGCTGGTCCATGGTGTCCAGTGAGATGGCGTTGCGCGCACGGGGGCGGTCAATGGTGAGCACCGCAAGTCCTTGGTCGAACTCCAAGTCCACCATGCGCCGCTCTCCTGCGATATTAGCATTCTCGAAATTGGAGAATAACATCGCCCCTACATTTCAGGGCCATGTCGTTCGGAGTCTCAATCTATGCGCACCATCCCTGTGGAACTGGCCAAACGGTACGAGCAAGAGGGGTGGTGGACGCAAGACACCATCGGCCAACTGCTGGCCCGCGGCCTGGCAGCCGCTTCTGATAGCGAGTTCCGGGTGCACTCCGCGGTGCGGCCGTGGGCCGGAACGTTCCGCATGTCCACCGGGTGGCGCGTCGACTCGCGGCGGGCTTGCGGGCCCGCGGTGTCGGCGCTGGCGACGTGGTGGCGTTCCAGCTGCCGAACTGGATGGAAGCCGCCGCGACCTTCTGGGCTGCGGCGTTTCTCGGAGCGGTGGTGGTGCCGATCGTGCACTTCTACGGCCGCAAGGAGCTAGCGCACATCGTGGCTACCGCGAAACCTCAGGTGTTCATCACCGCCGAACAGTTCGGCCGGATGATGCATCAGCCCGATCTGTGTTCGGACGTTCCGATCGTCGGCCTGGTTGGGCGCGATTTCGACGATCTGCTGGACGAGGAGCCGATGCCCGGCTGCATCGACGTCGACCCCCGCCGGGCCGGCCTTGATCGCCTTCACATCCGGAACCACAAGCGCCCCGAAAGGCGTGATCCATAGTCACCAGACGCTGGTGTGTGAGTCGCATCAACTCGCCGACCAGAACCGGCCCATCGGCGATAGGCAACTCGTCGCGGCACCGGTCGGGCACTTCATCGGCATGGTGGGCGCACTGCTCATTCCGGTGCTGAACGGCATGTCAATCAATCTGGTGGATGCCTACCCGGGCCGGGTGCTTGCGTTAATGGAAAGCGACGGTCTCACGCTGGGAGGCGGGCCGCCCTACTTCGTCACGAGCCTGCTCGATCATCCCGATTGCACGCCCGCGCATCGGGCCCACATCAAGGGTCTGGGTCTTGGCGGGGCACCGGTGCCGGCGGCGGTGACCCGCCGACTGTCGGACCTCGGCATCATCGTGTTCCGTTCCTACGGCAGCACCGAACACCCGTCGATCACCGGCTCGCGCTTCGATGTCCCGCAGAGAAACGACTACTCACCGACGGCAACCCGATGTCCGGAGTGGAGATCCGGCTGGCGCCCGACGGCGAAGTCGAGCGGGAAGGTGCAGAAGCGCCTGGTGCGCGAGGGGATTGCGGTACGCTTTTGACGAGAATATGATTCTCATCAATTGAGATGGAGGATCTTATGCCATCGGCAGAGCTGACGTATCCGCTGTTCGACGCCGACAATCACCTGTACGAGACCGAGGACTCACTGACCAAGTACCTGCCCAAGCAGTACAAGGATGCGATCCAGTACGTGCAGGTGAACGGCCGTACCAAGATCGCGATCCGCGGGGTCATCAGCGACTACATCCCTAACCCCACCTTCGAGGTGGTCGCCCGTCCCGGGGCGATGGAGGAGTACTTCAAGCACGGCAACCCGGAGGGCAAGAGCCGGCGCGAGATCTTCGGCGAGCCCATGCGCTCGATCCCGGCGTTCCGCGAACCGGGGGCGCGGCTGGAACTGATGGACGAGCTCGGTGTCGACCGCTCGCTGATGTTCCCGACGCTGGCCAGTCTCGTCGAGGAGCGCATGCGCGACGACCCGCTGCTCATCCATGTGGTAGTGCATGCGCTGAATCAGTGGCTGGACGAGGTGTGGGGCTTCAGCTACCACGACCGGATTTTCACCGTGCCCGTGGTGAGCTTGCCGATTGTCGAGAAGGCGATCGAGGAGCTGGACTGGGTGGTGGAGCGCGGGGCGCGGGCGATTTTGGTTCGGCCGGCGCCGGTTCCCGGATACCGCGGCCTGCGGTCGTTCGCGCTGCCGGAGTTCGACCCGTTCTGGCAGCGAGTCGTCGACCATGATGTGCTGGTCGCCATGCATTCGTCGGACAGCGGCTATGCCCGCTACACCGCCGAATGGGACGGCACCGACAAGGAGATGCTGCCGTTCCAGACGAACGCCTTCGCGATGCTCAACGAGTGGCGGCCGGTCCAGGATGCGGTGGCGTCGTGGGTGATTCATGGCGCCCTGTTCCGGTTCCCCAAGTTAAAGGTCGCCGTCATCGAGAATGGATCCAGCTGGCTGGCTCCGCTGCTGGATCAGCTGGCCGACGTCTACAAGAAGACACCCGAGAGCTTCCTTGGCAACCCGATCGAGGAAATCAAGAATCGCATCCACGTCAGCCCGTTCTACGAGGAGGGCGTGGGCGGCCTGATCGATCTAATCGGTGTGGACCGGGTGCTGTTCGGCTCCGACTACCCCCACCCCGAAGGCCTGGCCCGGCCGCGCCACTTCGCCGATGCGCTGCAGCACCTGGGTGTAGGGGATCAGGCCAAGATCATGGGCGGCAACCTCGCCAGACTGATGGCGGTGTGACCGGCACTCAAGACCGGGCGGCGAGGATGCGGGGCGCCAAGCGGCCTGAGGAGGAGCCGGCCAATCAAACATGGAAGACCATCCCCGAGATGGCCTTGAGCGCGGCGCACCGCTTCGGCAACGCCGAAGCGGTCGTCGACGGGCCGCTGCGACTCACCTTCATCGACCTTGTCGATCGAATCCGCTGCGCCGCAGGCGCATTCGCAGAAGCAGGGATCGGCAAGGGGGACCGGGTAGCGATCTGGGCGCCCAACTCCGCCGAGTGGATCGTCGCCGCGTTCGGCCTGCTGACGGCCGGTGGCGTGCTGGTGCCGGTCAACACCCGGTTCAAGGTGGCTGAGGCCGGCGACATCATCGGCCGCAGCGGGGCGAAGCTGGTTTTGGTCGAACAAGGGTTCCTCGGACGGGATTTCGCGGTGCCCGCTAGCGTACCCGCCATCGATTTGAAGTCGGACTTTCTGGCCAGCGGCTCGCCGTTCGAGCGACCAGTCAGCGGCGACGACATCGCCGACATCATCTACACCTCGGGCACCACGGGGCGACCCAAGGGCGTCATGATGAACCACCTGCAGACGCTGCGAAACTACGCGGAATGGTGCGACCTGGCCGACCTGCGCGAAGGCGACCGCTACCTGATTGTCAACCCGTTCTTCCACACCTTCGGATACAAGGCAGGCTGCATCGCCTCCCTGATTCGCGGCGCCACGATGCTGCCGGTGGCAGTTTTCGAGATTGAACGCGTGTTGGAACTTATTGAGCGCGAATGGGTTACCATGTTGCCGGGGCCGCCAACGCTGTATCACTCCCTGCTGCTGGCCCAAGGTAAGCACGACCTGTCCTCATTGCGGGCAGCCGTAACCGGAGCCGCCGACATCCCCGTGGAACTCGTTCGCCGGATGCGCAGCGAACTGCCGTTCGGTTCCATCATGACCGGCTACGGCTTGACCGAAGCGGGAACGGTCACGGCGTCACGGCCAGGGGACTCCTTTGAGGAGATTGCCACCACGGCCGGCACCCCGTGTGACGGGATCGAGGTGCGCATCGCCGACGACGGCGAAGTCCTGGTCCGCGGATACGGTGTTATGCAGGGATACCTCGACGACCCCGTCGCGACCGCCGAAGTGATCGACGACGATGGCTGGTTACACACCGGCGACTTGGGCAGCCTCGACGCGGCGAGTCGGCTCCGGATCGATGGGCGCAAGAAGGACATGTTCATCGTGGGCGGGTTCAATGCCTACCCGGCGGAGATCGAGAGCTTGCTGCTCGAGCATCCCGCGGTCGCGCAGGCTGCGGTGATCGGCGTTCCAGACGAGCGGCTCGGCCAGGTGGGGAAGGCGTTCGTGGTGGCGAAAACTCCTGTTTCCGAAAACGACTTGATCGTATGGTGCCGGCAGCGGATGGCGGGATTCAAGGCGCCGCGATACATTGAGTTTGTCGATGAGCTGCCGCTGAATGCCACCGGAAAAGTGATGAAGGACCAACTTCGGTGACTGCCGACGAAATTCATTCGATGGTGCTCGCATCGGACTACCGTGTTCCGGACCCGGATCGGGTGTGGCCCTTGCTTCAACGCCGCACGTCCGGTCTCGCGGGTATCGGTGCCCACCACGTTCTGGTCTACAAGTCGACACATGACTACGGGCGCGTATTGGTGCTGATCGGTGTGCGCAGCCGGGAGCCGATCGTGGAGCTGCTTCGCTCACGGGTCTTCTTCGACTGGTTCGACGCGGTCGGCGTCGAGGACATTCCAGCAGTCTTCGCCGGCGAGATCGTCGAAAAGTTCGATTCGACACCGTCGCCGGCCCCGACGGCGCCCGGCGTCGTGGTGGCCGCGATCGCATCGGTCGATGATGTGTCCACCCTGACCGCCGAGGTGCGAGGTGCGCTCGACAGATTCAAGGCGGCAGGCATCCGAAAAACATGGATTTTCCAGGCTTTCGATGATCGCCACGAAGTCCTGATTCTGCAGGAGGTCGACGACGAGAGCGACGTGCGGCGCTGGATCGAGCATCCTGATGCGGCGGCGCAGTGGATGACCGGGGTCGGAGTGGGTGCCTACCCGCCGCTGTTCGTGGGCAGATTCGTGAACATGATGCGTATCGAGCAGTGATCGGATCACCCGATGTTCGTGTGCCTGTGTAACGGTGTCACCAGCCAGATGGTGGCCGAGGCCGTCTCACAAGGAACATCGACGACAAAAGAGGTTGCCGACGCGTGCGGCGCAAGTGCCGACTGCAGGCGCTGCCCGCGCACCGTGCGGGCAATCATCAATTCGAGCGGGGATCGAGCAGCACACTGGATGTGAACGCGGACTTCACCGGCGCGCACCGCCGTCCGGCGACGTGGGTCGCGTCAGTTCGGTCAACAGGCGGGGACTGTCGAGCCGCGGCACCACGGCCTCGACAAGCACCATCCGATCCTGATGCTGGGCGGCGGCAGTGAACGCGTCGTCGAGTTCCCCGTAGGTCTGCGCCCGAAACACCAAATGGTTCGTCACACCCAGCGCGTTGGGGATTTCGGCCCATTTCCAGCTCACAATGTCGTTGTAGGGAGCCGTCTTTCCGTGAATCATCCGTTCGATGGTGTAGCCGCCGTTGTTGACCACCACGATGACCGGCGTCAGCCCTTCGCGGGAGAAGCCGCCCAGCTCCTGGACGGTCAGCTGAGCGGCTCCGTCCCCGATCAGCAGCACCGGCCTGCGGTCCGGATGCGCCAACGCCGCCCCAAGCGCCGCGGGCAGCGTGTAACCGATTGAGCCCCAGAGCGGTTGACCGATGAAGGTGACTCCGCGGGGGAGCAGGTGGGCCGCCATGCCGTAGAACGATGTCCCCTGATCGGCAAGTACCACGTTTCCGGGAGTCAGCGCCTCGGAAATCCGGTTCCACAATATCTCTTGGGTGAGCGGCTGGTTGTGCGCGGGTTTCTTGGGGCGCGGGTCGTCAGCTGGCGATCTGACGGGCGGCGACGTTATCCGGCGCCGGCTAAGGATCGTGGTCAATGCGTCCAGCGCGGCGTCCATTTCCAGTGGCGCGAACACCTGACCAGCGACAGTGCTCTGGTACTGGCCGACGTCGATGGTTCGGGCCGGGTCGATGCGCTGGCTGAAGAAACCGCTGACCATGTCGGTGAATACCACTCCCGCCGTCACCAGCACCGGGGCCCGCTCGATCGCCCCGCGCACCGGTTCGGCGCTGGATGCTCCGGCATAGATACCCAGGAAGTTGGGCGAGCTCTCATCGACCAGGCTCTTGCCCCACATCAGGGTGGCATGCGGCACCACATCGGCTGCCAGTAACGCCTCGAGTTCTTTGACCGCTTGCAGGCGGTGGACCAGGAAGTCGGCGAGCACAGTCAGCTGATGGTCAGCGATGAGTTCGGTTGCGGCATCGATAAACAACGATAGCGCCCGCGGGCTGGTGCCGCCGGTGTAGCGAGGCAATGGCGCACTCGGTGGCTCGACCGGGAAGCGCGCCACATCGGTGGCCATCAGCAGATATCCGGGCCGTTTTTGTTCGCGCACCTCGCAAAGCACTCGGTCGATCTCTCTGGTGGCGGTTGCAGGCATGAGATCGGCTTGGGCACAGGTAATTTCGCGACTGATCCGCAGGAAATGGCCGAAATCTCCGTCGCCCAGCGAATGGTGCAGCGCCCGACGTGCGCCCTGAGCGTCCTTGGACGGCCCGCCGACGATGTGGACCACGGGCACATGCTCGGCGTAACTGCCGGCGATCGCATTGGCTGCTGATAGTTCGCCAACCCCGAATGTCGTGACCACGGCGGACATTCCGCGCAGCCGTCCGTAACCGTCAGCGGCATAACCAGCATTCAGTTCGTTGGCGTTGCCCACCCACCGGATTTCCGGATGGGCGACGATGTGGTCGAGAAATTCCAGGTTGTAGTCGCCGGGAACGCCGAAGACGTCGGAAACGCCGAGTTCGGCGAGGCGGTCGAGCAGGTAGTCACCGACGGTGTAGACGGATTCGTTGGCAACAGTCATGAAAACGACGTTACGCTCAGTCGAAAACACCCTCGGCCGGACGCCGCCCCGCTATCGTGCGGGCCATGGCAATCAGGGAATCCCGCGAAGTAGTCATCGAAGCAAGCCCCGAGGAGATCCTGGACGTCATCGCCGATCTCGAGTCGCTGACGGAGTGGTCGTCGGTGCACCAGAGCTCTCAGGTGGTCGAGACCGGAGACAACGGGCGGCCCACCGTGGCGGGGATGAAAGTCAAAATCGCCGGGATCACCGACGAGCAGGTGGTGGCCTACACGTGGGGCGACAACACCGTCAGCTGGACACTGGTCAGCGCCAGCCAACAGCGTTCCCAGGACGCCACCTACACTTTGACGCCTGAGGGCGACACCACCCGGGTCAAGTTCGACATCACCATCGACCCCTTGGCGCCGCTGACGCTGCCCGGCTTCGTGCTCAAACGCGTCATCAAGGGATCTGTGGACACCGCGACCGAGGGCCTGCGAAAGCGGGTGCTGAGTGTGAAAAAGGGGCGCTAGTAGTGGCCCGCACGGTGAGGATGCGGCGAGCCGTGCGGGGGGTACCTCCCGCTTGCGGGGGACGGCCCGAGGAGGAGGCGTGCAATCAGAACCCGGCCGGTCCGCTGGCGGGAGTGAAAGTCATCGAGCTCGGAGGCATCGGACCGGGACCGCACGCGGGGATGGTGCTCGCTGACCTGGGCGCCGATGTGGTGCGGGTGCGTCGCCCCGGCGGGCTCACGATGCCGGCCGAGGATCGCGACCTGCTGCACCGCGGCAAGCGGATCGTCGACCTGGACGTCAAGAGACAGCCGCAGGCGCTGCTGGAGTTGGCCGCCAAGGCCGACGTGCTGCTGGACTGCTTCCGGCCCGGCACCTGCGAGCGGCTCGGGATCGGTCCCGACGACTGCGCGGCGGTGAACCCACGGCTGATCTTTGCGCGGATCACAGGGTGGGGACAGGACGGGCCACTTGCCTCCACGGCGGGCCACGACATCAACTACCTGTCGCAGACCGGAGCGCTTTCGGCGATCGGCTACCGCGACCGGCCGCCGTTGCCCCCGCTGAACCTGGTCGCCGACTTCGGCGGCGGTTCGATGCTTGTGCTGCTGGGCGTCGTGGCCGCGCTATACGAGCGGGAGCGGTCGGGGGAAGGCCAGGTCATTGACGCCGCGATGGTCGACGGCGTCAGCATCCTCGCCCAGATGATGTGGACCATGAAGGCGACCGGCGCCCTGCGCGACGAACGCGAATCCTTCCTGCTGGACGGCGGCGCCCCGTTCTACCGGTGTTATGAGACCTCCGATGGCAAGTACATAGCCGTCGGCGCCATCGAGCCGCAATTCTTCGCCGAGTTGCTCACCGGGCTCGGGCTGTCTGCCGACGAGGTGCCCACTCAACTCGACATCGCCTCATACGAGCGGATGCGGGAGATCTTCGCCGAGCGGTTCGCCGGCAGGACCCGTGACGAGTGGACACAGATTTTCGCCGGCACCGACGCGTGCGTCACTCCGGTGTTGACGTGGAGCGAAGCCGCCACCAACGCGCACCTGACCGCACGATCGACGGTGATCAACATCAACGGCGTCGATCAGGCCGCACCGGCGCCGCGGTTCTCCCGCACCCCGGCCGGACCGGTCGGCCCGCCGCCCGCCGGCACCACGCGGCTGACCGAAATCGGCTGGTAATCTCGAATTTACCGGGCAACACGGTCCACGGTTGCTAGCTTGTGGTAGTGGCCGTGCGAGCATCGCGCGAATTTGTCATCGACGCGCCGCCGGATGTGATCTTGGAGGCGCTGGCCGATGTCGGAGCTTTGTCGGCGTGGTCACCGGTACACAAACGGATCGAAGTGCTCGACCGCTACGCCGACGGCCGGCCGCACCATGTGAGGGCCACCATCAGGATTCTGGGGATCGTCGACAAGGAGATCCTCGAATATCACTGGGGCCCCGACTGGGTGGTCTGGGATGCCGAAAAGACGTTCCAGCAGCATGGGCAGCATGTCGAGTACACACTCAAACCCGAGGGTGTCGATAAGACAAGGGTGCGCTTCGACATCACCGTCGAACCCTCGGGGCCGATTCCCGCCTTCATCGTCAAGCGGGCAAGCGAGATCGTGTTGGATGCCGCGACGCAGGGGCTGCGCAACCAGGTCATGCGGGGTTTAAGTTAGCCGGAATAGCCCGTCTTTTCTGGCTTCTCCGTATTGCCACACAACCTGGTCCATGAACCGGACGTAGTTGCTAGCTTGGTGGTAGTGGCCGTACGGGCATCGCGAGAAATTGTCATTGACGCGCCGCCGGAAGCTATCCTCGACGCGCTAGCCGATATCGCCTCCGTGCCGTCGTGGTCGTCGGTGCACAAACGCGCCGAAGTCGTCGACACCTATCCCGATGGTCGACCGCACCATGTGAAAGTCACGGTCAAGGTGATCGGCATCGTCGATCACGAACTGCTCGAATTCCACTGGGGCCCCGACTGGCTGGTGTGGGACGCCAAAAAGACCATCCAGCAACACGGGCAGCATGTCGAATACAACCTGCGCCGCGTTGGCGACGACAAGACGCGGGTGCGATTCGATATCACGGTGGAACCATCGGCGCCGCTGCCCGAGTTTCTGATCAAGCGAGCCCGCAAAAGAGTCCTGAAAGCCGCGACCGAGGGGCTGCGCAGTCGGGTCATGCAGGGTTTGGGTCAGCCGACGTAATCGGCCCGTCCCGGAGCACGGTCAGTCGCTTGATCGCCTCGTCGAGGGTGTCGTCGCGCTTACAGAAGGTGAAGCGCACCAGGTGATTCCACACGTCGGCGTGCCAGGCTGTCGGATCGCAGAATGCCGACATCGGGATCGCGGCCACCCCGACCTTTTCGGGTAGCGCCGCGCAGAACGCCGTGCTGTCGTCATAGCCCAGCGGACGCGGGTCGGCGCACAAGAAATACGTGCCAGAGCTGTCGTGCACTCCGAAGCCGATCTCGGCCAGCGCCGTCACCAGCTGATCGCGTCTGCCCTGCAACGTGGTTCGCAGCGCGGCGACCCAGGCTTCCTCGGTGTTCAGCGCCAAAGCCACGGCGGGCTGGAAGGGCGCACCGCCGACGTAGCTCAGGTACTGCTTGGCCGCCCGCACCCCGGCGATGAGTCCCGCTGGGCCGCAGGCCCATCCGATCTTCCAACCGGTGCAATTAAACATCTTGGACGCGCTCGAGATGGTGATCGTGCGCTCGGCCAAGCCTGGGTATGTGGCCAGCGGGAGGTGGCAGCGGCCTTCGGGGGAGGTGTACACCAGGTGCTCGTAGACCTCGTCGGTGATGACCAGCAGGTCGGCTGTGACCGCGATCTCCGCGATGGCCGCCAGCTCGGTCGCGCTGAGCACCATGCCGGTCGGGTTGTGCGGTGAGTTGACGATCAGCGCCTTGGTGCGAGGCGTCACCGCGTGCCGCAGCGCGTCCGCGTCCAGCGCGAAGCCGCGGCCATCGGGCACGAGCGGCACGGTTACGCGCCGCGCACCCGCCATCGCCACGACCGGCGAGTACGAGTCGTAGAACGGCTCGATCAGCAGCACCTCCGAGCCCGGCTCGACCACGCCAATCACCGCCGCGGCGATGGCCTCGGTGGCCCCGACGGTCACCAGGACCTCGGTGTCCGGGTCGTACTCGACGCCGAAATGCCTTTTGCGTTGGGCGGCGATGGCCTGCCGCAGCGGCGCGATGCCCATTCCGGGCGGGTACTGGTTGGCGCCCTCGGCGATGGCGTCTTGAGCGGCCTTCAGCATCGCCGGCGGCCCGTCCTCGTCGGGAAAGCCCTGCCCGAGGTTCACCGCGCCGACGCGCGCGGCCAGGGCCGACATTTCGGCGAACACCGTGGTCGCGTATGGCCGCAGTCGCGACACCGTCATGGTTGACGAGCGTAAAACGTGTGCCGCTGTCTCGAGCGTCACCCCAGCGTGACGCTCGACTACCAGGCGTCACTCCAGCGTGACGCTCGCGCCGAAGGCGCTCCCAACCAACAGGTTGATCGGTGGCCCTGTTAGGGTGTCAGACAGAGGACTAGCGTCCTCAAGGACGAATCCGAACCCCTGAAGAGGAATCAGCCATGTCCGAAGAAGCCTTTGTCTACGAGGCCATCCGTACCCCGCGCGGCAAGCAGAAGAACGGGTCGCTGCATGAGGTCAAGCCGCTGAGCCTGGTCGTCGGGCTGATCGACGAACTCCGCAAGCGTTTCCCTGACCTGGACGAGAACCTGATCAGCGACGTGATCCTCGGCGTGGTTTCGCCGGTCGGTGACCAGGGCGGCGACATCGCCCGCGCCGCGGTGCTGGCCGCCGGTATGCCCGACACCGTCGGCGGCGTGCAGCTCAACCGGTTCTGCGCGTCCGGTTTGGAGGCGGTGAACACCGCCGCGCAGAAGGTGCGCTCCGGGTGGGACGACCTGGTCGTGGCCGGGGGTGTGGAATCGATGAGCCGGGTGCCATTGGGATCCGATGGCGGCGCCATGGCGCTTGACCCAGCTACCAACTACGACGTCGGGTTCGTTCCGCAGGGCATCGGCGCCGACCTGATTGCCACCATCGAGGGCTTCTCCCGCGAGGACGTCGACGCCTACGCGTTGCGCAGCCAGGAGAAGGCCGCCGAGGCGTGGTCGGGTGGCTACTTCGCCAAGTCGGTGGTGCCGGTTCGTGACCAAAATGGCCTGCTGATTCTCGACCACGACGAGCACATGCGGCCCGACACCACTATGGAGGGTCTGGCCAAGCTGAAGCCCGCCTTCGAGGGCCTCGCAGCATTGGGTGGCTTCGACGACGTGGCGCTGCAGAAGTACCACTGGATCGAGAAGATCGACCACGTGCACACCGGCGGCAACAGCTCCGGCATCGTCGACGGCGCCGCACTGGTACTCGTCGGCTCGGAAGCTGCCGGCAAGTCGCAGGGCCTGACCCCGCGGGCCCGCGTCGTCGCCACCGCCACCACCGGGGCCGAGCCGACGATCATGCTGACCGGACCGGCCCCCGCCACCCGCAAGGTGCTTGACCGTGCCGGGCTGACGATTGACGACATCGATCTGATCGAGCTCAACGAAGCGTTCGCCTCGGTGGTGCTGAAGTTCCAGAAGGACCTGAACATCCCCGACGAGAAGCTCAACGTCAACGGCGGCGCCATCGCGATGGGCCACCCGCTGGGCGCCACGGGCGCGATGATCCTGGGCACCATGGTCGACGAACTGGAGCGCCGCAACGCCCGCCGTGCGCTTGTCACGCTGTGCATCGGTGGCGGCATGGGCGTAGCCACCATCATCGAGCGCGTCTGAGAGGCTGCGAAAATACATGGCAGAGAACATGATTGCTTGGGACAAGGACGCCGACGGTATCATCACGCTGACCATGGACGACCCGTCCGGGTCCGCCAATGTGATGAACGAGGCCTACATCGAGTCGATGGGCAAGGCCGTCGATCGTCTTGTCGCCGAAAAGGATTCGATCACCGGAGTGGTGATCACCAGCGCCAAGAAGACCTTCTTCGCCGGCGGCGACCTCACTGCCATGGTGCAGGCCAAGCCGGAGGACACCGGGCAGTTCTTTGACACCGTGGAGACGGTCAAGAAGCAGCTGCGAAACCTGGAGACACTGGGCAAACCGGTCGTCGCCGCGATCAACGGGGCCGCCCTGGGCGGCGGGCTGGAGATCGCGCTGGCCTGTCATCACCGCATCGCCGCCGACGTCAAGGGCAGCCAACTCGGCTTACCGGAAGTCACGCTGGGGCTGCTGCCGGGCGGTGGTGGGGTGACCCGCACGGTGCGGATGCTGGGTATCCAGAACGCGTTCGTCACGGTGCTGGCGCAGGGCACCCGGTTCAAGCCGGCTAAGGCCAAAGAGATCGGTCTGATCGACGAGGTGCTGCCGACGGTCGAGGAGCTGGTGCCCGCCGCCAAGGCATGGATCAAGGCCAACCCGGATGCGCACGAACAGCCGTGGGACAAGAAGGGCTACAAAATGCCGGGCGGTACCCCCGCGTCGCCGGCGCTTGCGGCGATTCTGCCGTCGTTCCCCTCGAACCTGCGCAAGCAGCTCAAGGGCGCGCCAATGCCTGCGCCGCGCGCCATCTTGGCCGCCGCCGTCGAGGGCGCGCAGGTCGACTTCGACACCGCCACCCGCATCGAGAGCCGGTACTTCGCGCAGCTGGTCACCAGCCAGGTCGCCAAGAACATGATCCAGGCGTTCTTCTTCGACCTGCAGCACATCAACTCCGGCGGCTCACGGCCTGAGGGGTACGAGAAGACGACGTTCAAGAAGGTCGCTGTGCTGGGCGCCGGGATGATGGGCGCCGCCATCGCCTACGTGTGCGCTAAGGCCGGTATCGAGGTGATCCTCAAAGACGTCAGCCTGGAAGCCGCACAGAAGGGCAAGGATTACTCGGAAAAGCTGGAAGCCAAGGCGCTTTCGAAAGGTCAGACCACCCAGGAACGTTCTGAGGAGCTGCTGGCCCGCATCCACCCGACCGCCGGCGTGGGCGACGCCGCCGGCGCCGACCTGGTGATCGAGGCCGTATTCGAGTCGGTTGAGCTCAAGCACAAGGTGTTCGGCGAGATCGAGCCGGTGGTGGCGCCCGACGCGGTCCTGGGCTCCAACACCTCGACACTGCCGATCACCGAGCTGGCCACTGGCGTGAAGCGGGCCGAGGACTTCATCGGCCTGCACTTCTTCTCGCCGGTGGACAAGATGCCACTATTGGAAATTATCAAGGGGCAGAAGACATCTGACTCCACGCTGGCCAAGGCAATCGACCTGGCGATGCAGATCGGCAAGACACCGATCGTTGTCAACGACAGCCGCGGCTTCTACACCTCGCGGGTGATCGGCACGTTTATCAACGAGGCGATCGCGATGCTCGGTGAGGGCGTGGAGCCGGCCAGCATCGAGCATGCCGGCGGCCAAGCGGGCTACCCGGCGCCGCCGCTACAGCTCTCCGACGAGCTGAATATGGAGTTGATGGCCAAGATCGCCAAGGCGACCCGGGAGGGCGTCGAGGCCGCCGGGCAGACCTACACACCGCATCCGGCCGAAGCCGTCGTCAACAAGATGATCGAGCTGGGCCGGCCATCCCGGTTGGCCGGCAAGGGCTTCTACGAATACGCCGACGGCAAGCGGGTGGGCCTGTGGCCAGGCCTGCGGGAGACCTTCAACTCGGGCTCGTTTAGGCCGCCGCTGCAAGACATGATCGATCGGATGCTT
Source organism: Mycobacterium sp. (assembly GCA_035625875.1). GTDB lineage: Bacteria > Actinomycetota > Actinomycetes > Mycobacteriales > Mycobacteriaceae > Mycobacterium. The sequence goes on along the minus strand of DASPOT010000288.1, from coordinate 31,992 downwards.
TTCGCGGAGGCGCTGGAAACCCAGAAATGTCTCGATGAGGGGGTGTTGACGTCGACCGCCGACGCCAACATCGGATCCATCATGGGTATCGGCTTCCCGCCGTGGACCGGCGGCACCGCCCAGTACATCGTCGGCTACCCAGGTGGCAAGGAAGGCTTCGTTGCGCGGGCCCGCGAGCTGGCCGCCAAATACGGCGACCGGTTCCTGCCGCCGGAGTCGCTGTCGTAGCTTGAGCGCGGGCAGACGCGAAAGCGCCCGAAACAGCGGGGTTTAGGGGCCTTTACGTCTGGTGGCGCACTACCGGCGGCGCTGCCAGAGGTAGTGCCGCGCGGGGATCTTGTAGTCGCCCCGTCTTTCGGGCACGAGTGGTCAGTTCTGGCGCTGTAGCACGTAGCTGCGCGCCACGAATCGCGCCACGAACCTGTTTTCAATTGTCCGCCGCGGTTCATCTGTCGCCGACAGTAGCGCCCATGTGGGTGTGAATCGGTGCTCGATCTCCGCCTGATGGACTCCCGCCGGTCCGAAACGGCCACTGGGTTTGAAGGCGACCATGAACAGCCAAGCGCCCGGGGCGGCGGCCGCCGTGATCTCTTGCACGTAAAGGTCACGATCGTCCTCACTCATGCCGTGGAAGCAGCCGTTGTCCACGATCACCTGGAAACCCGGACTGATTCCGGACTGACTCAAATGCGTGGCATCGGCGCGGACGAAATTGACGGTCACACCGGCAGCGCGGGCCTTATCGCGGGCCTTGTCGAGCGCCTTCGGCGTGAAGTCAACTCCGGTGACTTGCCATCCGCGTTGAGCGAGATAGATCGACGCGTCTCCGGTGCCGCATCCGACATCAAGGGCCGATCCGGGCGGCAGCGCGTCGGTTCCCTCGATGAGTTCCCGCAGCATCGCCGACTGCGGATGACCATCCCACGGAGTAAACCCGACCGCGTAGAAGATCCGAAACAATGTGTGTCGAGAAGCCATTACCTCACGGTATTCTTTGGCGGTCGCTGATTAAAGCTCTCCGAGGTCGGCTGACAGCCAGTGCTGTGGCTGCAGATAGATCGTGACGCTGTCACCGAACTCACCGCGGGCGTAGTCGAGGTACGCGTCGACTCGTTCCGGCGGCAGATAGCGTCGGGTCATCTCGACGAGCTGGTCATCGGTGCCGGGTTCGATCCGGCTGACCGGGCCGTCTACCGCGACATAACGCACGGTCGGTTCGACGCGCTCGACCATTAGCGAGAAGTACCCGGCCGCCTCGATGAGGCGATGTTTGCGCGAACCCGCGCCGGTGAACACCCATGGCTCGCCTCCCGGCGTGTACTGATACCAGATCGGCACGGTCAGTGGACCGCGCGCGTCGCCGGCGTTTACCGACAGCGCCGCGATGTGCGGTTGGGCCAGAAACTCTTCGCGTTCGGATTTCGTCAACGGCATGCTCGCCAGGCTAACCGGCGACACCGACAGCTCTGCCGTCGCCCTGAGCGCAGGGCAACGTCTTATGCGCGCCCCGCGCGGTAGTCCGGGACCGACATCGTGTCATGCATGCGCACACCCTTGGTGTTCAGCTTCGCGACCGCCCCGGTGAGTCCGCCGGGCAGCAGCGACACCAGCTGAAGGCCCCGGGTCACCGCCCAAACCGCGGCAGGAGAGCCCGGAACGACGGTCTTGGCGGCGCCGCGCGCGAAGGCGCGGCTGCGGAGCACCGGCTCTCTCATTTCCCGCTCGTAGGCCGCGAACGCCTGTACGTGGTCTCCGTCCGCCCGCGCCAGTTCCCCGGCCAGCACATACGCGCCCAGCACCGCGAGGCTGGTACTGCCGCCCACTGCCGGTCCGGGACAATACCCGGCGTCGCCGACCAGTGTGACCCGCCCGCGCGACCAGGTGTCGAGTTGCAACTGGCTGATCGAGTCGAAGTAGAACGCCGATGTCCGGTCGAGCTCGTCCAGCCAGCGGTCCACTTGCGGATGCATCCCAGTGAACGCATCACACAGTAATTCCTTCTGCCGCGCTGTGTCTCGGTAGTGGTACTCGAGTTCCTCCTTGGTGCGGAACAGGAACACCACTCGCGCGTCGTCGAGGTGCTGCGCGCTGTAGATTGCCGCGACGCGGCCGACACCGACGTGACCGACCATCTCGCCGTTGTGCGCCATTGCTCTCGGCAACGACACCACCGCCAGATACCCCCCGATGAACCGGGTAAGTCTCGCCTCCTCGCCGAAAACCAGGCGTCGCACATTGGAGTGCAGCCCGTCGGCGCCGACCACGACATCGAACCTATGCGGCGCCGCGCGTTCGAACGTCACGTCGCCTTCAGGGGAGATGGCCATGATCGAGTCGCCGAACAGGTACTCGACCTCATCGCGGGCGGCGTCGTAGTAGACCTCGCTGAGATCGTCTCGCATGATCTCCACATGCCGGTCGGATGCGGCCCCGACGAGCTTGGTGAGATCGATGTGGGCCGGCCGCCGCGCGCCCTCGCGATACATCGTCATCCGGGCGGTGCCGGTAGCGAGCGCCTCGATTCGCGCCAGCACACCCATCTTCTCCGAGATCTCCATGGATGGTCGGAACAAGTCGACGGCGTGGCCGCCTGTCTTGCGCAGCGTCGGCGAGCGCTCGACGACGGTGACGTCAAAACCGTTGCGGCTAAGCCAGTACGCCAGCACCGGCCCGGCGATGCTGGCGCCCGAGATGAGAATCCGCATCGCGCACCTCCCTATTTGCTTAACGCTCGATAAGCCTGTACTACCACCTTTCGTCGCGCGAAGATCTGGCGCCCAGCATCGTGCAGCCGCTGATCGACGACGGCGAGCGATTCGTCGCGGACCAGGAGAAGCGTCGCGACACACCGGTTCGCGAACTGCTCGAGGGCTACCGGTACCGCCGGGACCTCGTGCTGGTGCTGGCCGAACTGACGATGCTGGCCGACCTGGGTATCTGACACCGCTTAGAGTCGCAAGCTATGCGCTTTGGACTGTTCATTCCGCAAGGCTGGCGGCTGGACCTGGTCGGCATCGAACCGGAGAAGCACTGGGCGGTGATGCGTGACCTGGCCGCCTACGCTGACGGCGGCGCCTGGGATTCGCTGTGGGTCTACGACCACTTCCATACCGTCCCGGTACCGACCGGCGAGGCGACCCACGAGGCGTGGTCGTTGATGGCGGCCTACGCGGCGACCACGTCGCGAATCAAGCTCGGCCAGATGTGCACGGCGATGAGCTACCGCAACCCGGTCTATCTAGCCAAGGTGGCGGCCACCGCCGACATCATCTCCGGCGGCCGTATCCAGATGGGCATCGGTGGTGGCTGGTACGAACATGAGTGGCGGGCATACGGTTACGGTTTTCCATCGGCCGGGGTGCGGTTGGCCCGACTGGACGAGGGGGTGCAGATCATGCGCGCGGCCTGGCGCGACGGCGTCGTCACGTTCAACGGCAAGCACTATCAGGCCGACGGCGCGATCGTGGCCCCGAAGCCGTTGCAGCACAGCGGCATTCCCTTGTGGATCGCCGGTGGCGGCGAGAAGGTGACGCTGCGCATTGCGGCGAGGTACGCGCGGTACACCAACTTCACGCCCGAGCCGGCAGCCTTCGCCCGCAAGTCGGAGGTGCTGGCGCAGCATTGCCGTGACCTCGGCACCGACTTCGACGCCGTCGTCCGTTCGGCCAACTTCAACGCCGTCGTCGGCGAGTCGGATGCCGACGTCAAGGATCGATTGCGGCGGGTGCGCGACCGGATGGTCGGCTATGTGCCCGGGGCGGCAGCGGATTCGATGATTGCCGGCACCACCGGGCCGGAGTCGGCGACGGGCACACCGGCGCAGGTCATCGAGCGGCTGAAACGCATGCGCGATCTCGGCTGCGAGTACGCGATTTGCTACTTCCCGGAGGCGGCCTATGACCGGTCCGGCATCGAGCTGTTCGAGCGCGAAGTGATCCCCGCGTTGAGTTAGCGAGCTGAGACCGCTCAGAGTAGGAGAACGCGATTTACGTTTTGGATAACCGTGTTGTAGCTTGATGCGCAGCGTTATTCTTGGCGACGACGGAGGATCGCTCGATGCAGAAAGCACTCGCGCCCGACATCTCGACTTGGCCTGACGAGAACCCGCAGCTGATCGGCAGTCGGTGCGGCGACTGTGGTGCCACCACGTTCCCCACGCAGGCGCGCTGCCCACACTGCAGCCGCGGCGCCATGTCCGAGCTGCTGCTCCCGCGCCGCGGAACGCTGGTGGCGTGGACGACGCAGGGATTTCTGCCCGGCGCGCCGTACGCCGGTAAAGAGACGCCCAAGACGTTCATTCCGTTCGGGGTCGGTCTGGTCCAACTCGAGGATGTGATCCGCGTCGAGGGGCGGCTGACCGAAAACGATCCGGCGAAGCTGCGGTTCGGCATGGAAGTCGAGCTGACCATGGTGCCGTTCACCACCGACGACGAGGGCAACGAAGTCGTGACGTTCGCCTTCCAGCCGGTCTGACCGAGAGGAGTGTCGCGTGAACGACGTCGCGATCATCGGTGTGGGCCTGCACCCGTTCGGCCGGTTCGACGGCAAGTCGGCGATGGAAATGGGCGCCGAGGCGATTCAGGCGGCGCTCGCCGATGCGTGTATCGACTGGAAGGACATCCAGTTCGGCGTCGGTGGCAGCCATGAGGTGTCCAACCCCGACGCGGTGACCCGGCTCGTGGGGCTTACCGGCATTCCCTTCACCGACGTGTTCAACGCCTGCGCCACGGCGGCCAGCGCCACCCAGCTGTGCGCGGACACAATCCGGTTGGGCAAATATGACATCGGCATCGCCGTCGGCATGGACAAGCACCCACGCGGGGCTTTCACCGACGACCCCGCCAAGTTGGCGCTTCCAGCGTGGTACGCCGAGAATGGGCAGTTCGTCACCACCAAGTTCTTCGGGATGAAGGCCAACCGCTACCTGCACGAGCACGGCATCTCGCAGGAAACGCTGGCCAAGGTGGCCGCCAAGAACTACCGTAACGGTTCCCTCAATCCAAACGCGTTTCGGCGCAAGCCATTATCCGAGGAAGAGATCCTCGCCTCCCCGGTGCTGAACTATCCGCTGACGCAGTACATGTTCTGCGCACCGGACGAAGGAGCAGCGGCGGTGATCATGTGCCGCGCTGACATCGCCCACCGCTTCACGTCCAAACCCGTGTATGTGAAGGCGGTCGAGATCCGCACCCGCCGCTACGGCGCCTACGAGGTGCACGCCACCTTCGCTCCCGTCGAGGAGGACGTATCACCCACGGTGTACGCCTCCCGCGCGGCATTCGAGGTGGCGGGCGTGGCGCCGGAGGATGTCGACGTCATCCAACTGCAGGACACCGACGCCGGCGCGGAGGTGATCCACATGGCTGAGGCGGGATTCTGCGCCGACGGCGAGCAGGAGAAGCTGCTGGCCGAGGGGGCCACCGAGTTTACCGGCGCGATGCCGGTCAACACCGACGGCGGGCTGATCGCCAACGGCGAGCCTATCGGGGCCTCGGGGCTGCGGCAGGTGCACGAGCTGGTGCGCCAGCTGCGCGGAGAGGCCGGTGACCGCCAGCTCGCCGGCACACCGCGGGTCGGGTTCGCGCAGGTCTACGGCGCACCCGGCACCGCCGCGGCGACGATACTGACGACCTAAATCGCGGGACCTAGCAGGTCGTCGGCGTCGCGGATGACATAGCCGTAGCCTTGCTCGGCTAAGAATCGCTGCCGATGCGCGGCGTACTCGGTGTCCAGGCTGTCGCGGGCCACCACCGAGTAGAAGATGGCGCTACCGCCGTCGGCCTTTGGCCGCAGTATCCGACCCAACCGCTGGGCCTCCTCCTGGCGTGAACCGAATGTTCCCGAAACCTGCACCGCCACAGAGGCTTCCGGCAAGTCGATGGAGAAGTTCGCCACTTTGGACACCACCAGCGTGGACACTTCGCCACGGCGGAAGGCGTCGAACAGCGCCTCGCGCTCCGCGGTCTTGGTGGAGCCCTGAATCACCGGAGCGCCCAGCTCCTCACCTAGTTCGTCGAGTTGGTCCAGGTAGGCCCCGATCACCAGCCGCTGCTCATCGGGATGCTTCTCCAGAATCGACTTCACCACAGCGATTTTGGTGTGCGCCGTGGAGCACACCCGGTAGCGTTCCTCGGGTTCGGTGGTGGCGTAGAGCATCCGCTCGTTGTCGGTCAGGGTGACGCGCACCTCGACACATTCCGCCGGCGCGATCCAGCCCTGGGCCTCGATGTCTTTCCACGGCGCGTCATAGCGTTTCGGGCCGATCAGCGAGAACACGTCACCCTCGCGGCCATCCTCGCGGATCAGCGTCGCCGTCAGACCTAACCGCCGCCGCGACTGCAGGTCGGCGGTCAACCGGAACACCGGCGCCGGCAACAGATGCACCTCGTCGTAGATGATCAGTCCCCAGTCGCGGCTGTTGAACAGCTCCAGGTTGCGGTACTCGCCCTTGGAGCGTCGGGCCATCATCTGATACGTGGAGATGGTGACCGGCCGGATTTCCTTGCGTTCTCCGGAGTATTCGCCGATCTCGTCCACCGTCAACGAGGTGCGTGCGACCAGCTCGCGTTTCCATTGCCGAGCGGCGACGGTGTTGGTGACCAGAATCAGCGTCGTCGCACTGGCTTTCGCCATTGCGGCCGCACCGACCAACGTCTTGCCGGCGCCGCACGGCAGTACCACCACGCCCGAACCACCCGACCAGAACGACTCGGCCGCCATCTGTTGGTAGTCACGCAAGTGCCAGCCGTCTTGCCGCAGGCTGATCGGGTGCGCCTCGCCATTGACGTAGCCGGCCAGATCCTCTGCCGGCCAGCCGATCTTGAGCAGCATCTGTTTGACCCGGCCGCGCTCGCTGGGGTGGACGATGACGGTGTCGTCGTCGATGCGGGCGCCCAGCATCGGTGTGATCTTGTTATTGCGCAGCACCTCCTCGAGCACCGCGCGATCCAGGCTGATCAGCGTCAGGCCGTGCGCCGGGTTCTTGACCAGCTGCAGCCGCCCGTAGCGGGCCATGGTGTCGACGATGTCGACCAGCAGCGGCTGCGGCACCGCGTAGCGCGAGTAGCCGACCAGCGCGTCGACGACCTGCTCGGCGTCGTGACCGGCGGCGCGGGCGTTCCACAGCGCCAGCGGCGTGATGCGGTAGGTGTGGACGTGTTCGGGCGCGCGTTCCAGCTCGGCGAAGGGCGCGATGGCGGCGCGGGCCTCGGCGGCCAGCTCGTGGTCTACTTCGAGCAGCACCGTCTTGTCGGACTGAACGATCAACGGCCCGTCGGTCATGGCGTCCATTATCAGTCGTCGGCCGAAACCACCGATGTGATGCGGTGGATGGCGAAGTCACGCAGCCGGCCGGAGGTCGAATCGAAGGCCACCAGCTGACCGCCATGCACGTTGATCGGCGAGACCACCCGCTGGGTGGCCACACCCGCGGCGTCGACGTAGCCGATCACCACCGTGGTCTGGTCTCGCGTTGCCCGCTGCAACAGCGACATCGCCACAGCGGGGTCGACGCGGATATTGGCGAACGGTGCCGCGGTCACCTTGCGCAGCACCGCGACGACCGCGCTGAGGGTTTCGCTGCTCGGGCGGGGCATCGGCCGCAGCGCCCGGCGGCGCTGCGGTGTGGGTACTCGGGCCCCGCGGGCCCGGACGTCGACGATGGTGCCGGAGGAGTCTTCGGCGGCCGGGACGAAACCCGCGTCGCGCAAAGCGGCGAGCACCTCGGCGATCGGCGCGGGAGACACCGCCACTGTCGGGGCCAGCACTCGCAGCTGCAGCTGTTCGGCGGCGGGAGCGGCCGCCGCTTGCGCCAGCAGCGTCGGGTCTTCGCATCGCACGAACGACGCGGCCATGCCGATCCGAAGCTGCCCGTGCCGGCGTGCCACATCATCGATGAGATAGGTAAGGCCTTGTGGCACTGGTGTTTTGGAGTGCTTCTCAAAAAGTGCACGCAATGAGTCGCTGGTTTTGCCGATGTCGAGCGCATGCCGGATCGATTGTTCGCTGATGCGGTAGACCATCGCCGTGCCGGCGGATTCGACGGTGGCGACGGCAGCCAGCTCCTCGGCGACACGACGTTCCAACGGCCCGGGCACCACGACGGTCAGGTCGGCCTGCACCAGGAAGTGGTCGATCGGTTCGGGCAGCGCTCGTGTCATGGCGTCGACCGTGGCGGCGATGTCGGCGCCTTCGTCCAGCAACATGCGGCCCGGCGTGCTGATCGCCCCCCGGCCCACCAGGCCCAGGAAGTGCGCTTCGTCCAACAGGTCGGCGACCGGCCCGGGCTGCAGCCGCTTCGACCAGCGTGGCCGCCGCCAGACCAGTGCCCGTGAGGCCGTCGTCTCGTCGACACCGGCACCCGCCGGCAGCTCGGCGAGCATGCCCAGCAGCAGTCGGCGGTCCAGCGGAGCCGCCGTCGAATACAGCGAATCCGACAGCGCGCCATAAGGTTTGGCATCCGGACCGCGGGTGCCGATCAACGCCGGCCGGGACGGCAGGTCCAGCCAGGTGCTGGCCAATAGGCGCCAGCGGTCGGCGGTGGACATCTCGGCGAACCGGTCGGCGGCCATTGTCGGCGCCCAATAAGGCCCGTCGCCGTCGGGCGGTTCGGGATCGGGTATCCCGCTGGCGATCAGTCCGGCGGCGGCAGCCACCTCGAGGATCAAGCCCGGGCGCGCGTCGTCGATGCCGGTGACCTTGGCCAGCCGCTTGACTTCGCGAACCCCCAACCCGCCGCTGCGCAGCTCGGCAACCGGTGCGGCGCCGAGGGTTTCGAGGACCACGTCGAGCTCGCGCAGCAGGTCGATGACGGCTCCGGCGGCGGCGGCATCGGCATCGGCGGGTGTGGTGGTGGAGACCACCGGGTCGGGCGCCGCCAGCTGCATCGGACCGGGATCCTCGCCGCGCAGCACCTGCCCGACGTGGCGCGGCAAGATCACCGTCTCGGCGTCGAGGCGCCGCAGCAACCCCGTCGCCAGCAGCCGCGGCACCGGCCGGTCCGGCGGGGCGCCGGGCGCGGCGTCGCGGGTACGCCCCAGCGGGGAGCCTTCCACCAACTTCTCCAGCACCTCGAGCTGCGCGTCGTCGACCTCGGCGATCAGCTCGGCGATCTGCTCGCGGGTGCGCGAGGCGTCTTCCAGGGTCACCTGTCCCGGATGCCACGGCAGCGCCGCACCCGCGTCGGCGGCCACCCGAAGCTCGGTGTCGCCCCAGGCCAGGGCGCGTTCCTCGAGGTCGTCTAGCGCCTCAATCACATCGGCTTGGCATGCACGGTCGCCAATCAGCGCGAGCAGTTTGGCGACCGGTACCGGGGCCGTATCGGCGTGCAGCACCAGCAGCGCGTCGATCACCGCGAGCCGCAAGAAATCGAGCTCGTCGGTGGCCGCCTTGACCGACTGACGGGCCTGAGCCCGAGCGGCCAGGGCCGCGATACTGCCGGGTGGTGGCTGCGCAAGATCGGGCCGTAGTTCCAGCAGACGGATCAGCCGCTCGTCGGGCACGTCGGCCAGCCAGGACCCCAGCGGGATGTCCCGGGTATGTTCGCTCATTGCTGACCAGCGTAAAGCAGCTGCCCGGCAACGCCCCCACGCGTGACCTGTCAGAATGGAGCCGTGGCTGACATCGCTGAGAACAAGGCGCGCAAGACCAGGTACGTCGACAACGGCTGGCCGACGACGGATCCCGACGACCACGCCGTGAGCGAACTGAGAACCGATCGGACCGGTGCGCTGTCCCCCTTTGGCGACGTAGTGTTCCCGCTGCCCGCTGACGACCTGCCCTACGTACACCCGATCACCGTCGTCAACCGCTAGGACGCCGGGATGTCCAAGGCCCCGGCGACATCGGGATCGGATGTGGGCGCGCTGTCGCACCTCGACGAGCGGGGAGCGGCGCACATGGTCGACGTCACTGAGAAAGGAGCCACCAAGCGCACCGCCGTCGCGGCGGGTGTCTTCCGCACGTCGGCGCACGTGGTCTCGCTGATCTCGGCTGGCGGTCTACCCAAGGGCGATGCGCTGGCCAGCGCGCGGGTGGCGGGGATTCTGGCCGCCAAACGCACCAGCGACCTGATCCCGCTGTGCCACCAGCTCGCGCTCACCGGCGTCGACGTCGATTTCACTGTCGGCGAGACGGACATCGAGATCACGGCGACGGTGCGCAGCACCGATCGCACCGGTGTGGAGATGGAGGCGTTGACCGCCGTCAGCGTGGCGGCCCTCACGCTCTACGACATGATCAAAGCTGTTGACCCGGCGGCTCGCATCGATGACATCCGGGTGCTGCGCAAGGAGGGCGGGCGCAGCGGGAGCTGGGTGCGCCGATGAGTGCCCGCTCCGCACGGGTCATCATCGCCTCGACCCGTGCGTCGACCGGTGTGTACGCCGATCGATGCGGGCCGATCATTACGGAATGGCTTGGGCAGCACGGGTTCTCGCTCGTGCGGCCGGAGGTGGTTACCGACGGGGACCCGGTCGGCCAGGCGCTGCGCGATGCTGTCGCCGACGGAGTCGACGTGGTCATCACTTCCGGTGGCACCGGCATCTCGCCCAGCGATGACACCCCCGCCCAGACCGCGGCGGTGCTGGATTACGAGGTCCCCGGGCTGGCGGAGGCCATCCGCCGTGCGGGTCTGCCGAAGGTGCCGACCGCAGTGCTCTCGCGCGGGGTGTGCGGGGTGGCCGGTCGGACGCTGATCGTCAACCTGCCCGGTTCACCCGGCGGGGTACGCGATGGCCTTGCGGTACTCGCCGACGTGCTCGATCACGCGCTGGACCAACTCGCCGGCAAAGATCACCAGCGATGACGCTCGTCCTGCGCGCGGCGCTGACCGACCAGCCCATCCTGCTGGCCGAACACGAAGAACTGGTGAGCCATCAGGCCGCGGGGGCCATCGTCGGGTTTGTCGGCATGATCCGCGACCACGACGCCGGGCGGCGGGTACTGCGGCTGGAGTATTCCGCGCACCCGTCGGCCGAGCGGGTCATCGCCGACGTGCTGGCCGAGGTCGCCGAGCAGTCCTGCGGTGTGCGGGCCATCGCGGCCAGCCACCGGATCGGCACCCTGGAGGTCGGCGAAGCGGCCCTGGTGGCCGCGGTCGCAGCCGACCATCGACAGGCGGCGTTCAACACGTGTGCGCATCTGGTTGACACCATCAAGGCGCGGCTTCCGGTGTGGAAGCACCAGTTCTTCGCCGACGGAACCAATGAGTGGGTGGGCTCAGCCTGAGTTAGCCCGGCCGCCAGGCTAACTCACGCTTACCGCGCCGTGGCGGCCGGTGGTTGCTGCGCGAGCGCGGCCAGCGCATCGTTTCCGTTCACGCCCTGCGCCTGGATGGCTTGCCACAGCTCCTTCAGGTAGGTAGCTGCATCCGGGGCTTGTTGTGGTGCGACGCCGTTGGCGACGGGGTCACTCGGCGCGGGCGTGAGTGGTGCGGTGTGCAACGCCCACCCGGTTTTCTGGGTTAGCGCCGCGGAATCGGGATCGTCGGCGACGGTCCAGTCCGCCGCTTCGGCGTTGACCGCGCGACCATCCGCCGGTTTGGTTTCGGTCGGTGCGGCAGCGGCCTCATCGCCGGGAGCGGGTTCTTCGGCGGCGGCCGGCTCGGCGGGCGGAGCGGGCTCCTCGGGTGGTGCCGGGGCGGGCTCGGCGGTCGGAGCGGCAGGCTCGGCGGCGGGAGCGGGCTGGTCGGCGGCGACCAGCCCGACCGGCGGAGCCGGCTCCGCGGGCCGCGCGGGTTCCTCTGCGGGAGCCGGTGGCGCGTGCTCGGGCGGTGGGGCGTCCAGCGCCGCGGGCTCGCCGTTGATCGCCGGGTCGTCGATCGGCGCGTCCGTCGGCGCCGGTTCGGCAACGACATTGCGCGGCGTCGGGCCCGACAACCCGCGGCCACACACCGGCCACGCGCCGCGACCCTGGGTCGCCAGCACCCGCTCCGCCACTGTGATCTGCTGTTCCCTGCTAGCCAGATGAGCAGAAGGGGCGAACTGTCCGCCGCCATGGGCCGCCCAGGTGCCCGGCGTGAACTGCAGCCCGCCCTGATAGCCGTTACCGGTGTTGATCGACCAGTTGCCGCCGGACTCGCAGCGGGCTACCTGATCCCATTCGCCGTCGGTTGCCGCGGAGGCTTGACTCGCTAAGGCGATGCCGCCGCCACCGATCACAGCCCCGGTGAACGCGATTTTGGCGACGCTGACAGTAGATGCAGTGGGCTTACGATGCCGTCCACTCATACCTCGGTGATGTCCTCCCTCTAGGCGCCCACGAGGTCAGCTGTCGGGTTCGGGCTGGAGAGGTCGCCCGGCCCACATCGTGCTCCAGGGGCAACGACGTCGGCTTCACCCCAAGGAGCCGCGAACGGCTCCAAGTCCGGTTCCGGCGGACTGTTGGGTTTCCCGCCTCCATCCACGGTTGGTGTCCCCGGGCCTATCGGATGGAGCTCGGCGCTATAGGCGCGGGGAGGCCCACCGCTCGGAAAAGGTTGGCAAGCCGTGGAAGACGCTAGCGGGTCGGAACGCGCCCGTCATGTTTTAGCGAGCTCGGCGTCTCGATCGCCGTGGTCCGGCAAAACGCCAGGAAAGTACATCATCGACGCAAGTCACAGGCTCCGCAATCTGCTCGTTGCCGGGCCGTGATCATTCCGTTATGTGAGCGAAATCACACCGTGTCAGCCGCCCGCGAAGGGCGGGAGGACATCGATCGTGTTGCCGAAGCGCAGCGGCCGAGAGGTTGCCGGGTCGTCGCGCACGGCAATTCCGTCGCACAGGTAGGAGCATCGGCTCAGCACCGTCGCCAGGCGGGTATCCCGGCCGGCGAGGCCGTCGACCAGCTCCGCCACCGTGGCGCCGGGCCGCACCGTCACGGTCTCCGATTCGGCGCCGGCAGCCGCCCGCGCGGCCGCGAAGTAGCGGACGGTGACCCGGATTTCGTCGGACACCCTCAGCCGCCGATCGCGCTCATCGGGCGGTCGGGCTGGATGAAGTCGGGGTCGTTGATGCCGTGCCCCGCGGGTTTGCCCCACATCGCGATGCGCCACGCCGCCTCGATCGCGTCATCGTCGGCACCACCGCGCAGCAGGCCGCGAAGGTCGGTTTCCTGCGTGGCGAACAGGCAGCTGCGGATCTGGCCGTCGGCGGTCAACCGGGTGCGGTCACAGGCCGAGCAGAACGCGTGCGACACCGAAGCGATGACACCGACCTTTCCAGCCAGTCCGTTCGGGCCCGCGTCGACCAGCCAGAGCTCGGCCGGTGCTGAGCCACGCGGCGCCGGGTCGGGGCGGAGCGGGAAATGCGGCCGCAGCGCTGCCAGCACGTCGTTGGCGGTGAGCGCGGCGTCCCGGCGCCACTGGTGGCCCGCGTCCAGCGGCATCTGCTCGATGACGCGCAGCTGGTAACCGTGCTCGAGGCAGAACCGCAAGAGGTGCACGACGTCGTCACGGCCGGTCGCGGGGTCTAGTACGGCGTTCACCTTGACCGGCTCCAGGCCGACTGCCTTGGCGGCGGCCAGACCGGCGACCACGTCGGGAAGCCGGTCCCGACGAGTGATGGCCGCAAAGTGCGCACGGTCCACGCTGTCCAGCGACACATTGACCCGGTCCAGTCCGGCTTGGGCGAGAGCCGCTGCGCGCCGCGCCAGCCCCACACCATTGGTGGTCATCGAGATCTCCGGGCGGGGTCGCAGTCTGGCCGCCGCGGCGATGACCTCTTCGAGGTGGCGAGCCAACAACGGCTCACCCCCGGTGAACCGCACGCTGGTGATGCCGAGCCGGGTGACGGCGATATGCAACAGCCGGGCCAACTCGTCCGGCCGCAGCAACTGCTCGCCGGGCAGCCAGTCCAGGCCCTCGGCCGGCATGCAGTATTGGCACCGCAGATTGCAACGGTCGGTCAGCGACACCCGCAGGTCGGTGGCGACCCGGCCGAATGTGTCCAGCAGCGGGCCGGTCGTGGGCACATCGCTGGGGATGGCATCCTCGGCCGCGGGGCACCGCATCGTCGGCACACCCAGCACGGTCAGCGTCATGCGGGCACCCCTTCGGATCGGGTTGGCGAGCTGACGGGAACGATCTCCATACCCAGCGGTACCAGCGATACCGGGATCAGTTTGAGGTTGGCCAGCGCCAGCGGAATGCCGATGATCGTGACCGCCATCGCCGCTGCGCTCACCAAGTGTCCGATCGCCAGCCAGATCCCGAACAGCAGCACCCAGATGATATTGCCGATCAGCGCACCGGGCCGGGTGCCCGGCTTCTTGACGATTGTCCGCCCGAACGGCCACAGCGCGAAGGACGCGATGCGCAGCGCAGCGAAGCCGAAGGGGATGGTGATGATGAGCAGGAAGCAGACAAGCGCCGCCAGCAAGTAGCCGATGGCCAGCCAGAGGCCGCCGAAAATCAACCAGATGACGTTCAGAATCAGGCGCATATCTCCTCCAGCGGTACTGCCAGCCTACCGAGTAACAGGGGTGCTGGACGGGCCGGCATCCGAGTAGGATCAGCAATCGCGTCCTGCGCAGGCGGGACGCTTCCTTGTGTTACCCATCCGAGTGACCCGGCAGACAAGCAGGTGAGACCAGTGCCGACTGGCAAGGTGAAGTGGTACGACCCCGAGAAGGGGTTCGGCTTCCTGTCGCAGGAGGACGGCGAGGACGTCTACGTGCGCTCCTCGGCATTACCGGCGGGTGTCGAGGGGCTCAAAGCCGGGCAGCGCGTCGAATTCGGCGTGGCCACCGGCCGTCGCGGTCCCCAGGCGTTGAGCCTCAAGCTGATTGACCCGCCGCCCAGCCTTGCCCGCGTGCACCGCGAGAGTCATGCTGAGCACAAGCACAGCCCCGATGAACTGCACGGCATGGTCGAGGACATGATCACCTTGCTGGAGAGCACCGTGCAGCCCGAACTGCGCAAGGGTCGCTACCCCGACCGCAAAACGGCCCGGCGGGTCTCCGAGGTGGTCAAGGCGGTGGCCCACGAGCTGGATGCCTAGCTTTTTGCGCCTCGAGGCGCCAGTTCGGGAGTTCGGGCTACTGTGGAGTAACTTGTGAGCTACTGTGGAGTAACAAACGAGAGGGCGTCCGATGACACAGCAGGCACAAGTCACTGAAGAGCAAGCGAGAGCCGTAGCCGAGGAAGCGCGCGAAAGCGGTTGGGCTAAACCCTCCTTCGCCAAGGGGTTATTCCTCGGTCGCTTCCCGTTGGAGTTCATTCACCCCTTTCCCCGGCCATCCGACGACGAGGCCGCTCGCACCGAGGAGTTTCTGGGCAAGCTACGGGAATTTCTCGACACAATCGACGGCAGCGTCATCGAGCGCGAGGCTCAGATTCCCGACGAATACGTGAAAGGCTTCGCCGAACTGGGCTGTTTCGGCTTGAAAATACCCACCGAGTACGGCGGCCTGGGTATGTCGCAAATCGCCTACAACCGCGTACTGATGATGGCTGCGAGCGTGCATCCCAGTCTCGGTGCGCTGCTATCAGCACATCAGTCGATCGGGGTGCCAGAACCACTCAAGCTTGCCGGAACTCCGGAACAGAAGCGGAAGTTCTTACCACGGTGTGCGGCCGGCGCGATCTCGGCGTTTCTGCTCACCGAACCGGATGTGGGCTCTGATCCGGCGCGGCTGGCTTCGACCGCGACGCCGGTGGATGACGGACAGGCCTACGAACTCGACGGCGTGAAGTTGTGGACCACCAACGGCGTGGTCGCGGATCTGCTTGTGGTGATGGCCCGAGTACCCAAGAGCGAGGGGCACCGAGGCGGAATCAGCGCGTTTGTGGTCGAGGCCGATTCACCCGGGATCACCGTGGAGCGACGCAACAAGTTCATGGGACTGCGCGGTATCGAAAACGGCGTCACCAGGCTCCATCGCGTTCGAGTTCCCCGCGAAAACCTGATCGGGCGGGAAGGGGACGGTCTGAAGATCGCGCTGACCACCCTCAATGCCGGACGGCTGGCCATACCCGCGATGGCGACCGGATCCGCCAAGTGGTCGCTGAAAATTGCGCGGGAATGGTCCCGCGAGCGGGTGCAGTGGGGTAAGCCGATCGGCAAACATGGGGCAGTCGCTAGCAAGATCGCCTTTAGTGCCGCCACCTGTTACGCGCTCGAAGCAGTGCTCGAGTTGTCCGGTCAGATGGCCGACGAAGGCCGCAACGACATCCGGATCGAGGCGGCACTGGCCAAACTGTGGTCCAGCGAGATGGCCTGCGTTATCGCCGACGAACTGATGCAGATCCGTGGTGGCCGGGGCTACGAGACCGCCGAGTCGCTCGCCGTCCGCGGCGAGCGTGCGGTACCGGTGGAGCAGTTGGTGCGGGATCTGCGGATCAACCGCATCTTCGAGGGATCCAGCGAGATCATGCAGCTGCTCATCGCGCGCGAGGCGGTCGACGCCCACCTGACCGCCGCGGGTGATCTCGCCAACCCTAAAGCCGATTTGCGGCAGAAGGCTAAGGCGGCCGCTGGAGCGAGCGGGTTCTACGCAAAGTGGCTGCCGAAACTGGTTTTCGGCGAAGGCCAACGACCCACCGCGTACAGCGAGTTCGGCAGGCTGGCTACCCACTTGCGATTCGTCGAACGCTCTGCACGCAAGCTGGCCCGCAACACGTTCTACGGTATGGCGCGCTGGCAAGCCAGCCTGGAGCAAAAGCAAGGGTTCCTCGGGCGCATTGTGGATATCGGTGCGGAATTGTTCGCGATGTCGGCAGCGTGCGTCCGTGCCGAGGCTCAGCGGGTTGCCGACCCGACCGTAGGTGAGCAGGCGTACCAACTGGCCGATGCGTTCTGCCAGCAGGCCACCCTGCGGGTCAAGGCGCTGTTGCAGGCCTTGTGGACCAACACCGACAGCACCGACGTTCAGCTGACGCGTGGTGTGCTGGAGGGCCGTTACACCTGGCTGGAGGCGGGGGTACTCGATCAAAGCGAGGGCACCGGGCCGTGGATCGCCCCCTGGGAATCGGGTCCGTCCACCGAACCCAACCTGGCTCGGCGGTTCCTGACGGTATCGCAACCATCGGAGGTACACCCAGCCTGAACTCGTGCGGGGAGTTCGCCGCCAAAATCACGTGCACAAGTCGACGTTCGGCGCGGCACTCTGGTAGGCATGGGTTCCTACGTTGCCGCGGCGGGCGAGTTCACCCGCGACACCAACTACATCAGCACCCGCATCACCGCAGACGGGCGCGACGGCTATCCGGTCGAGCCCGGCCGGTATCGGCTCATCGTCGCCCGGGCATGCCCGTGGGCCAACCGCGCGATCATCGTCCGCCGACTGCTGGGGCTCGAAAAGGTTATCTCCATTGGGTTTTGCGGCCCCACCCATGATCAGCGGAGCTGGACCTTCGACCTCGACCCCGGCGGTGTCGACCCGGTGCTGAAGATCCCCCGGTTGCAGGAGGCCTACTTCAAACGCTTTCCCGCTTACCCGAAGGGGATCACCGTCCCGGCGATCGTCGATATCCCCACCGGCGAACTGGTCACCAACGATTTCGCGCAGATGACCCTGGACTTCTCCACGGAGTGGACCGCCTATCATCGCGACGGTGCACCACAGCTCTATCCCGAGCCGCTGCGGGCCGAGATCGACGAAGTGAACAAAAAGGTCTACAGCGAGATCAACAACGGTGTGTACCGGTGCGGCTTTGCCGGATCACAGCAGGCCTACGACGCCGCCTACGACCGGTTGTTCACCGCACTGGACTGGGTGAGCGACCGGCTGGTGAGCCAGCGATATCTGGTGGGCGACACCATTACCGAGGCCGACGTGCGGCTGTTCACCACGCTGGCCCGTTTCGACGCGGTCTACCACGGGCATTTCAAGTGCAATCGGTGCAAACTCACCGAGATGCCGGTGTTGTGGGCCTACGCCCGCGACCTGTTCCAGACGCCGGGTTTTGGAGACACCGTCGACTTCGTACAGATCAAGCAGCACTACTACATCGTGCACACCGACATCAACCCCACCCACATCGTGCCGAAAGGCCCCGACCTGTCCGGCTGGCTCACCCCCCATGGCCGGGAAGCGTTGGGTGGCAGGCCTTTCGGCGACGGCACGCCTCCGGGACCACCGCTTGACGCCGAGCGAGTGCCCGTCGGTCACGGCGCGTAGCCATTGCCGCTCCGGCGATGCAGGATCAGTCCCATACCGTGCGCACCGACCATTCCGCGTGGGGGGCATCGCGCAGTTCACCGCTGGGATCGAGGACCAGCGTCAGCAACTGGACGGCGATTCCAACCAGCCGCCCACGCTGCGGGTCGACGGTGGGGATGGTGACCGCTAGCCGAGTGTTCGGCCGGAACATCGTGGTCGTGGTGCTGGCCGGGTCTTCATAGACCCGCAGCAGCCGCCAAGGTGCGCGGCCGATCGCCATGGGCACTGAGAGCTGCACCGGATCGCGCTCGTTCACCGGCAGCCGGCCTTGGGTCTGCGGTGTCTGACAGTCGTTGAGGTTGAGCACGTTGCAATACAGGTACGGCCCCACCCGGGTCAGGTGCCCGTGCGAGTATGCGCTGATCTGGGGCCGCTGCGGACCGCGCTCGTGCACCAGCAGCCAGGCGCCGGTCCCGGCGCCGGCCGATGCCAGCACCACCAGGACCGCGAGCAGCACGCGAACGCCGCGTCTCACTCGGGCGCCACCGCCGCGCTGTCGGCGCCGCGGCGGCCGCCCTCCTGTTCGACCAGGACAGGCCGGTTGCCTCCGAAGCCCGGAATCAACGAGCCTCCGCGGAAGCTGACGATCGTCTGGGCCAGGCCCAAGATCAACAGCGCGGTGACCGCAGTGAAGCCAACCCACAGCTCGGTGTAGAGCAGCACCCCCAACGCGCCGCCAAGTACCCAGGCCAGCTGCAACATCGACTCCGAACGCCCGAACGCCGACGCCCGCGATTGCTCGGGCAGATCATCCTGCAACGAGGCGTCCAGCGACGCTTTCGCGATCGCGCTCGATCCCGATGTGATCAAGGTGGCAACCGCGGCCACCAGCCAGCTGCCGGTTACCGCGGCCGCCAACGCGGCCGCGGCAACCGCCACGGTGCAGCGCACCACCAGCACGGCGGGCCTGCCCAGCTGCAGCCGGGCGCTGGTGAAATTGCCGGCGAAATTGCCGATCGCCGCCGCGGCACCGATCAGGCCCAGCATGCCCAGCTGTACCCATGCGCTGCTATCGTGCGCCTTGGCGACGAATGCCGGGTACAGAAACAGGAAGCCGACCATCACCTTGATGGTGCAGTTACCCCACAAGGCAGTAATGATGTTGCGGCCCAAAGGTTGTCGGGCTCCGGTGACTCTTTTGACTTCTTCCGGCCAGCTTCGGCGCTCCCGATCGCTGCGCCGGCGATAGCTCAAGGTGGTCGGCACTTCCCCAGTGGTCGCCTCGACCCAGCGCGGAATCCGCATCGACAGCCAGGCGCCTGCAAGAGTGACCGCGACGATGACAAACAACGCGCCGGGCAACTCGAACAAGTGGGTGAACACGAACTCGACGCCGGAAGCGATGGCACCGCCGACGATGGTGCCGCCGAGCAGACCGAACACCGTTAGCCGGGAGTTGACCCGGACCAGGTCGATGGTTGGCGGCATCACCCGCGGTGTCACCGCGCTGCGCAGCACGGAAAACGACTTCGACAGCACCATCATGGCCAGCGCGCATGGATACAGCACCCACGACGGGAAGCTGCCGGTGGCGCCGTCGTAGTTCATGATCAGCACTACTGCCAAGGCCGTCCGCAGCGCGAATGACGTCGCCAGTGCGACGCGGCGGCCGTGCTGCAGCCGGTCGAGCGCCGGCCCGATCAGTGGCGCGATCACCGCGAAAGGCGCGATGGTGATCAGGAGGTACAGCGCGACTCGGTCTTTGCTCTCCGCAGTGGCCGCGGCAAAGAACAGCGTGTTGGCCAGTGCGACGGCCATCGCGGAATCGGCCGCGAAGTTCGCCATCACCGGCCATGTCAGCGCCGTCAGCCCGGACTTGTCGGCGCCGTCGGCGGTGGCGGCCTTCTGGAACAGCCAGTACATCCGGGAACCCATTTCGCGGCTGCGCTGCGCAGCCGCGCGGGTGACGGTGATCCGTTCGCCGGCCCCGGGATCACGTGGCGGCTGACGGCGGGGGGGTTCGGGGCGGTGCAAGGGCGGGAGGTAGCGGTTGGCACTGGGCATCGGCGGCGGGCGGTGCGCTTGGCGGTAGGCGGAGTTGTCGGCCGGGTAGTTGGCCATGCCGGGGTGCTCGCCGACGGGTCGGCTGCCGGTCCGGCGCCCCGACGGGGACGCCGCACGGCTCGGGTGATCACGCCGGCGTGCTGACACGAATCAATTCTCTCTCATGCCGGGTGCCCGAGTCCGCAGGCGACCGGGTGTGGCTGGCCACCGGCGTCGTCCGGCAGTATTGAAGAAAAGGTATTGGAAAGAAGGGACAGCGCGTGACCGGACCCACTGAGGAACCCGCGGCGGCGACCGTGGCCGAGTGGCCGCAAGGGTTGGCGGCGGTGCTTACCGGTGCCGTCGACCAGGCCAGGGCGGCCGTCGCGGAGTTCAGCGGCGCCGAGGCGGTGGGGGATTACCTGGGGGTCGACTACGAAGACCCGACCGCCGCCACCCACCGGTTCCTGGCGCATCTGCCCGGCTATCAGGGATGGCAGTGGGCCGTCGTCGTCGCTGCCCACCGGGGCGGCGACCACGCCACGATCAGCGAAGTGGTGCTGCTTCCCGGGCCCACGGCGCTGCTGGCGCCCGAGTGGGTGCCGTGGGAACAGCGGATCAAGCCAGGAGACCTGGGGCCCGGAGACCTGCTCGCGCCGCCGCCTGATGACCTGCGGCTGGTTCCCGGCTACACCGCCAGCGGTGACCCGCAAGTCGACGACACCGCCGTCGAGATCGGGCTGGGCCGACGCCGGGTGATGAGCGCTTGGGGCCGCGCGCAAGCGGCCCAACGCTGGCACGACGGGGATTACGGTCCCGGTTCGCCGATGGCGCGGTCCGCCAAACGGGTCTGCCGCACCTGCGGTTTCTTCCTGCCGCTGGCCGGGTCGCTGGGCACGATGTTCGGGGTGTGTGGTAACGAGATGTCAACCGACGGGCACGTCGTGGACAGCGAGTATGGCTGTGGCGCCCACTCCGACACGCCTGCTCCGGTGGGCAGCGGCTCGCCGATGTATGAGCCGTACGACGACGGCGTCCTCGACATCACAGACAAACCCACAGAGTCCTAGCCGATTCCGGCTCCTCCTCACGCCGCTAGCCGTCCCGCATCCTCGCCGGCGCTAGCTTTTCTCGGCGGCGGCTTTGATGTTGGCCAGCGAGGCGTTCATGCCGTCGACGAGTTCGCGTTCAAAGTTGGCGACCCCGCCAAAGAGTGCGTTCACCGTCATGTTCGACACCGGTTTGACGCCGTTCTCGGCGTGCCGGCTCTCGATCACCCGGGTCCCCTGGCCGGTCGGCTCAAGCTCATAGCTCCAGATGGTGCCGTTGGCGTTGACCTTAAACGCCAGCTTCTTCTCCGGGATGACCTCGGTGACCCTGCACGTAGTGAGCCAGAACAGGTAGTTGCGGCGGTTGAGGTTGATCGTGCGGGTGCCCTGGCGCAGCGGACCGAGCGGCATCATCCATCGACATTGCGGGCTCCACTGCGGCATTCGGCGGAAATCCGATATCAATGCCCAGACTTTCGAGACCGGTGCGTTGATATCGATCTGTGCTTGCAATAGCGGCGCTGCCATTGGCCCTCCTTGGTCTGCAATTGCCCTCGAATTCATTTCCTGGCGCGGTGGGATTCAAGTCCGGTTTGTGCACCGCGCGCGCCGCGGCGGACGGCGTCACGCTGCCACAGGAAGATACCCGTGCCGAGCAACCCGACGCCCAGCCCGGCCAGGGTCACCGGCCGCCAACTCTCGAGGGCAGGCACGGCGAATGCGACCACTGCGGCAACCAGCCAGGCCACCGCGCCAACCGCGATGACCGGCCACACCTCCAGTAGCGCAGTCGGTAGCGGTGGCGGTTCGGGACTTTCACTGGGCTCGGCAGACATCGCGATTAACATACACGGCGACGATGCGGGCCGTGAGCGCCCGGGCGGGGATACCCTCGCTTGGGGGGATCCGAGCAAATCGAAATTATCCGATGCTCTCCCTGGCGCGGCGAGCAAAAATGTCGGCGGAAATTCCAGCGCTACCGTGAAAGGCTCGCGTCAGTCATTCGCGGTTTACGACGCCCAGTTCTTAGGTTCCGTTGTAACCTTCGCGCTGTGATGGATGAGGACACGCGACTGGCCAGCGATTTGTCGTTGGCGGTCATGCGGCTGGCCCGCCAACTGCGGTTTCGGCGCTCGCAGTCGCCGGTGTCGTTGTCGCAGCTGTCGGCCTTGGCGACCTTGGCCACCGAGGGCCCGATGACACCCGGCGCGCTGGCCATTCGTGAACGGGTGCGTCCGCCGTCAATGACCAGGGTGATCGCCTCGTTGGCCGAGCTGGGCTTCGTGGACCGCATTGCACATCCGGTCGACGGCCGCCAGGTCCTGGTCTCGGTGTCCGATGCCGGCGCCGAGCTGCTGGAGGCAGAACGCCGCGCCAGCCAAGAGTGGCTGGCCCAGCGGCTCGCGGGCCTGGACAGTACCAAACGCGACACGCTGCGCAAGGCCGCCGACCTGATCTTGGCCCTGGTCGACGAAAGCCCATGAGCGCACGCGGTTTCGCTCAAGGCAGCGACGGCGTGGACGGCGTGGATGTGCGCGATATCGGCGATCCTGACGATCCGCGGCTCGACGATTTCCGCGACTTGAACAGCATCGACCGGCGCCCCGATCTGCCGACCGGTAAGGGGCTGGTAATCGCCGAGGGCGTGCTGATAGTGCAGCGCATGCTGGCATCCCGGTTCAGGCCGCTGGCTGTGCTCGGTACCGACGGCAGACTCGCCGAACTCAAGGACGACCTGACCGGCAGTGGCGCACCGTACTACCGGGTGTCCGCCGATGTCATGGCCCGGGTGGTCGGTTTCCACCTCAACCGTGGGGTGCTGGCCGCCGCGCGCCGGGTGCCGGAGCCCGGTGTCGCGCAGATGGTTGGCGGCGCGCGCACGGTCGCGGTGCTCGAGGGCGTCAACGACCACGAGAATCTCGGCTCGATCTTCCGTAATGCGGCGGGGCTGGGCGTGGATGCGATGGTGTTGGGCAGCGGCTGCGCTGATCCGCTGTATCGTCGCGTGGTCCGGGTCTCGATGGGCCACGCGCTGCTAGTGCCGTATGCACGCGCACGTGATTGGCCTGCTGACCTAACGATGCTGCAGCAGAGCGGGTTTCGGCTGCTGGCGATGACGCCACGCGGTCAAGCCCGCGCGTTGCCGGAGGTGATGGCGGCGATGCGCGACGAGCGGGTCGCGGTGCTGGTGGGCGCTGAGGGCCCGGGACTGACGGTGGCCGCCATGCGGGCGAGCGATGTGCGGGTTCGTATTCCGATGTCGCGCGGCACTGACTCCCTCAACGTCGCCACCGCAGCCGCGCTGGCGTTCTACGAACGGCCCGCTCGGCGACGATGCGGGCCATGGAGGGGCCCGAGGAGGAGCCGGGCAGTTGGGGTTAGGCTCGGCGCGTGACCCACGAGTCCACGCCGTGGGGGACGGGGCTGACGGTGGCCGGCTTCGTCGCCGCGGTGACCGCAGTGGCGGTTGTGGTGCTGAGTCTGGGTCTGATCCGGGTGCACCCGCTGCTGGCTGTCGGGCTCAACATCGTCGCGGCCGGGGGGCTGGCGCCGACCTTATGGGGTTGGCGGCATGCCCCGGTGCTGCGCTGGTTCGTCTTGGGGGCAGGAGTAGGTGTGACGGGTGCGTGGCTGACACTGCTTACCCTGACGGCGTTCGGAGCCGGTTAGTGCTCTGTCTGTGTTTTGATCTGGCGGAGGGTGGCGCGGCCGCGTTCCGTGAATCTCCTTGTGCGACGAAAACATTGTCGATGGTTTCCGTGTCACGCCGCAGAGACTCGATCACATCTGTCAGATAAGTCTCCAAGGAGGGGGATGTTCGTTGTGCCCGCCTCCGAGCGAGAAGTTAAGTTGTCGCTCAGAGACGGGCAAATTGTATGCCCTGCGGAGTCCGAGACTCGTGTGGCAGATGTGACCGCTGCCGCTCTGTGAGCCTAGTGGTACGCCCGCCAAGCTGTACGACCGGATTAGTCCCTTACCGTTGCCCGCCGGAGCGCACACCCAGCAACACGTCCTCCCACGCCGGAACCGGTGGCTTGCCACGGCGGCTGGGCACCGGCTCGGCCTTGCGGTCAGGCGTCGCGGTCGTGACTGGCGTGGGTGCGGGCTCCTCGAAGTCGAGTTGGGCCACGGGGGCCAGCGGCCGCAACGGACGGTCGAAATCTGGGTCGATGAGCTCACTGGCCGTGTCGTCGACGGCGGTGACCGTTCCGCCGTGGGCGCCAGGGGTGAAGCGGAAATGCGCGAGGTTGTCGGAGCGGCCGGCTTTCCAGGCCAACTGCACCGTCCAGCGCCCGTCTTCGTTGCGCCAAGCGTCCCAGCTGGTGTTGTCGGGGTTGAGGCCACGCGTCACTAGAGCGCTGGTCACGGTCTCCAGCAGCGTCATCACCGCAGGACCGTCAGCGAGCACTGGGTGCGCGGCCGTTGCCAGCTCCGCAGCCCGTGAGCGTTCCAGCAACACCGGGTGGGCAAACCGCTGAACCCGCTCGCTGTCCACCCCGGCTGCCGCGGCCACCTGCTCGACAGACGCGCCAGCACGGATCCGGGCTTGAATCTCTTTGGGACGCAGCTTGTTCGGGACCTCAATGTCGATCTGGGTCTGCCCTAGCCGTGCCGCGTCGCCGCGCACGGCCGCCCGCAACCGGTCGTCGGCGCGCAATTTGAACTTCTCGGCTGGGTCGTCGCCCTCGCAGATGACGTGTTTGCCATCGACATCGAGGCCAACGACCTTGAGTTCACGCATGGGTTCTCCTCGCGAGGCTCTTGGCAGACCAGCGCGCCAGGCCTGTCAGGTGCGCACTCTAGTGCAGCGAACGGTCTTAACCGCGCTGACACGCGGGCCGGCTCAGTCCAATTGCCCGGTGCGCACCCACAGGGCGGTGCTATCCCCTGCGGGCTGTCCCCGTTAAAGCCGTTCGACCACCCAGTCAATGGACTCGGTCAGCGCGCTGACGTCGTCGGGGTCAACCGCGGGGAACATACCGACTCGCAATTGGTTGCGGCCGAGTTTGCGGTACGGCTCGGTATCGACGATGCCGTTGGCGCGCAGCACCTTGGCCACCGCCGCAGCATCCACGTCGCTGACGAAGTCGATGGTGCCCACCACCTGGGAACGCAGCCGCGGTTCGGCGACGAACGGCGTGGTGTAGGACCTCGCCTGCGCCCATGAGTACAGCCGCTGCGACGAGTCCGCTGTGCGTTTGACCGCCCACTCCAGCCCGCCGTTGCCGATTAACCAGTCGATCTGTTCGGCGAGCAGCACCAGCGTGCCGATCGCAGGTGTGTTGTACGTCTGGTTTTTCAAGCTGTTCTCCACCGCGATCGGCAGCGACAGGGAGGGGGGAGCCCAGCGGCCGGCCGCGGCGATGGCTTCGATGCGGGCCAGCGCGGCCGGGCTCAAAATGGCCAGCCACAGCCCGCCGTCGCTGGCGAAGTTCTTCTGCGGCGAGAAGTAGTACGCGTCGGTATCCGCGATGTCGACGGGCAGACCGCCGGCGCCGGATGTGGCGTCGATGACGATGAGTGCGCCGCCGGAGCCGTCGGGCCGATGTACCGGTACGGCCACCCCGGTGGACGTCTCGTTGTGTGCCCACGCGATCACATCGACTGACGGATCGCTCCGCGGCTCTGGTGCGCTGCCGGGATCGGACTCGACGATGATCGGGTCGCCGATGAACGGGTTTTCGGTGACCGCCGCGGCGAACTTCGAACTGAACTCGCCATAAGCCAGGTGCAGGGAGCGCTTGTCGATCAGCCCGAATGCCGCGGCATCCCAGAACGCTGTGGCGCCGCCGTTGCCCAGAATGACCTGGTAACCGTCTGGCAGGGAGAAATACTCAGCTAGCCCCGTCCGAACCCGACCGACCAGATCCTTGACGGGCGCCTGCCGGTGAGACGTGCCGAAGAGTCTGGCCGCGGTGGTGGTCAGCGCCTCCAGCTGTTCGGGTCGGACCTTAGATGGGCCGCAGCCGAAGCGGCCATCGCGCGGTTTGATGTCATCGGGAATCGTGAGCAGGTCAGCCATGTCACCAGGTTAGTGATCAAACCCAGCCCGGCGACGATGCGGGCCGCGGAGCGGCGGGAGGAGGAGCCGGGCAATTCAATGACGCTCACCGAGCCGCCATCGACCAGTGTGAGCCATCTCACACCCGAGCAGCCCCCGCCGCTTCCACCACAGCGTCTGGACAAGGTCTAGATAATTCCCGATACCTGCGGTACCGTGTGGACACAAGACGCCCGAATGTAAACCTAGGGGAGGGTTTCGATGGCTCGGACGCGCATGGTCCAGCGCTGGCGCCGCAACATGGAGGTGCGAGACGACCCCGAGTACGTGGACATGCTTGCCACACTGTCCGAGGGGTCGGTGCGGCGTAATTTCAACCCGTACACCGACATCGACTGGAAATCGCCAGAATTCGCGGTGACTGAGAACGACCCGCGGTGGATTCTGCCGCACACCGACCCGCTGGGCCGTCATCCCTGGTATCAAGCGCAGTCGCAGGAGCGCCAGATCCAAATCGGCATGTGGCGCGAGGCCAACGTGGCCAAGGTCGGCCAGCAATTCGAGAACATCCTGATCCGCGGCCTGATGCAATACTCGTTCTGGGTGCCCAACGGGTCGCCCGAGTACCGCTACTGCCTGCACGAGGCAGTCGAAGAGTGCAACCACACCATGATGTTTCAGGAGATGGTGAATCGCATCGGCGCCGATGTGCCCGGTATGTCGCGACTGATGAAGTGGCGCGCGCAGGTGATCCCGCTGGTTGCCGGTCCGCTGCCGATCCCGTTCTTCTTCGGCGTGCTCGCCGGCGAGGAGCCCATCGACCACACCCAGAAGAACGTGCTGCGCGAGGGCAAGACGCTCCATCCGATCATGGAACGGGTGATGGCCATTCACGTGGCCGAGGAGGCGCGTCACATCTCGTTCGCCCACGAGTACCTGCGCAAGCGTGTTCCGCACCTGCCGCGGCGTAAGCGGTTCTGGCTGTCGCTCTACGTCCCGGTGGTTATGCGGGTCCTGTGTTCGGCCATCGTGGTGCCGCCGAAGTCCTTCTGGCGGGAGTTTGGTATCCCGCGCGAGGTGAAGATGGAGCTGTTCTTCCGCGCACCCGAGTCGCGCCAGATGCTGCGTGACATGTTCGCCGACATCCGGATGCTCTGCTACGACACCGGACTGATGAACCCCGTGGCCAAGATCATCTGGCAGATCTGCAAGATCAACGGCAAGCCGTCGCGCTATCGCAGCGAGCCGCAGCGCCAGCACGTGGTCGCGGCTGCCTAGCAGACGCCCCGCAACATGGCGCACATTATCACCCAGTCGTGTTGTAACGACGGGTCCTGTGTTTTCGCGTGCCCGGTGAACTGCATTCACCCGACGCCGGACGAGCCGGGTTTCGCGACCTCGGAGATGCTCTACATCGACCCGGTGGCTTGCGTGGACTGCGGCGCCTGCGTGAGCGCCTGCCCGGTCGGCGCGATCGCGCCTGAGACCCGGCTACAGCCCCGGCAGCTGCCGTTCGTCGAGATCAACGCGTCGTTCTATCCGGAACGGCCCACCGACGTGAAGCTGCCGCCGACGTCGAAGCTGGCCCGGGTGATCCCGGCCGCGGAGGTGCGGCCACGCCGCCAGCCGTTGACGGTGGCGATCGTCGGGTCCGGGCCGGCGGCGATGTACGCCGCCGACGAACTGCTCACCCAGTACGGCGTGCGGGTCAACGTCTTCGAGAAGCTGCCCACCCCCTACGGTCTGGTGCGCGCCGGGGTGGCGCCGGATCACCAGAACACCAAACGGGTCACCCGGCTCTTCGACCGGATCGCCCGTCATCGCAACTTTCGCTTCTATCTCAACGTCGAGGTCGGCAAGCACCTGAGCCACGCCGACCTGCTCGCCCACCACCACGCCGTGTTGTATGCGGTCGGTGCGCCCAACGACCGCCGGCTGGACATCGACGGGATGGGTCTGCCCGGCACCGCTACCGCCACCGAGCTGGTCGCGTGGATCAATGGGCATCCCGACTTCACCGATCTGCCAGTAGATCTCAGCCACGAACGCGTCGTCATCATCGGGAACGGCAACGTCGCCTTCGATGTGGCCCGCGTGCTCACCGCCGACCCGGACGAGCTGGCCCGCACCGACATCTCCGATCACGCGCTGAAATCACTTCGCGGCTCGGCGATCCGCGAGGTGGTGATCGCCGCCCGGCGCGGACCCGCGCACTCGGCGTTCACGCTGCCCGAGCTGATCGGGCTTACGAGTACGTCCCACGTCGTGCTCAACGCCAGCGACCACGAGCTGGTGCTCCGCGATCTCGCCACCGTGTCCGACGCGTTGACCAGGACCAAGCTGGAGATCCTGAGCAAACTCGGTGACGGTTCGGCGCCAGCGTCTCGATCGC
Source organism: Mycobacterium sp. (assembly GCA_035625875.1). Taxonomy (GTDB): domain Bacteria; phylum Actinomycetota; class Actinomycetes; order Mycobacteriales; family Mycobacteriaceae; genus Mycobacterium. Next base: position 3,428 of record DASPOT010000288.1, on the reverse strand, counting down.
GGATCCGGTTGGCTTACCGGCTCACGCCCCGGCGTGTTCTCGGTGAGCAGCGTGCCAGCGGCACGGAGTTCACGGTCACCGGCACCGATGAGGTGTGCCGACTCGATGCAGGGTTGGTGTTGACGTCGATCGGCTACCGCGGCAAGCTGATTCGCGATCTGGCGTTCGACGACGCCGCGGGTGTCGTCCCGAACGACGGTGGCCGTGTCGTCGACCCCGGTTCCGGGCAACCGGTGCCGGGCGCGTACGTGGCCGGTTGGATCAAGCGCGGGCCGACCGGCTTCATCGGCACCAACAAGTCCTGCTCTCTGCAAACTGTGCAGGCCTTGGTGGCCGACTTCAACGACAGCTTGCTGTCTGATCCGGTGGGCACGTCGGGCGCGCTGACCAAGCTTGTGCGGGCGCGTCAGCCGGACGTCCTGGACGCCGCCGGATGGCACGCCATCGACGCCGCCGAGGTCGCCAGGGGTACCGCCGGCGGTCGCCCCCGCAACAAGTTCACCGACGTCGCCGCCATGCTGGCGGCCGCGACGAGCGCGCCGGCGCCGCCGCTGCGGCTCCGGCTGGCCGACCGGCTACGCCAACTCGCTTAGTTCGCCGGGGATTTAACGCCTCCCCTACTGGCCCATCGCCGCGGCGATCTCGTCCATGCTGACCTCGCGCACCGGCTGGCCCATCGACCAGTGGTGACCGAACGGGTCGGCGACCACGCCGTAGCGGTCGCCCCAGAACTGGTCCGCCAACGGCGCTACCACGGTGGCGCCGGCGTCGAGCGCGCGCTGGAACTTGGCGTCGACGTCAGCGACCGTCAGATGGATGGTGACCGGCGTTCCGCCCAGTGACTTCGGGGTCATCGACTTGCCGCCGCAGGCCTCCGGGAAGTCATCGTTGAGCAGCACCGTGAAGCCGTTGACGCGCAGCGCGGCGTGAACCAGCCGGCCGTCGGGACCGGGTACGCGCCCCAGTTCGACGGCGTCAAAAGCCTTGACATAGAAGTCGATCGCCGCAGCGGCGTCGTCGACGATGAGGTGTGGGGACAGTGCGGGTTCGACAGCGATCGCCATGATGGCCTCCTTACGGTGGGTGTGCTGGGCCCGGACGGACCTCCGGGTATTGACCCGCGCACGCGATGCAATCTCATCGCGGCGTGGACCATCAAATCACCGGGCACCGACAACAGGCGCCGTCGGCGTCACGCCTTCACAATCTGGTCCCAACCCTCGACAGTCTCCGGAGACCGTGGCCCCGGGCCGACGTAGATGGCCGACGGGCGGACCAACTTACCCAATTTCTTCTGCTCGAGAATGTGAGCGCACCACCCGGCGGTGCGACCACAGGTGAACATCGCCGGCATCATCTTGGCCGGCACCCCGGCGAAGTCGAGGACCACCGCGGCCCAGAACTCGACATTGATCTCGATAGCACGGTCCGGGCGACGCTCGCGCAGCTCGGACAGCGCCGCCTGCTCCACCGCCAGCGCGGCCTCGTAGCGCGGTGCTGCCAACCGCTTGGCGGTCGCGCGCAGCACCCGCGCACGGGGGTCCTCCGCGCGGTAGATCCGGTGCCCGAACCCCATCAGCTTCTCGCCGCGATCCAGGATTCCCTTGACTAGACCGCGGGCGTCACCGGTGCGCTCCACCTCCTCGAGCATGGGCAGCACCCGGGCCGGCGCACCGCCGTGCAGCGGGCCGCTCATCGCCCCGACCGCCCCGGACAGCGCTGCCGCCACATCCGCGCCGGTCGAGGCGATCACTCGCGCGGTGAACGTCGAGGCGTTCATGCCGTGCTCGGCGGCCGACACCCAATACGCGTCAACGGCCTCGATATGTTTCGGGTCCGGTTCGCCCTGCCAACGGGTCATGAAACGCGCTGTGATCGTTGGGCATTCGTCGATGATTCGCTGTGGAACCGCGGGTTGGTAGATGCCGCGAGCCGATTGGGCGACATAGGACAGCGCCATCACCGACGCCCGGGCCAGCTGCTCGCGGGCGGTGGCGTCGTCGATGTCGAGCAGCGGCTGATATCCCCAGATCGGCGCCAGCATCACCAGACCCGCCTGCACGTCGACGCGCACATCGCCGCTGTGAATCGGCAGCGGGAAGGGTTCGGCCGGCGGCAGCCCATCACCGAACTTGCCGTCCACCAGCAATCCCCACGTATCGCCGAAGGTGACCTGCCGGCTCACCAGATCCTCGATGTCGACACCGCGGTAGCGCAGCGCGCCGCCGTCCTTATCTGGCTCGGCAATCTCAGTGGTGAAGGCCACCACACCGTCTAGGCCGGCGACAAAGTTCTCAGGGACCACGGTCATACGGGGATTCTCGCACCCCGGCTTTCGACCGCTGCTACCGGTCGGTAACGACGGCCGGGTAGCGTTGGCGCAATGGCAGGTCCAGAAAGCGAGCACCTGGCGGCGATGCGGGCGGAATACACCGCGGAGAAAGACGGCTGCGGCGATCTCGACGCTGACTGGCTCGACGACGGGTGGCTTGCGTTGTTCCGTAAGTGGATTGACGACGCCGAACGTGCCGGGGTCGCGGAGCCCAACGCCATGGTGATTGCCACCGTCGAGTCGGGCAAGCCGGTCACCCGATCGGTGCTGTGCAAGGGCGCGGACGAGAGCGGGATCACCTTCTTCACCAGCTATGAGTCGGCCAAGGCGGCCGAGCTGGCGGCGACACCGTACGTGTCGGCGACCTTTCCCTGGTATCAATTGGGGCGGCAATTCCACATCCGCGGGCCGGTGAGCAAGGTCGGTCGGTCGGCCGCCGAGGACTACTGGTCCAAGCGTCCGCGCGGCTCGCAACTGGGCGCGTGGGCGTCGCATCAGTCCCGGCCGATCGCGTTGCGCGCGGCGCTGCTCGACCAGCTCGCCGAGGTGACCGCCCGTTTCGCCAACGTAGATCGCATCCCGGCGCCACCCGACTGGGGCGGATACCTCATCGCGCCCGAAATAGTCGAATTCTGGCAGGGCCGGGAAAACCGGGTGCACAACCGGATTCGGGTTGTCGGCGGTCGCGTCGAACGCCTGCAGCCCTAGCCCGGTGACAATGCGCGCCGTGGAGCGGCGCGAGGAGGAGGCGGGCAATCAGCCCTGAGCGTGAGGAGGCTGTCAGCTGAACACCATGCCGCTACGGACCCCTGACTTTCGCCGGCTGGGGCTGCCGTGATACCCACCATCGTCGGGGTCAACCTCACGACCTTTGCTAATCATCGCCTCGTGCGGTCTGCCTGGCTCCGATGCTGGTCGCCGAGTCCTCCGGCGTGGGCGGCTCGGCGCGCTGCGGGTTGGCCGGGGTCACGAGGTGGTCGTCCCGCCACCCACGTCGCCCCCGGGCAGGCGCGCCGTCGCGATAAGGACTACCTTCAACTATGCGCGCCCAGTAGGGCCAGCGTTGTCACCAAGAGATAGATAGAGCGCAAAGGGG
>DASPOT010000287.1:0-3186 GCA_035625875.1 Mycobacterium sp. | reverse complement strand
GGAACTGTACTCCGGGAAGCACAAGACCACCGGCATGAATGTGCAGGTCGCCTGCACCATCACCGGCTGCCTGGCATGGATTTCCGACCCGATCCCCGGAAACCGCCATGATAATCATTGCCTCGGCGAATCTGGCGTCCTGGTTTCATTCGACCCGCGCAACTGGATATTGCGCCTGGTGAGAGCCACTGTTCCGTTTTGTGGTGAGCCACGGTTCCGGTGCTGGTGAGCCGCCGCGCCGGTGTTGGGTGAGCCGTGGCGCCGGTGGGGCGGACCGTCGGCGGCGGCCCGCCCCTGGCGTGCTGGTCAGTCGACCCGGTTGAAGTGCTTGCGCATCGAGTCGTCGCAGTTCAGGACGGTGACGTGCGCGTTGGTGGTGATGCGATCGATGATCGCGTCGGCGAGGATCTTCTCCTCCATGCGGTCGTGCCACTGCCCGGGCGGCAGCTGGGTGCAGTAGATCGTCGACGCCGCCTTGTGGCGCCGGTCGATCAGGATGTGCAACTGCTGGACCTGCTGGCGGCTCGGCGTGGTCAGGAACCAGTCATCGATGATCAGCAACTCGACCTTGACGAGCGCGTCGAGGCAGCGCTTCTTCTCGCCGGTGCGTTCGGCGATGGTGATGCGATCGAACAGCTCTCCGGCCGGCAGGTAGAGCACGGTGCGGTACTGCTGGCAGGCCTTGTTGCCCAGCGCGCAGGCCACGTAGGTCTTCCCAGCCCCGGTCGGTCCCTGCAGGATCAGGTCCTGGTGCTTGACCAGGTAGCTGCCGACGGCGAGCCGGGCGATCAACTCGGTGTCCACGCTGCGGCCGGGCATGACCTTGATGTCGCCGATGTCGGCGTCAGGCTGGGCCAGTGCTGCGTGCCGGCGCAGCCGGTGCAGCTTGCTGTTACGACGCCGCTCGTATTCCCAGTCGACGGCCATCTTGACCATCTCCGGTCCGGTGGGCCGGTCCTCCCCGGTGGCGGCGGCGAGGTTCTCGAAGTATTCGGCCATGCCGGACAGGCGCATCGCCTTGAGCCGGGAGAGTGTTTGCACGTCGATCATGCCTGGCCCCCGCCCTGACCGTAGTAGCCGGAGCCGCGCACGAAACCGGCGTCGCCCAGCGACGCCACAGGCGGCGGATCGGCGGGTTGCCAGGTGGCCCATAGCTTTTTGATCAGCGTGCAGGACGGCGACGGCGTCGCCTCCAGCGCCCGGCCGCAGGACTGTTCCAGCCGCACCATGCCACCCGGCTTCTTGGCCAGCGACATCACGCCGAGGCAGGACCGGTAGGACTGCTCGACGATCTTCCGTGAGGCCAGGATCGCCTGGATCGCCGCGACACAGTTCGGGCCGACCGTGGCGGCCCACTGCTCGAAGCGCTGCGGGCTCCAGTCGGCCAGCCGGTGGCGATGCCCGGCGGGCATGTGCGAGGTGACAGTGGAGTAGCGGGCGCGAACACCGGTGAACCGCGGGTGGCAGGCGACCCGCTCGGCGCCGTCGAAGACCTCGATCGTGTGCGAGGTGACCCGCACATCCAGGCTCTGCCCGATCAGCTTGGATGGGACGGAGTAGTAGTTACGATCCAGCGAAATGTGGTAGTTCGGAGCCACTTTCGCCTTGCGCAGATCCGCCAGCTCGAACCGCATCGGCGGCAACGGGGTAAGCAGCGGCTTCTCGTCCCGCTGAAAGACGATCCACCGGGAGTCTTCCCGCTTCTGGAACGGCCGGGCGTTGATCTCGGCGACCTGATCGAAGATGGCCTCGTTCAACTCGGCCAGGCCCACGAACCGGCGGTCCCGCAGCACGGCGGCGACCTGGTTGGCGACGAACCGGACGCTGCCCTCGACGACGGGCTTGTCACGAGGTTTCCTGACCCTGGCCGGGACGATCGCGGTGTCGTAATGCTCGGCCAGACGGGCATATGCCGGGTTCAGCGCCGGCTCGTAGCGATCCGACCGGGACACTCCGGTGCGAAGGTTGTCGGGCACGAGCAGCCGGGCCGATCCCTCAAACGTTTCGAACGCGTGGATGTGCGCCTCGATCCACGAGCCCAGCGTCATGTCAGTGAATGCCTCCACATACGCGTACGCGGAGAACGACAGCGCGGCCACGAACAGCCACGCATCCACCGGGGCGCCGGTCACCGGGTCGGCGAAGCCCATCGGATCGCCAGCCCAGTCGACCTCGATCGACTCGCCAGGCTCGCGCCGGATGTGCATCGACGCCCCCGTCGATGCCACCCACCGGCGGTACTGTTCATTGAAGAACGAGTACCGATACGGCACCCCGCCCGAGGCGCGGCAGGCCGCCACGTACTCGTTCCACAGCAGTAGCAGCGTCACCGACGGGCGTGCCAGCTCCCGGTGAACATGCTCGAAGTCCGGCGTCACCCGTCCGGAATCGGCCTTCACCGGTTCGGGCAGCAGCAGGTGGCGGACCTCGTCAGCACCGAGGTCCGCCACCTGCTCGAAGCCGATACCGGCCGTGTCCGCCGCGGTGAACACCGCCGACACCGTGTTCCGCGAGCAGCCCATCACGTCCGCGATGCCGCGCTGGCTCACCCCTTCAGCGCGCAGCCGAAGAATCCGCTTGTAGTCGACCATCAGCGACTACTCCCTTCGTCACGTCCGCGTCCCAACGACACGAACCCGACGAACGGTCCCACCCACCGAAACCAGCAGCGGCGCCACGGCTCACCCAGCAGCGGAAGACCGGCTCACCCACCACCGGCAGACCGGCTCACCCAAAGCGGAACAGCGGCTCTCAGCCAGCGCAATATGCACCTCGTAGTAGTTGCTGAAGAAGAGCAGCCCGGTGACCGCTGTGAGCAGCTCGGGGTATTTGCTGATCGGGGCGCGGTAGCGGCCGCCTTCTTCGGAGAGCATCCGCCAGGTCTTGACGCTGGCGACGGCGCGTTCGGCGGCTGCCCGGATGGCGCTGAGGTCCTTGTTGAATGCGGCCTGTGTGTCGTGCAATTGGCCGCCGGGCGGGGTGCGGAACGGGACGATGGTGATGCCGTCGACCCCGAGGTAGCCCAGGTCCGCGGCGGCCGGGCGGCCGGCGAGCAGGTCCTTGAGGCCGGACGCGGTGTAGGCGTGCGCGTCGTGGCGTGCGCCAGGCACGGGGACCGGGCCGATCGCGGCGACCCGCCCCGGAGAGGGTGGCGGCGACCTGCAGGTTCATGCCGGGGTAGCCGGC
>DASPOT010000286.1:0-9917 GCA_035625875.1 Mycobacterium sp. | reverse complement strand
TGCGACGCTCAATAATAAGTGCAAAGATGGTCCAGCACCGAGGTCGACGAAACCGCAGGTCGGGGCAGTCAACCGACGCGAAAAACGTCTCAAAATAATCGTGCCGGCGCGATCTACTTTTGCACCTTGTCAGGAGTCCTGAACACGTATTCGTCCGCAAATGCCCGGCGTTGGTCATCACCGAGCGCTTCCTGCGCTGACTAACCCGCGCGGTCGAGGGCCGGAGCGTCGGACGACGCCCCACCCAAGACGTAGCGCAGATCCGTTCGGCGCGAGACATTAAGCTTGCGATAGACACGGGTCAGGTGCTGCTCGACGGTGCTGATAGTGATGCCTAAGCCTTGTCCGATATCCTTGTTGCGCTGGCCTTTCGACGCAAGCTCGGCGACTCGACGCTCAGCGGCGCTGAGTCCCTGCAGGCGGTGAGTCCTACCGACGAGCCGCGCGATATCGGTGGATTCGTCGGTTCCGTCATCGGTCAGTCGTTGCCGCAACGGCAAGGCGCCGCATCGGTCGGCCAGGTCCGAAGCCTTCCGGATCCATGCACGGGATCCCTGATGGTCGCCAACGAGTTCTGCGGCGCGTCCCAAATCGCCGAGGACGGTGGCTAATTCGAGCATGTCGCCACTGACGCGGGCAATCCGCTCGGATTCTCTCAACAAGTCCATCCGCTCTCTTGGACCAACCGTCGCGGCGATCAGCCGAAGCGAGACCCCGCCGCTGCGGTGTGCATCGGGACCGTCAAGCCGGTCCAGATGCATGCTGGCATACTCGCGTGCGCGCTCTGTGTCCCCGGCCTGAAGGTACACCGCGGCCAGGTCGTTACGCCACTGGACGAGCATCGGTGTGTCCATCTGCCAGCGCTGTGCGAGGAGACCCGTTCTCTCGAAATCGCGCCGCGCACAATCGACACGACCCGCGGCGAGGTAATAGTGACCGCGCGCATGCAAGTAGTCGAGCGCATAGCGGGACGCGAAAACGGTGTCCGGCATCTGCCTGTCGAGCTGCTTCGCGGCATCGGCGTATCTGCCCGCAGCAGTCATTGCGAGGACTAGCACGGCGACAGCCCGTGCCACGCTGTTGCCGAGATTCTCCGCCGGAATCTGGTTGAGCGACGTGATCGCAAAGGTTGCAGCCGCATCCAGATCACCGCGCCGAAGCAGGATCTCCGAGCGGCGGATCGTGAACATCGATCGCCAGGTCGGCGCATGACGGGCCACAGCCTCGGCGATCAACGCGTCGCACCAGGCGACCGCGACATCGAGCTGGTCGACGTAGATGAGGGAATCCACCGCCGCCTGGAGCGCATCGACGCTCGAGGCGGTGAGCCGATTCGCTTTCAGGATGCGTTGGGCTCCGGAAGCGATCTGATCACCAGCTCCGTTCGCGAGCAGCATGATGTGCAACTCAGCAGACTCGAGGGCGGGCGCGTGTTCGGGCTTGCCTGGGCCACCCGCGACCAACCCGGTCGTCTCGGGCCAGAGCGTTTGCAACAGCTCTGGATAGGAGTAGGCAACCCACCACCGCAGGTCGTACACCTCGGTATCCACGGTTTGCGACACCGATGCGCGCGTAGCCAAGCCGTCGATGGCAACCTGGGCCTCGGCAATGCGGCCGTGCCACAACAGATAACGCACGAGCAACGGCAGGTACGTTGTTGGAACATGGCCGGCACGCAAGGCACGGATGATCAGCGAGAAACTACGCGTTGCCGTGGAGGGGTTGACGCGCCATTCGATCGACACCAGCTGCGCCGCTATCGCCGCCTTCTCGGAAGGATCCGGGCTCAATCGATACGCTAGCTCGAGATATCTTAGCGCGCAATCCATCCTGTCATCGACGACGGCAACGTCGACGGCCGACTGCAGCACTTGTGGCGCCCAAGAGTGGCGGCAGTCGCCTGCGCGCACTAGGTGATCGGCGACAACCGTCGGACACGCGCCCGACTCGAACAACACCGCCGCGGCCGCCTGATGCAGCCGCCTAATCGTCTGCACCGGCATATCGTGCAACACCGAACTGTGCACATGTCGATCACGAAATCGCAAAACCCTGATCAGCCCCGCGTCACGCAGCGCGTCCAGACACGCCTGCACACGCAAAGCATCCGCATCGAGAACCTGCGCCAAATGCGTCGCCGAAACTGCGCCATCGAACAACGCGACTGCACCGACGACGCTCGCCTGCAACGGATCAGCACCTCGCAACGTCTCGAGACACGCATTCCGCCCACCCTTGGGGTTCCCACAGCGGTCACCCCGCGCTGGTCGGTCGTACGCGAAGCGGGTACGGCCAAAAGAGGGCCGTCGATCCTCCTCGAGATGCGCAACACCGCGCCGCGTCGGCACACAGCGTTCCGCACCGTCTCGAGTGCGCACCGAGTTGCCGACTCCGGACGAGAGCGACATAATGTCCTTCATTCCTTTGATGATTCGGCGGTTCTATGTCTCATCGTCTCGTCCCGCAGCAGCTCGTCTGAGCCGCGCGGTGCTCCCCACCGACGGACCGGGGTACGAACGGATATCGACACGCTGCCGGTTCTCGTTCAGGACAGCTTCGGTGGGCTCCGGTGCCCTTGCCTCGCTGATACCGAACCGCGCGTGAAGCCGGACCAACGGCTTGGGTGCCCACCAATTGGCGCGGCCCAGCACATGCATGAACGCCGGAACCAGTAGTATCCGCACCAGCGTCGCGTCCATCAGCACCGCCAGCGTCAGCCCGACGCCGAACATCCGCATGAATGACACCTGCGCGGCGATCAGCGCGGCGAACGAAATCGACATCACCAGGGCGGCGGCGGTCACCACCCGACCGGTGCGGGCCAGACCCAGCGCGACGCTTTCGTCGTTGTCGGCCCTCGGACGTCCCGACGTCAGCCAGTACTCGCGGATGCGCGATACCAGGAACACCTCGTAGTCCATCGAAACCCCAAATGCGATGCAGAGCAATAGCACCGGCACGGCGGCGTTCAATGTGCCGGTGGCGGTGGTGCCGAAGGCGCCCAGATGCCCATCCTGGAAGATCCACACCAGCGCACCGAAGGTGGCGGTCAGCGATAAGACGTTGAGCAGCAACGCCTTCAACGGCAGCACCACGCTGCCGGTCAGCAAGAACAGCAGCACGAACGTGATCGCGGCGATCACCGCCAGCACGGTGGGCAGCCGCGAGGTGATCGCTTCGGAACTGTCGCGGTTGATCTGCGCTGTCCCGGTCATCTGTACGCGTTGGCCACCGGGACCGGCGACGGCGTGCAACCGGTCCAGCTGGGTCTCCGACGCCGGTGAGAACAGCGGCGCGGTGCTGCCAACGGTGAAAAACGCGCTGCCGTCCTTGATCGCCGTCGGCGCGGACGCTGGCCCAACCAGCGAGCCGCCAACAAACGTGCCGCGCGGCGCAGACACCGACGACACGTCCGGAACATGGGACAGCCGCGCAGCATAACGGTCGAGTTCGTCGGGCGTGACCCCGCTCAAATCCGGAATCACAACGGTCACGTTGGTCGTGGAGTCGACGGCAAAATCGCTGCGCACCTGGTCGCCGACCTGGCGCGCTGACGTGGATTTGGGCAGTACGCGGTCGTCGGAGCCCCATTTGATACCTAGGAACGGTGCGCCAAGTATCAACAGCAGCGCGATGATCGCGACGCCGATCGGAATGGCGTGGCGCATCACAAGCTTGGTTGAGCGGTAAAAGAACATCTGCTCGACCGGGCGTCGCACCGGCTCCGGCCGTCTCAGTAACCGGCGGCCCAGTCGGCGCACGTCCAAGGAGTCCAGCCGGTCTCCGAGCAACACGATCGCCGCCGGCGTCACCACGAGCGCGGCAACGGCCGCGAACGCCACCACGGCGATGCCGGCGTAGGCAAAGGTCTTCAGGAAATACATCGGGAACAGCACCATCGCCACCATCGACAGCGCGACTGTCACCGCCGAGAACAGCACCGTCCGCCCGGCCGTGGCCATCGTGCGCACTAGCGCTTGATCGCGGTCGGCGCCGTCGGCAAGTTCGTCACGGAACCGGCTGACGATCAGCAGCGTGTAATCAATGGCCAATGCTAAACTCATTGCGACAGTGAGGTTCAGGGCGTAGATCGACACGTCGGTTGCGTACGTGATCGTGCGCAGCACCGCCCGCGAACCCAGGATCGCGAACCCGCCGACCGTCAGTGGCAGCGCCGCCGCCATCAGGCCCCCGAACACCCAGACCAGCACCACGAAGCTCAACGGGATGGCGATGGATTCCGTAAGCAGCAGGTCTTTTTCGCTTTGGTCGTTGATCTGGACGTAGGCAATCGCGTCGCCACTCGCGCGCACGGTGACGCCGTCGCGGTCGTGCACCAGCTGATCGGCCAGCGCCTTGGCGTGCTTCTGCGTGCCGCTCTCCCCGCCGGTGATGCCGGCGACGATCAGACCGGTCTTGCCGTCCTTGCTGATCAGTGCCGGCTCGGCCGCCGGCGACGCGGTCCACGCCGAGTTCACGTCGTCGACGTAAGGCGACGCCCGAAGCTGGCGGACGAGGTCGGCGCCGATGGCGCGGGCGGTGAGACTTCGGGCGCCGGCGTCCGAGGTGACGGCGATGATCATCTGCATATCGCCCTGGCCGAACTTCTTGGACCGCAGTTTGGCCGCCTGCCACGATTCGCTGGCCGGATCCTGGAAGCCCCCGGCCGACAGGCTCTTGGTTACCGGGATGCCAAAGATGCCGGCGCCGATCATGACCAGCAGTGCAACCGCGATAATCCGCCGCGGCGCCGCGATGGCTAGTCGAGCGAGTCCTTCTAACACGTTCATCCTTCCGTACCAACGCTCTCGATCGGTCTCCTATTAGTTCGAACCCGCCGCTCTCCTAAGTTCAGTTGACAACACAAGATTGCTCCCGCGGCGCCCCACAAGCGCGAGTAGCGCACTACCCGAATCGGTGACCACCGTGTCGTCTTGTTGCTGCTCGTCGGGTACCCGCGAACCTGCGGCACGCTGGGCAGGCCGCCCGAGCGCCTCCACCTGCAATGAGGAATCGTGCAGCAGGATGAGTTGGTACTGGCGCTGCAGGGCTGGGCCCGGTTCGATACCGAGACCGTCGAGGAGCGCCTCACGGGTGTGGCGGAAAACGTTTAGCGCTTCGACCTGGCGTCCGGATCTATAGAGCGCGACCATGTAAATCTCGACGAGACTTTCTCGGAGGGGTTCGGCGGCGGTGAGCACTTTGAGCTCGGGTGTGATCTCTCGGTGCCGCCCACACGCCAGTTCTGCGGCGAAGTAGTCTTCGTAGGCACTTATCCGTTCGTCTTCGATTGCCGTGAGTTCAGGCCAATCGACTCCGGATTCGACGAGATCAGCCAACGCGCGCCCGCGCCATAGGTCGAGTCCCTGGCGCAGCCTTCGGCGGGCAGCGACCGGCTGTCCAGCGTCGAGATCTGCGCGTCCGAGCGCGACGAGTCGGCGGAACAGGTGGAGATCCACGCTGTCATGGTCGACGTGGAGCTGATACCCCGGTGGCTGGGTGACCAATGCCGGAGCGTCTGCTTCGCGAACGTGGGCGTTGAGCATCTTGCGGATCGCCGCGACCGAGTTGTGGACCATCTTCCGGGCGGTTAAGGGCGGATCGTCGTGCCAGATCGCAGCGAGCATCTCGCTGTTCGGCACAACCTTGTTCGAATTCAGCAATAGGTAAGCCAGCACGGCTCGTTGGGTGATGCCCCCAGCGCCGATGGGTGTACCCCTCGCGGAGATCCTCAGTGTCCCAAGCACCGCAAACTGCAGTCCGCATTCCATGTTCTCTCCCTAACTCGCGTATTCGGTCGACGTGCGGCCGAGGGCGATCTGGATATGGCTTACATCGCCGGCAAGCCGTCGTCGTACGCCGTTTCGTCGCACGTCATTCATGAAAGGGTCCGCGCCCCGGCGTGGTGGGTCGGAGGCTCGCCGGCGTCCTCGAACGCCTCCCAAGGTGCCTTGCAGGAGCAGGCCCTGCTGCGGATCCAGAATCGCCGCCTCTCGGGGTGGGATCCCGAAGAACGCATGGTCGAATGCCTTGGGATCTTCGGCGAGCATTCCCCTGTCTGCAAGTAGCTTCTGCCCGGCGCTCTGCCGCTGGGGTCGAGGAACTTCTGCGGATCCCAGCGGCTGCCAGGGATATCGACGATGCAGTCGCGGCCGTCGAGCAGCGCCTTACAGCCCGTCAGTATCGGTGATACCGCCCGGCAACCTGCACCCGGTGCCAACGATCGCGACAGTTCGCGCGCCTGCGGTTCGGCGATCAGGGGGGCGTGCTGGCCGGCGTGACCGACGGGCCCGAACCTCGCCCGGAGGTCGTCGGACAGCGGCGGCGCTGCCATCGGATCCAGGATTCCACTTTGCTTGGTGGAGGCAAGGATCTCGGGCAGAGGCAGTGACGGTTTCACGGAGCTTTCCCCTGGTCGGTCGAGATGCTGTTGTTGGATGTCGAGATGTTGTTGTTGGATAGGAGCGTTCGGACCGCGCGTCGAATACATGACGATGGGCTGGCCGTTGGGTGGGCTTACGAAGAGTTCGGGTATGCGGCGACGGACCGGCTGCTTGTGCCTGGTGCCGTGCAGATTCCGATTGGGCGTATCTACGCGACCGCGACAGCACTCTCTTAGAACGTGCAAGTCTTTCAGCGATCGAGCCGAACAGGCCGCTCCTGTTTCCGACACGGCGAAAGGGCTGGACACATGTCGCGCAAAACTGTCCTGCTCTTCCCCGGCCAGAGAGCGTCTCTACCCGGAGCGCTGAGAAACCTGACCCGGGAAGTATCGGCAGTGGCGCGCACCTCGGAGCGGCCGGCGGATTTCCGACTGAGCGATTTGTCGACGATGGGCAAGGCCGCAGACTTCGTATTCGGCGCCCTCGTGGCCGAGGCCAGCAGTGCTGCAACAGCGCATCCATCCATCTCTGATTTCGACCAGGCGAGGGCGACCGGGATAGCTGAAATGGAGCAGGTATCGTGAACCGGGGGGGAGCAGCCGCCTACCGACGGCTGGCCGAAAGCTCAACGCCACGACTACACATCGCCGGACCAGACGACGCCGACACCGCAGACGCAGCGGCCGAGCCTGAGCGGCCATTTCCGCGCCAGCCGACGTCGCTGCATGACGCCAGCGCCGCGCTGCGAGCACGGAAGGAACTGGCGAAGTCGGGAGGAGAGCAGGCGACGCGTCGACAGCGTGCCCGCGGCAAGATGACCGCGAGGGAGCGTGTCGACGCCTTGCTCGACGATGGGTCGTTCGGGGAGACCGGCTTGCTCGCCTGTCACCGTGCGGCAGGGTTCGGTCTCGAACACAACCGCCCCGACACCGACGGCGTCGTCACAGGTTGGGGAACCGTGGACGGCCGCAAAGTCTTCGTCTACGCCCACGACTTCCGCATCTTCGGTGGCTCGCTCGGTGAAGTGTTCGCCACCAAGATCCACACGCTGATGGACCTCGCGGCCGCGACCGGCGCACCGATCATCGGGCTCAACGACGGGGGAGGCGCCCGCATCCAGGAGGGCATCACCGCACTGGCCGGTTTCGGCGGCATCTTCGCGCGCAACGTCAGCCTGTCGGGCGTCGTCCCGCAAATCTCGGTGATCCTCGGGCCCTGCGCCGGCGGTGCCGCCTACTCCCCTGCACTCACCGACTTCGTGTTCGCTGTCAAGGACAAGACCAACCTGTTTGTCACCGGTCCGGATGTGGTGGAAGCCGCGACCGGGGAGAAGACTACGCACGAGGAGCTCGGAGGAGCGGTGACACACGCCACCCGCACCGGGGTGGCCAGCTTCCTGGCCGACGACGAGTCCAGCTGCTTCGATGAGGTTCGCTACCTGTTGTCGTTCCTGCCGTCCAACAACCAGGAGGACCCGCCCTACGTGGTGCCGACCGATCAGCCCTCGCGTCGCTGCGACGAGCTGGCCGATATCGTTCCCGCCGAGCTCAACCGCGCCTACGACGTGCGGGACGTGATCGAGGTAATCGTCGACGACGGAGACTATCTCGAGGTGCAGCCCCTATGGGCTATGAACATCGTGTGCGCCTACGCGCGCCTCGATGGTCACCCAGTGGGGATAGTGGCGAACCAGCCGCGCGTCCTGGCCGGCGCACTCAACATCGACGCAGCGGAGAAGGCCGCCCGCTTCGTCCGCACCTGCGACTCGTTCAACATCCCGCTGGTGACACTTGTGGATGTCCCGGGATTTCTCCCTGGTGTAGACCAGGAGCACGCCGGAATCATCCGCCGCGGCGCGAAGCTGCTTTACGCCTACTGCGAATCGACTGTGCCCCGGGTCCAGGTGGTCCTGCGCAAGGCGCACGGCGGCGCTTACATCGCGATGGACTCGAAATCTCTGGGGGCCGATTTGTCGTTCGCCTGGCCGTCCAATGAGATAGCTGTGATGGGCGCCGAGGGCGCGGCCAGCATTATCTTCCGCAAAGAGATCGCCGCAGCGCCCGACCCGGCGCAGCGTCGACGGGAGCTGGTGGCCGAGTATACCGAGCGGCTGATGGCGCCATATATCGCCGCGGAACGAGGGATGGTCGACGACGTGATTGACCCCGGTGAGACGCGGATGATCCTCATCCGTTCACTCGACATGCTGCGCTCGAAACGAGCGCCGTCGCCACACCGCAAACACGGCAACATTCCCCTGTGAGAACAGCCCATGATAAAGATCACCAAGGGCAACCCCACTCCGGAAGAGATCGCAGCGCTGGTTGCCGTGCTGACTCTTGCCAGCGGCACAACGGAACTGCGTCGGACAAGCTCCACGGCCGGTGAATGGCGGCGATCGACGCGGTTCGGCGAAGTCAACCCCAGTGCACCCTGCCGCTGGCGACCGTGGTCCGCTGGGTGGTCTTGTGTGGGCCCAGCGCACGCCCCCGTGCCGCACAGGGCCGGATCGCCGCTGGCCGTCCGGCACCCGGGCGCCGGATCCGCCCTCCCTGCGGCTCACCACAGCGCACCTCCCGGGCCCCGCGCGCCACCCACCGTGTCCGCATGCGCCCCAGTCGCCACCGCCACCCGCTTGATCCCACCACGGCCCAGCACCGCCGCCTCCGCGCCCAGCACCAGCCGGCGCGCCTTCTCGTCTAGGTGCGGCCGAAGTAATTCGTATCTACGCGCGATATCCTCATCCGTCACACCAGCCACATACCACACATTGGGCCATGGCGCGAGCATCAAACACACCTAATTTGCGCGTCCGCCCTGAAACTCACATGGCGTTTGCCAGCTCCGGCCCCTCCTGCGACAGGGCCTGGCGCAGCTTGTCGAGCAGCCTGCTGCGCGTGGGGCCGATGCTGCCGATCGGCACCGCCAGGCGGGCGCTTATGTCGGCATACGAAGGGGGCGGGTCGGCGAAGAGCATTGCGATCAGCTGACGTTGGGGCTCGGAGAGTTCCATCAGGGCCCTGTGGACGATCCGTCGGCGGTCCGCGCCTGCCAGCCAGCGGTCGAAGTCCACGACATGGACCGGCTCATCGACGCCGGCGAAGCCTGCCACGGGCCGCTCGCGACTGCGCGCGCGCGCTCGGGCTAGGCACTCTCTCCGCAGTGTCGTGACAAGCCAGCCCTGCACCGCGCCACCGTCCCTCAGCGAGCCGATGCGCTCGACGAGTTTGAGCCAGGCCGTTGCCCGCGCATCGGCAGCCTCCGCTTCGCCCAGCCGGTAGGTCGAGCTGATGTAACGCAGCAGCGGCTCGAACTCGTCGACGAGCCGCCGCCACGCAAGCTCATCCCCTGTGGCGGCACGCTGCACGAGTTCAGCAGTCTCTTGCTCAGCCGTTGGTGAATCCGACATTTCATTCGCCTCCTTTGCGGTATGGCGTCGTTGGCCGGCCGAACCGGCCTTGGTGCAAGCACCGTACGGTCGGCGATCACCCACAGGCACGCGTAATGGACTACCTGTTTCTGCGCCTCACCACC
>DASPOT010000285.1:0-2699 GCA_035625875.1 Mycobacterium sp. | reverse complement strand
TTGACGGTGTCCACACCCAGGTCGGCCTCCAGGTCAAGGTCCACGTCAAGCAGCTCGGGGGGGTATCCGGTGAGCTGGGAGACGATGCCGACCACGACGTCGGTGACCTCGTCACCGGCCGGTGCCGCCGCTGCCGGTGCTGGGGCCGGCGCTTGGGCCGCCACCGCGGGTGCTTCGGTGCCGGACGGCGGTGCCGGTTGCGCCACGGGCGCTTGGGCGGGCGGGGCGGGGATCCCGGCTTTGTCGCGGATCCAGCCGATGGCATGGGTCAGGGTGGGGAAGTCGCGCAGGTTGAGGCTGTCGTCGCGGGCGACGCCGTAGTGCCCGCGGATCGCGGCGAAGATCTCGGCCTGTTTGACGGTGTCCACACCCAGGTCGGCCTCCAGGTCAAGGTTCACGTCAAGCAGCTCGGGCGGGTATCCGGTGAGCTGGGAGACGATGCCGACCACGACGTCGGTCACCTCGTCACCGGCCGGTGCCGCCGCCGCCGCAGGCGCCTCGGCGGGCGCTGCAGTAGGTACTTCGGCGACCGGCACAGTGGGTGCGGCTGCTGGCGCCGGTGCGGGGGCCGGTTCCGGCGCCGCCACCGGTGCCACCGGCGTGGGCTCGACGGTCGGCATCTGCGTCGGAATCTCCGACGGGGCGGCCTGCACCGGCGGACCGGTGTCGATGACCCGCAGCCGATGCTGGACAACCTCCATCTGCGGGTCGGGGGTGCCGGCCACCTGCGCCAGCCAGCGCCGCCAGGCAGCCTGGTCCACGATGCGGTACTCATACCCGAGTTCCTCCGGCGGGCGGTGGCGGCCGTCGGGCATCGGGGTCCAGCGCATCAGCGTCATCGCAATCTGCGAGCCGAACCCGGCGCCCAGCCTGAGCGCATACTGCACCGGGTAGCTGCCACCCACCGACAGGTTCAGCTGGCCCAGCTCAGGATCTGGCTCTTTGTAATTGGGCACCAGAGGAACCAGACCGGTCTCCAACGCCTTGATGGCGAGGACATCCTCCACGCCGGCGCCCATCGCGTGTCCGGTGAAGCCCTTGGTGTTGGTTATGATGACGGCGTCGGCGTCCGGTCCGAACACCCGTCGCAGCGCGAAGATCTCGGCGGCCGCACTGCCGCCGCGTGCCGGCGTGTACGTCTCATGGGACACGAACATCGTGCTGGGCGCGATGGCGTGCCGGTCCACGCCGCGAGCCTCAGCGTGGGCAAGCAGGTCCTCCATGACGCCGCCGACGTGCTCGACGTCGAGCCGGGTGCCGTGGAAAGCGCTGTTCGCGATGACCGTGCTGAGGACTTCGCAGATGGGTTGCACCCCGCGTTCCCGGGCGGCCTCGGCAGACTCCACCACGAAAGCCGCCGCCCCCATGCCGACGATCATCCCGTGCCGGCGCCGGTCGAACGGTGTGGCGGCCTCTTCCACGATCTCGTCCGTGGCGGCGGCCCCGGACGCCAGGAACCCCGACCCCAGCCAGGGCAATAGCGCGTCGGTGGTGATGTTATCGGCAGACACCACGATCACCCGGCGACAGCGGCCGGCCCGAATCCAGTCCTCGGCGACCGCCACCGACTGAGTGCCGCTCGCACACGCGGCATTGATCTGGGTGTTCGGCCCGCGTGCACCGATGATCTCGGCGAACTGCGAATGGCCCATCGGCAGGCACCGGAAGATGAACCGACGGTCGAACACGTACGGGTCGGACTCGAGAGCGTGGCGCAGCTCGAGGATGCGCCGGTCAACCTCCGCCGCGGCCGGTTCGTCACCGCTCATCTGGGCGCGCACCGCCTCCAGTGCCATCAATTGCTCCCGGTTGGCCCGGTCGATGTAGTAGCCCTCCAGGTCTTGGGCGAAGTTGTCCAATCCAGGGAAGGCGGAGGCGAAGACGACGCCGGTGTCGTCACGCATCGAATCCGGCAGCCCCCACCGGTCCGGCAGCTTGGTGCCCAGTGTCGTGGTCTTGTAGCGCATGACCAGCGGGATTCCGGCGTCGCGCAGCGCGTCGAAGCCGGAACCGATGGCCAGCCTGGTGGTCGAGTCCAGCGCGGGGTCGCGGGCGGCGTCCACCCCGAACTCGGCGACCACGTCCAGCGGCGCGCCGCGGGCGGCCAGTTTGATGACGTCGGCCTCGTTGTCGATCGTCTCGAACGACGGCTCGCCCGTCTCGCGCTTGACCAGCCGGGTGATGTGCCGGTCGACCATCGCGCGGCGCAGTGGCTGCGGGATGGTGTGGATGAACTGCTGGCCGCCCAGGATACGGGCGACGTTCGCGTCGTCGAAGACCCGCTCGACACCGGGCAGACCGAGCGCCGCGCCGGTTATCACTACAGGCTCGGTAGCGGCCGGCGCCGCAGCGCGGGAAGTCAAGGAAGCGGCGTACTGTTCGCTGGTCATCGCGGTCCTCCTGCTTGGTTTGAAAGTGCGTCAACGACCGCGACCGGCGGCGGCGACCGCCGCAGTGTCCGGGGCTGCGGCGGTAAGCGTGGGGAATCCCAGCCCGGAGGCATAGAGCCCGCACAACGCCTGGTTGAACGAGGCGACATCGCCGGCTTTCGGGTGGTTGGTGAACAGGGCGAGCACATCGTCGCCGAGGACGTCCTCGACAAAACCGTGCAGCGCCTTCTTTGGGCCGGTTTCGACGAAGATGCGGGCGCCCGCCGCGTGCAACGTGCGCAGCCCGTCGATGAACCGGACCGGCGACGC
>DASPOT010000284.1:0-3951 GCA_035625875.1 Mycobacterium sp. | reverse complement strand
AGATGGCCCTGGTCATCGCCGGCAAGGGCCGGGCCGCGGGCATGGCCCGCACCTCCAAGTTCGAGCCACCGGAGTCATAAATGCAGTTCGGACGGACCTACGAGGAGTTCGAGGTTGGCGCGGTCTACAAGCACTGGCCGGGCAAGACCGTGACCGAATACGACGACCACCTGTTCTGCCTGCTGACCATGAACCACCACCCGCTCCACCTGGACGCGCACTACGCGGCGGAGACGACCGACTTCGGCCGGAACGTCGTGGTGGGCAACTACATCTACTCGCTGCTGCTCGGCATGTCGGTGCCCGACGTCTCAGGGAAGGCCATCGCGAACCTGGAAGTGGAGTCGCTGAAGCACGTCGCGCCAACCTTCCACGGCGACACCATCTACGGCGAGACCACCGTGCTGGCCAAGCGTCTCACCTCGAAGGGCGACCGGGGCGTGGTCGAGGTGGAAACCCGCGGCTACAAGCAGGACGGCACCCTGGTGTGCGTGTTCCGCCGCAAGGTGATGGTGCCGACCGAAACCTACGTCAAGGAGCGCGGCGGGGAGCAGCTCGCGCGCCCAGAACCAGCTAGCTGAGGGAGCGACCGCCATGGGACGCCTGGCGCACACCGACGGCCTGACCGAGTTCGAGCAGGACATTCTAGCCACCGTGCGGGATTTCACCAACCGGGAGATCATCCCGGTGGCGACCGAACTCGAGCACCGGGACGAGTACCCGGCCCAGATCGTTGAGGGGATGCGGCAAGCTCGACCTGTTCGGCCTGACCATCCCCGAGGCCTACGGCGGCCTGGGCGCGTCCCTGCTGATCTACGCCCTGACCGTGGAGGAGATCCGCCCGCGGCTGGATGTCGGTGTCGGGGATCATCAACACCCACTTCATCGTCGCGCACATGATCGCCCGGAACGGCACCGACGAGCAGAAGGATTACTTCCTGCCCCAGATGGCGGCCGGCGACGTCCGGGGCGCCTTCTCCATGTCCGAGCCCGGCCTGGGCTCCGACGTCGCGGCCATCCGCACCCGGGCCGAGCGCGACGGCGAGGACTTCGTCCTCAACGGCCAGAAGATGTGGCTGACCAACGGCGGCACCGCCAACCTGGTGGCGGTGCTCTGCCACACCGATGACGGGCACGAGGCCCCGCACCGGAACATGACCACGTTCCTGATCGAGAAGGAACCAGGCTTCGGCCCCAACCCGAAGGTCCCGGGCCTGACCGTGCCGGGAAAGATCGAGAAGATGGGCTACAAGGGCGTCGACACCACCGAACTGGTCCTGGCCGACGTCCGCGTCCCGGCCGGCCGGGTCCTACCAGTCGTTCGGGGAAGTCACAGAAGACGAGCGAGTGACCAAGAATCCGTTGTTCTCCCGGCTCGACCAGCCCGATGTCGGCGAATACTTCGCCCCCGGGCTGCCCTTCGAGCTTGACGGTTCGCATCCGGTGAGCATGCCGGCGCCGCCTTTGGGCCAGGACACGGTCGAGTTGATCGCCGGGAGACTGGGATTGAGCCACGACGACATCACGCGCCTTCTTTCGGCGGGCACGATCGGCTGAACTGCGCAAAGGAGTTAGCAATGACCAGACTGGCCCAGACGCTCGGTCTCAGCGAGTTTCAGACCGAGATCGTGGCGACGGTGCGCCAATTCGTCGACAAGGAAGTCATTCCCAACGCGCCGGAGCTGGAACGCACCGACACCTATCCGCAGGACATCGTCGACCAGATGCGTGAGATGGGCCTGTTCGGCCTGACGATCCCCGAGGAGTACGGCGGGCTTGGCGAATCGCTGCTCACCTACGCGCTGTGCGTCGAGGAGCTGGCACGCGGCTGGATGAGCATCTCCGGGGTGATCAACACTCATTTCATCGTGGCCTACTTGCTGCGTCAGCACGGAACCGACGGGCAGAAACAGCGTTTCCTGCCGCGCATGGCCACCGGCGAGGCGCGGGGCGCCTTTTCGATGTCCGAACCCGAGCTCGGTTCCGATGTCGCCGCGATCCGCACCCGGGCCAAGCGCAGTCCCGACGGGAACTACACCATCGACGGGCAGAAGATGTGGTTGACCAACGGCGGCAGCTCAACGCTGATAGCCGTGTTGGTGCGAACCGACGAAGGAGCCGACAAACCGCACCGCAACCTGACTGCCTTCCTGGTCGAAAAGCCCACCGGCTTCGGCGAAGTCGCGCCCGGACTGGTCATTCCCGGCAAGATCGACAAACTCGGCTACAAGGGCATCGACACGACCGAACTCATCTTCGACGGCTATCAGGCCAGCGCCGACGACGTGCTCGGCGCCAAGCCCGGACAAGGGTTCTTCCAGATGATGGACGGTATCGAAGTCGGAAGGGTGAACGTTGCGGCCCGCGCCTGCGGGGTCGGCATCCGCGCCTTCGAACTCGCAGTCCGGTACGCACAGCAGCGCAGCACGTTCGGCAAGCCCATTGCCGAGCACCAGGCCATCGCGTTCGCCTTGGCGGAGATGGCGACGAAGGTCGAGGCCGCGCACCTGATGATGGTGAACGCTGCGCGCCTGAAGGATTCGGGGGAGCGCAACGACCTGGCGGCCGGGATGGCCAAGTATCTGGCAAGCGAGTTCTGCAGCGAGGTCACCCAGCAGAGTTTCCGCATCCACGGTGGGTACGGCTACTCCAAGGAGTACGAGATCGAACGGCTGATGCGCGACGCGCCGTTCCTGCTGATCGGTGAGGGAACCAGCGAAATACAGAAGCAGATCATCAGCAAGCGACTGCTGGCCGAGTATCAGATCTGATGGAGGTTCGGGATTTCGCGGCGCGGCCACAGCTTTCCGACGATGTGGCCCGCTACGTTCGGCAGCGGATATTCGAGGGGAGCTACGGGGCCGGCGAATACGTCCGGCTGGAACAGGTCGCGGCGGAGTTGGGGATCAGTGTCACGCCGGTCCGTGAGGCGCTGCTGACGTTGCGGGCCGAGGGCCTGCTCGTGCAGCAACCCCGGCGAGGCTTCATGGTGGTGCCGGTGGCCGGCCGAGACCTCGCCGACGTGTCCGGCGTGCAAGCTTTTATCGGCGGCGAACTGGCCGCCCGCGCGGCGACCAGGATCACCGACGAGCAGTTGAGCGGGCTGAAGGCGATCCAGGCTGAGCTCGAGGACGCGTACACCGGCGACGACCATGAGGGCGCGGTGCGCCTCAACCATGAGTTCCACCGCGCGATCAACGTCGCAGCCGATTCGCCGAAGTTGGCCCAGATGATGTCGCAGATCACTCGCTACGCGCCGGAATCCGTGTTTCCGACTGTCGCTGGCTGGCCGGCTCAGTCGAACAAAGACCACCGGTGGGTGCTGGCCGCGCTTGCGCAGCGTGACCCCGAACGCGCGCGGACCACTATGTCGGATCATTTCATGGCCGGCGTGGCGCCGCTGATCGATCACCTCAGGCAGCACGGGGTGGTGGACGGGGCAACAAGCCGCCGCCAGCGCCGCTGAAGACACTGGGCCTCATACTGTATCGTCTACAGTAGCAACAATCGGACAGCGCGCCCTGAGGAGTTGCCGATGAGCACGCGGATCATCGACGAGGCGGCGAAGGTGCTGGCCGATCCGATCGCGTACACCGACGAGGCGCGACTGCACGCCGCGCTGACCCATCTGCGCGCCGACGCTCCGGTGTCCTGGGTCGAAGCGCCCGGTTACCGGCCGTTCTGGGCGATCACCAGGCATGCCGACATCATGGAGATCGAGCGCGCCAACACGCTTTTCACCAACTCGCCGCGCTCGGTGCTGATGACCTCCGAAAGCGATGAACTGCAGACCGCCGCGGGTGTGCGCACGCTCATCCACATGGATGATCCGCAGCATCGAGTGGTCCGCCGCGATCGGCGCCGACTGGTTCCGGCCCAGGGCCATGCGGGCACTGTCCGCGCGTGTCGACGAGCTGGCCGCACGCTATGTGGACAAGATGTCGGCGGTGG
>DASPOT010000283.1:0-2933 GCA_035625875.1 Mycobacterium sp. | reverse complement strand
GACAAGCTCCGCAGTTACGCAGTGGCGCATCGGGAGGTGACGGCGTCGGTCGAGCACCGGCAATCGCACTACCCAAACTCCTCGGGCGGAGAACTCGCACAAGCCGACCCGGCAACGCGAACGCGCCATGAAACGCTTCCGCACACCCGGCGCAGCCCAACGGTTCCTGGCGCTGTTCAGCATGATCTCGCCTCACTTCCGGCCCCGCCGCCATCGCCTCACCGCTAACGACTATCGCACCGAAATGACCCGACGATTCGCCCTCTGGAACGAGGTCACCGGACTAACTGCCGCAACCTGACCCATACCACCGACACCCAGCCCACCCAGCCCCTGCACGCCCCGATCCCGCTGAGCCCCAGCCAAGTTGACAGCGCCCGTACGTCCAACCGGGAACATTCGCGTCGCTAAGGGTTCCGATGGGAACCCAGCCCAGCGTCGCTTCTGATCAACGGCACCCCGTCTGAGCAAGCTGAACGAGCAAGCCCTCCGAGTAGCCTGAACGAGCAAGCATGTGAGCACGGAATGTCTGGTCTCGTTCGGGTCCCTCGACCCGTCCCGCACCGAGTCGCGGCGGCCGGGTTGACGCCAGCCGTCGTTCGCTTCGCGGCCCTGGCCCTAGCCGTCGCCCTCTCCCTGTCGGCCTGTTCGCGTCCGTCCCCCGCGCCGGCGCCCCAGTCTGCCCCCGGCTCGCAGCAACAGGTCCCGGCCGCCGCGCCCCACGGACCGCTGCCGGGCACCCCGGAGTGGCGGATCACTCACCCGGGTTTCGCGCATGCCATCGAGGGCTTCGCCGACCGCACCAGCGTCCTGCCCGGCCAGCCGGTGAAACTTTTCGTCTCGACCACCGCGAAAACCTTCACCGCCACCGCCTACCGCATCGGCAACTACCAATCCGAAGCGCTGCAGGTGTGGAAATCGGCCCCCCAGCCCGGCGTCAAGCAGGCCGACCCCGTGCTGCAACCACCAACCAACACAGCCATCGCACCGTGGCACCCGTCACTGACAGCCGACACCACCGGTTGGCAGCCCGGCGACTACGTGATGCGGCTCGATGGGGACAACGGTGCTCAGCAGTTTGTGCCGTTGACCGTGCGCACCCCGTCCAACCAGGGCCGGATCGTGATCATCAACGCGGTGACCACCTGGCAGGCCTACAACCGCTGGGGCGGCTACAGCCTCTACCTCGGCCCCACAGGCAGCTACTCCACCCGGGCGCGGGCGGTCAGCTTCGACCGCCCCTATCAGGCCGACACGATGCAAGGCGCCGGGGACTTTTTGTATTTCGAGCTGCCGTTCGTGGTGCTCGCCGAGCGGTCCGGCCACCAGCTCGGCTACGCCACCGACGTCGATCTGCACGCCGACCCCCATCTCCTGGACGGGGCGGCCGCGCTGGTCACACTCGGGCACGACGAGTACTGGTCGGCCCAGATGCGCAACAACGTGGTAAAGGCCCGCGATCACGGCGTGAACCTGGCGTTCTTCGGCGGTAACGAGATCTACCGGCACATGCGCTTTTCGCCATCGCCGCTGGGGCCGGACCGGGTCGAGATCGATTACAAGAGCTTCGGTGAGGACCCGCTGAGCAGAACCGACCCCAACGATGCGACGCAGGAATGGCGCGACCCGCCGAACCCGCGCCCGGAAAGCGCGATCCTGGGCAACTTCTATCGGTGCAACCCGGTCAGCGCCGACATGGTCGTCGCCCACCCCGACAGCTGGTTGCTCACCGGGCTCGTGACCGCAGGACAGCACTTGCCGGGCATGGTGGGCAACGAGTATTCGGGGGTGGATCTGGATGTGCCCACGCCGCGACCTCTCCAACTGCTGTTCCACTCGCCGGTCACCTGCCGGGGGCGCTCCGGATTCCAGGACACCACCTATTACACGGCGCCCAGCGGGGCCGGGGTGTTCTCCTCGGGCACCCAGTGGTGGATCTGCGGCCTCGACCCGGGGTGCACGTTTCCCGGTCTAGCGGTCCACGAGGTGTACCGGGTCTTCACCGCGATGACCACCCGGCTGCTCGACGCGTACGCCGCCGGTCCGGCGGGCAGGACCCACCCGGCAAAAGACAACCTTGTGCAGCTCCGGGTGCCAGGTGCCACGCCCGCGCCACCGACGCCGGATATGCCACCCGCAATCGTGCCTGACTGAAACGTCAAGGTATCCCGAACCCCTCCACCAGCGTCGGGTGCTACTGCGAGCGAGCGCCATGAGCATGCCGCGCCTGAGCGCTGCGCTCGGCGACCGGGGCCTACGCCTGGGACTCGAGCTGTTGATCCGTTTAGTGGTTCCCGGCGATCGCCGGCTCCTTACCCGCCCGCAAGCCGGCTCATTTGGGAACGGATTTGGGAACAAAACACCGTGAAACCGCCTCAAATCAGTGCGATGTGGCGCAAGCCGTCCAAGTGACGTTCTCGTTCTCGTTCGCGTTTGATGTTGGCTCTTGCCGCATCGAGTGACCACCGAAGTTTGGCGTTTTCGATCTCGGCGGTGTGCAGGTTCTGGTTGAGCGTGAACACTACTCCCGCGTATCTCGCCCCGTCGGGCAGCCTGTGGGCATTCGGCAGCGAACATTTTCATCCACGTTGTCATCCGGTCCCCCGGGCGGCATACCGCCATTGGGCCGATGGCGCGCATGCGTCGGTGAGCCGGCCGGTGCTAGCGCGTATCGGAACCGCAACTCTGGCAATTTCCTACGCTTGCGTCGCTCCGAAAGTGCCTGAACGGCAGTACATTCTGACATTATATACTGAAACATACTCCGCTGCAACGTATTTAGCCAATAATGGGTATTATGTCGGAGGTCTGCCTATTCGTTACCACCCTGTGTCACAGCCACTTCCAGCTACTACGGTGCCTACGCCGATAATCTACTCGGCTGACGGCTGTTGCTCCTCCAGGAACTTTACGAGGGCCAAGCCACCATCGGC
>DASPOT010000282.1:0-10599 GCA_035625875.1 Mycobacterium sp. | reverse complement strand
CCGAGCGGGCGCCGCGCCCGCTTGAGCTGGGCTTGGGCTGCGGGCTGCCGCATGCCGACAGGGCGATCACACCGGCTGCCGATATCGAGATCCCGAGAAGGTGACGCCGGCCCACGGCGGGCAGTTGCTCTGTCACGGTCATGCCTTTTGTTCGCTGTGTCCATCATCGGATCAGTAGATCGCCAACAGGGGCGGCCGACGCAAGGCCGCCGCAGCAACCACGCGCCAGGATCCACGCTGCCAGGTCGCTCAGTAATCCGCCGCAACTCGCAATTCTTCGAACTCGGCGGCGGTGTTGCAGGATGTGCTTCGAGCCCGGGAACGCCCGCACCACCTCGACACAAAACGCGATGCCGCGACTACCAGCCTTGGTGCGCGCACACCGGCGAAACATGTCGTCCAACAGATAATTCCAGGCACCGTGGGCGTCAGCTCTGCGGCTCGTCACCGACATTGCCGATCTGATCGCACAACACCGCCCGCCCGTCGGCGAGGTGATAGGTGACGCCGACGATCGCCAGGATTCCCGCAGCCACCCGCTCGGCGATGACGGTCGAGCGCGCCATCAGCTGTGCCACCGTCTCGTGTACGTGTCGCGCCTCGAACTCGTCGACGCGACTTAGGCCGTCGCGGCGGCCCAACAGAATCGACGGTGCCACCCGCTCCACCACGTCTCGCACATAACCAGCCGGGACAGCCCCGTCGTCGAGCGCCGCCAGCGCCGCCTTGACGGCACCACAGCTCTCATGACCGAGGACAACGATCAGCGGGACGTCGAGCACCGACACCGCGTACTCCACCGAGCCCAGGACCGCGGAGTCGATGACGTGCCCAGCGGTGCGCACCACGAACATGTCGCCCAGGCCCTGGTCGAAGATGATCTCGGTGGCTACCCGGCTGTCGGCGCAGCCCAGCACCACCGCTGTCGGCTTCTGCGCGGCGGCCAGGCTCGCCCGATGCTCGACGCTCTGGCTCGGGTGCTCGGGCTTGCCGGCGACGAATCGCTCGTTACCCTCTCTGAGTGCCTTCCACGCGGTTACCGGATTGGCATTAGGCATGGCGCACATTCTGCCGCACTCGCCGATGACCATCCCCGCCGGCGAACTCCTCGACTGGTACGACCGGTCGCGGCGCGACCTGCCGTGGCGAGATCCCGGCGTCAGCGCATGGCAGATCCTGGTCAGCGAGTTCATGCTGCAGCAGACCCCGGTCGTCCGGGTACTGCCGGTCTGGCGAGAATGGGTGGCCCGCTGGCCCACCGCGTCGGCGACCGCAGCGGCCAGCCCGGCTGACGTACTGCGTGCGTGGGGCAAGCTGGGCTATCCGATGCGGGCCAAGCGGCTGCACGAGTGCGCCACCGTCATCGCCCGTGACCACGACGATGTAGTTCCCGATGACGTGGACACCCTGATGACGCTGCCCGGTGTCGGCAGCTACACCGCGCGGGCGGTGGCATGTTTCGCCTACCGTAAGCCGGTGCCGGTGGTCGACACCAATGTGCGCCGGGTGGTGGCCCGCTCTGTGCACGGGCTAGCCGACGCCGGAGCACCATCAGCCGCCCGCGACCATGCCGACGTTTTAGCACTGCTGCCGGATGACGCAGCGGCGCCGCGGTTTTCGGCGGCGCTGATGGAACTGGGTGCGATGGTGTGTACCGCCCGGACGCCGCGATGCGGCTTGTGCCCAATCAGCAAGTGCAGGTGGCGGCGCGCCGGCTATCCCTCGGCACCGGGGCCAGCGCGCCGCGTTCAGACCTATGCCGGAACCGACCGCCAGGTCCGCGGACGGCTGCTGGACGTGTTGCGTGCCAAGGACTCTCCCGTTACCCGGGTCGAGCTGGACGTAGCATGGCTGACCGATACCGGCCAGCGCGACCGAGCGCTGGATTCGCTGCTTGCCGACGGCCTGGTTGTCCAGACGGCCAACGGCCGGTTCGCGTTAGCGGGTGAAGAGGGTTAGCCGACCCGGGCGACCGCAGTCAAGAAGGATTCCACCGCCTGCTGGTATACCTGCGGCGCCTCGTCGTGAACCAGGTGGCCCGCTTCAGGCACATGCAAATAGCTTGTCTGGTAGCCGGTTCCGCTCATCGCACGCATCTGGCCGGGGGGTGTGGCCGAGTTGCCGGCCTCGATGAGCAGCGCCGGCGACCGCACCGCCCGCCACTGCGCCCAATAGTCGCGGGTGCCCCACTCGGCGGCGATCTCGATCCATCGTTCGATGTGGCCGTGCAACTGCCAGCCAGTCGCGGTGTGGTCGAACGCTTCCAAGAAATACTGGCCAGCGATTGGCCCAAATTCGGCGAATATTTGGCCTGCAGAAGCGAATTCGACTGGCAGGGCATGCAGCCACGGCTCCCACGGACCGGTGGTGCGGCCACGGAAGTCAGGTGCCATATCCTCGACCACCAGCGCCGAGACCAGTTCGGGACGTTCCGCCGCCAGGCACCACGAGTGCAGGGCACCCATCGAATGTCCGACCAGCCTCGCGGGCGCCTCTAGTGCGGTCACCGCGTCAACCAAGTCGGCCACGAAGCGTTCGGTGCTGATCGGGTACGGATCGGGGACATCACGACCCCGATGCCACGGGGCGTCGTACGTGTAGACGGTGCCCAACCGAGTCAGCCACGGTAGCTGACGTGACCAGGTGCTGCCCCGACCCATCAAACCGTGTACCAGTACCAGCGGCTCGCCGTGTCCACCGCGGCGGGTCAGCAGGTCGGTGGGCATGCACCTATCTTGCGTGGCGTGCGCTCGATCCGATTGCCCGGCTCCCCTCGTCGCTTGCCACGGTGAAGGGACCACCGTGGGTCACTGCTCATCGCGCGCCATCGTGTGCCAGTAGCTCGACCTGCTCGAAACCTGCGGCGTGTTCCTTCTTTCGATGCAGCCATAAGAAGTCCTCGATGCCCGCTGCATGCAGCGCGATCCGCTCCCACACGGGCCATGCCCGCATTACATTCGGTCCCGAAACTATCTCGGGCCGCTCCAGCTCATACGTCTGCCCTTTCCAGGCCAGCGTGCATGTCCCCCCTGCCAGCACGTTGCGGCACCAGTCGGTGCGGCTGCCGTATGCCAGCGACAATAAGAAACCGTCACCGTAGGTCCACGCACCAAGCGGGGTCTGATAGGTCCGTCCGGTGCTGCGCCCGACGTGGGTGAGGATCGCGGTTGCCGAATGCTTCGTTCCCGCACGCTTTAGCCTGGTGCCGTTGTACCACCGGAGAACCCGCATCATCGTGTTGCTCTGTCTGACGCGGTCCATGTTGTGCCTGGCCAGTCTCGGCAAGGAGAAGAAGGCCGCAGCGGCACCTCCAAGAGCCAGCAGGACAACGACGAGCATCCGGCGAAGCCGTCGCGCACCAATTCGCCTGTCAGCGCACATGAATGACCTCCTGCTCATACTCGCAGCTCCCGGAACACCACCGGCATCACCAACAGCGCGGAAACCCGACCCTCATTTAAGCGAAGGACTTCCGCTTCCATCCGACATATAACGCCACCAGAGCCACAACCAGCGTGCCGGCGATGAGCGAAAACGTATTCTTGGCAGTATCGGTGGGATATAAGCCCGTCACTGCCAATAGGATCCGGCCGACGATGTCGATGCTGAGCAAGGCGAGAGCGGCGGTGGCCGCCCATTTCTTCATGGTTAGCATCAGGACCCCAGATGCCAAGTACGACAGACCAATTCCGGTAGCGGCAACGGTGAACAGCGCGACAGCGGACGTGGTAATCCCGAAGAAGGTGTGCGAAAACCCCGTCACGACCTCGGCCAATCCGGCCAGGATAGTGAATCCCGCAACAACGATAAGATCCCAGGAGCGACCGAAGGGCGCTGTTTGGTGATGCGGGTTGAGGGTCACGATCGCGCCAGCCTCCTCCTGCTCAGATAGGGCAGTAGTGGCAGCAGGGCATACATCATGAGCCCGGCCGCGATGTTGGGCGGGTTGATGTATTCGCGGATCGCGTCGAATCGGCCATCGCGCATGTGAAAGACCAAACAGTAGCCGTCGGCCGTCAGTCGCAGCCCGAGGCACCGAACAATGAGCTTGTGCTTGTACTCGACGCAGACATGCTCTCCGTCGGTGAACCAGTTCTTGATCTCAATGTGGGAGCGTTCATCGTGTCGCCTCCTCCGGCCAGCCGCCACTGCCATGGATTCGATCGCGCGGCGTCCAGTCCACGTGTAACCGATCGGCACGATGGTCCATGTCGCATCATCGGTCAAGATGGACCCGACTCCCGCATAGTCGTCCTCCTCCACCATGCGGAAATAAGCTTGAATAAGCTGCTCGTTCGCAGTCTGTGGCATCGGGCCCATCTCCTAACGCGGCCCCGATCATGGGCGCCTGTAGTCATCCTGTTTCGATACGGAACGATTCCGTATCGGAAGCTTACGGGATGAGTTCCGCCGTGTCTACCGAATCAGCGGAGCCGGCGCGCGCGGGATGCGCGTGATGTCGGGCCGTCGACCGGAGCGGTCACCAGCGGGTACACCACCTCCTCGAACAGATGGCGCACGAACTCACGGTCTGGCGTCTCGCCGAGCAGGAACCGCAGCGAGCTCATCGCAATGACTACATCGGGCACCAGCCTCAGATCCCGCCCCCGGGGGATCTCTCCACGCGCGGCCGCGCGTTCCAGCATCTGCGCCACCGCTTGCCGGGGCCGTTCCACGATCAGGCTGGACAGCAACGCACTCAGTTCCGGATCGCGGCGGGCCGCAGTGACCAAACCGAACAGTACCGCCACCTGCCGTTGCTCAGCCTGGCCGAATTCGGGCAGGGCCTCTAGCAGTGCCTCGATGTCTCCGCGCAGAGACCCGGTATCCGCAACCGTCACCGGACCCAGCTGATCCCGCCAGGCAAGCACAGCGTCGGCGACCAACGCGGCCTTCGATGGCCAGCGGCGGTACAACGCACCCTTGCCGGCATGCGCCCGAGCGGCGATCTCGTCCATGGTCAGCAGGTCGTAGCCCCGTTCAGCCAGCCCCTCCAACGCCGCTTCCAAAATCGCGGCGTCACGTGAAGTATCCAACGGGCGCCCAGCGCCAGACCGACGTTGCCGGGTGCTATCGCCCGGCCTTTCGGTTCCCAACACGAAAAGCTCCAGTTACGCCGATGCAAGGTTGACTGTCAATGACGGTAGTCGGAACTCCCGCATCGTCGCCTGAGCGCCGATGGGCGCACGGTAGCCTAGCGGCATGCCAGTGGTGAAGATCAACGCAATCGAGGTACCCGCGGACGCCGGTCCCGAACTGGAGAAGCGGTTCGCCCATCGCGCGCACGCCGTCGAGAACGCCCCCGGCTTCCTCGGCTTTCAGTTGCTGCGCCCGGTCAAGGGTGAGGACCGCTACTTCGTGGTGACGCATTGGGAGTCCGATGAAGCCTTCCAGGCATGGGCGACCGGGCCCGCTATCGAAGCCCACGCCGGTCACCGGGCCAACCCCGTGGCGACTGGCGCGTCGCTGCTGGAATTCGAGGTTGTGTTGGACGTTGCCGGAACCGGCGCGACCGCGTAGCCGAGGTCCGGTGCGACACCACGTGGTGGCATTGGCTGCCGCCGCCGCGCTGGTCGCCGCCCTCGTGCCGGGTTGCGCCCCGCCCCCCACGGCACCCGCGAATGCGGCGAACCCTGGGGTGCGGATCGACACCAGGACCCCGCCTGGTCTGCGGGCCCGGCAGATCATGGACATGCTCAACTCGGACTGGCCGATCGGCCCGGTCGGAGTCCGCACCCTCGCCGCGCCCGACATGGTCGAGTCGGTCGAAAGGATGATGGAGACGCTATGGTGGGACCGTCCCTTCACCGTTGATGGCGTCGACATCAGCGCCGGGGCGGCTACGCTGCACCTCATCACCTCCTACGGCGCTCGACAGGACATCAGGATTCACACCGACGGTGATCGGCTCGTTGACCGCTTCGATGTCACCACAAATGCGCCGACGATCACCTCGTGGCGCGACGTCGACGCCACGTTAAGTACGACCGGAGCCCGCTATTCCTATCAGGCGGCCAAGGTGCACGCCGGCCTCTGCGAACGGGTAGCGGGAGCCAACACCGCCCAATCACTGCCGCTGGCATCAATTTTCAAGTTGTACGTGCTGTACGCCGTGGCTGATGCGGTCAAGGCCGGAACGGTGTCGTGGGATGATCAGCTGACCATCACCGCCAAGAGCAAGGCTGTCGGTTCTTCAGGATTGGAGCTGCCAGTCGGGGCACATGTAACGGTGCGCAACGCCGCGGAGAAGATGATCGCCACCAGCGACAACATGGCCACTGACCTGCTGATCGAAAAGGTAGGTACCCACGCTGTGGAGGATGCGCTGGTCACGGCCGGCCATCACGACCCGGCGAGCATGACACCTTTCCCCACCATGCACGAGCTGTTCTCAGTTGGTTGGGGTGAGCCGGATCTTCGCGGCCAATGGAAGCAGGCCTCCCCGCAAGTCCGTGCCCAGCTGTTGCAGCAAGCGAATTCCCGCCCTTACCAACCTGATCCGGCCCGCGCTCACACCCCGGCGTCGGGCTATGGTGCGGAGTGGTACGGCAGTGCCGAGGACATCTGCCGGGTCCACGCGGCGTTGCAGACCAGCGCGGTCGGCAAAGCCGCACCCGTCAAACAGATTCTGGCATCCGCCCCGGGTGTTGATCTGGACCGTGATCAATGGCCGTACGTCGGCGCGAAAGCCGGCGGCCTCCCGGGTGATTTGACGTTCAGCTGGTATGCCATCGACAAGACTGAGCAGCCGTGGGTGGTCAGCTTTCAGCTGAACTGGCCGCGTGATCACGGCCCGACGGTGACCGGCTGGATGCTACAGATCGCCAGGCAGGCGTTCGCGATCGTGCAGCCTAGGTAACCGGGTTGTTCGCGGGGCTAATTCGCCCGGAGCGTCCAGGAGTGTCCGTGCAAATGCATGACGGTGCGGCTGACCGGTGCAATGTCGATGCCCCAGAACGATTTCGGTGGACCGTCAAGAGCCAGCAGTATCGCCGCCCGAATCACCGCGGGATGTGTCACCGCCACTGTCCGTGATCTGTTGTCGGTCAACGATTCCAGCCATCTGGCCACCCGATCGATTAGGTCGACGATTGACTCCCCGCCGTGTGGCGCCTGGGTCGGATCCAGCCACACCTCCAACTCTTCGGGACGGACGCCCCCCAGTGCCTCGCCGCGCCACAGATCGGCAGTGGCTTCGACTTGCCGACGACCGGCGGCGTTGAGCGGCTCGTCGGTAGGAAAACGCCCAGTTGCCATCGCATGGGTCATCGCGTGCGACACCAGCGTCAGCCGGACGACCTCGGTCACGCAGCGATACTCGCTGCCCGTCTGCTCTCGGCTCGCTCACCAAGTAGCCGGTCTGCGAGCGTCGCGAAGACCAGCCCGATGGTCACCCACAGCACCAGTTGCGTGCCTAGCGAAACCAACCTGAAATCGTAGAGAACATCGGCGGGGAAACCAGGGTAGATGATCGCACCTGATGCGTCGTGCATCGGTTCGGGTGTCTCGTCCACTGTCGGCAGCAGCGTCGTAACCACGGCGATCGCCACCACGTAGGCCCCGGCAGCGAGCAGGCCGGCGTTCCACGCGCCAAGCAGGGCCGCGAGCCGCCGGGCCAGCCACACCGTGGCGACCGCCAGCACCACCGACGTCAGCACCATCAGCAGATACCACCCGGTGCGGGCTCCGATCGTGTCCGCCTGGCCGACGGCCGGTGGATTGGGCGGATACTTCACGAACGGCACCAAGTACACCGCGGCGAAAGCACCCGCCGCGAGCAGCGCCGAAAGCGGCCGTGGCCCAACGTCTCCTGTACGCCCATATACGACGCAGAACAGGACCGCTAACAGTGCGCCCATGGCCACGCCGAAGACCAGCACACCGAAACCCAATCCGACACTGGCCTGCACCCCGCGGGTGAACAACTCAATGCCGTGCTCGTGCACGCCGTGAGCCTGCGCAACGTCGGTGCGCCCGTCCTCGAACTCGATTGCGCGGCCAATTACCGGCTCGGCGAATACGCGGGCGAACACGAAAGCCACCACCGCGCCCACCACGCCCGCGAGGAGGCCGCGTCCGATCAGACGCCTCTCCACGCTGCCGGCTCAGTGGCAGGGGAAGCCGAGCAGATGCCGTGCGTCGTGCACGAACTCGTGCACATGTGAGTCACTGCCGAACAGCGACACCGCACCCTGATCGATACCGACGAAGTAGAGCGCCAATAACGCTAAGAAGGCGGTTGCCGCCAACCAGAGCGCCGCACTTGCCGCGGATAGATCAACCGATCGGATCCGGCTGCCTGTTGTCTGGGAATCGGCCACAGTTGACTCCTTCTGGGGAATTCGCGTCCCACTTGGGCGCTGGTGACGGGCTTCGGGTCTGACTTTGGACAGTGGCGCGACCGTTCTGGAGTCTCACCAGATTCCGTAACCCGTCGACAACACCCGCAAGTGTAACCCGTGGACCGCACGGATGATCAAACGAACCCCTGCGGTGCCGGCTCGCAGGCACCGCCCCTCTCCGGTTGCCACTACCGCGCGGTCGACGCGGGACCGCCCGCGCTGTGGGCCCCGGCCTTCGCCAGATCCGGCTCGGCGGGCTTTGCCGACTTGCGAGTTCCGGTGAACGTGAACACCGCGTCCTCGCCAGGACCTTCGCCATCCCAATTGTCGACGTCGACCGTGACAACCTGCCCCGGACCGACCTCCTCGAACAGGATCTTCTCGGAGAGGGCGTCCTCGATTTCCCGCTGGATGGTCCGCCGCAGCGGGCGAGCCCCCAGCACCGGATCGAAGCCGCGCTTGGCCAGCAGCCCCTTGGCCTTGTCGGTCAGCTCCAGCGCCATGTCCTTGCTCTTGAGTTGGCCCGCGACCCGGCTGATCATCAGCTCGACCATGCGGACGATCTCGTCTTGAGTCAGCTGGTGGAAGACGATGACTTCGTCGATGCGGTTGAGGAACTCCGGCCGGAAGTGCTTCTTGAGCTCGTCGTTGACCTTCTGCTTCATCCGCTCGTAGTCGTTCTCACCGCCGCCCTGGGTGAAGCCCAGCCCCACCGGCTTGGAGATGTCGGCGGTGCCGAGGTTGGACGTGAAGATCAGCACGGTGTTCTTGAAGTCCACCGTGCGGCCCTGCCCGTCGGTCAGCCGGCCATCCTCGAGCACCTGCAACAGGCTGTTGTAGATCTCCTGATGCGCCTTCTCGATTTCGTCGAAGAGCACCACCGAAAACGGCTTACGCCGCACCTTCTCGGTGAGCTGGCCGCCCTCCTCGTAGCCGACATATCCCGGCGGGGCGCCGAACAGCCGCGACGCGGTGAACCGGTCGTGGAACTCGCCCATGTCGATCTGGATGAGCGCGTCGTCGTCGCCGAACAGGAACTCCGCCAGCGCCTTGGACAGCTCGGTCTTACCCACACCGGACGGACCGGCGAAGATGAACGAGCCCGACGGGCGCTTGGGGTCCTTCAGCCCGGCGCGGGTACGGCGGATCGCCTTGGAGACGGCCTTAACGGCGTCCTCCTGACCGATGATCCGTTTGTGGATCTCGTCTTCCATGCGCAGCAGCCGGGTGGTCTCGGCCTCAGTGAGCTTGAACACCGGGATACCGGTCCAGTTGCCCAGCACCTCGGCGATCTGCTCGTCATCGACCTCGGCGACCACGTCCAGATCGCCGGAGCGCCACTGCTTTTCGCGCTCGCCCCGCTGAGCCACGAGTTGCTTTTCGCGGTCGCGGAGGCTGGCGGCCTTCTCGAAGTCCTGCGCGTCGATCGCGGACTCCTTCTCGCGGCGGGCTTCGGCGATCTTCTCGTCGAATTCGCGCAGGTCCGGTGGAGCGGTCATCCGGCGGATCCGCATCCGGGCACCGGCCTCGTCGATCAGGTCGATCGCCTTGTCCGGCAGGAACCGGTCGTTGATGTAGCGGTCGGCCAGGGTGGCCGCGGCCACGATCGCAGCATCGCTGATCGAGACCCGGTGGTGGGCCTCGTAGCGGTCCCGCAGACCCTTGAGGATCTCGATAGTGTGCTCCACCGTCGGCTCACTGACCTGCACCGGCTGGAAGCGGCGCTCCAGGGCGGCATCCTTCTCGATGTACTTGCGGTACTCGTCGAGTGTGGTGGCGCCGACGGTCTGCAGCTCGCCGCGGGCCAGCTTGGGCTTCAGGATCGACGCGGCGTCGATCGCGCCCTCGGCGGCGCCCGCGCCGACCAGCGTGTGCAGCTCGTCGATGAACAGGATGATGTCGCCGCGGGTGTTGATCTCCTTGAGCACCTTCTTCAGGCGTTCCTCGAAGTCACCGCGGTAGCGGCTGCCCGCGACCAGCGAGCCCAGGTCCAGCGTGTAGAGCTGCTTGTCCTTCAGCGTCTCGGGGACCTCGCCGTGCACGATGGCCTGCGCCAGACCCTCCACAACCGCGGTCTTGCCGACACCGGGCTCACCGATCAGCACCGGGTTGTTCTTGGTCCGGCGGGAGAGCACCTGCATCACCCGCTCGATTTCCTTCTCGCGGCCGATGACCGGGTCGAGCTTGCCCTCCATTGCGGCCGCCGTCAGGTTGCGGCCGAACTGGTCGAGCACCAGCGAGGTGGACGGGCTGCCTG
>DASPOT010000281.1:0-2101 GCA_035625875.1 Mycobacterium sp. | reverse complement strand
CGCACGAGGAGGCGTACGACGGGAGCAGCCGCTCTGGAGGTTGCCGAGAGAAGGTACTGTCGCGGCGCCCCACGTGAGACGGGCCCGGTTCGCCCCCCGGATCCACGACGCGACTCGCTGCGCCGGCTCGCCGGAACGACGCTCCAGCATCGCGATCTGCGCTTCGGCCTCCGCGCACATTATGGACATCATTATGGACCTCCTCGGCCCACCAGCCGGTGGGATCGCCGGTTCGGTCGTTCATGATCCGCGGTAGAGGCCACGGTCAATAAAGAGGTCGCCGGCTGCGCCCGCCGGGGCCGTCGCTCACCTTGCAACCAGATGTCAAGCGGCAGAGGCCCATAGCTTCATCCCGACCGGGCGCCTGCGTGCCATCGCAGCTGCCGGGATGGCGCGGAGCGCCATCTCGGACACAAATGGCATCTTGTTGATCTCGACGAACCACAGCAGATTGTCGCGACGCCAGGGGCGCAGGGCGCGCCGGATGGCATCGTCGGGCTTCACGCCGCGGATGACCGCTTCGGCCCCGACAACGCCGCCGACGAGACTCATCACCATGCCGTCGGCGTTGAAGACAGGCGCGCCAACCGAGTAGTGGCGTTTGAGCTCGAGTGTGCCCGGCGCCGACGGCGTCAAAGCGCCCCACGATGAGGCCGGCACCAAGCCCCGGCCGAGGGTCTCCTCGGGGTCGTCGGGGACCAGGTTCATCGCCTCGGCGACGCCGAAGAGCTGCTCGGTCATGATCCGCTTTTCGGCATCTATGTCGGCGTTACGGTCGACGACGCGGGCGTAGATCCCGTACCAGGTGGAACGCGGCGACAACGGGTCGCGGAAGGGGGTGAAGTATCCCACGTCGATCGTTCCTGCGCGCCGCACCAGAGGCACGAATACGGTCTGGGCTTCCAGCGGATAGCTCACACCACGCTCCGGCGCGATAAACGGGGCCTGCACCCCCAATCCCATGCGTTTCGGGGGAGTGGCCTCACCGCCGATCAGTGTGGGCACGGTCGTGGCGTTGACGAGCAGCGGATGCCGCCCCGCGCTGAAGCTGCGCAGGTGCGAGGCGGACTCGACTCGCTCGTCCTTGAACTCGATCGGCAGCTTGGAGGCCAGTTCACGCATGCCGCCAACCACCCTGCTGTTTCGCAGACCGTAGACGACCGGCCGGTTGCCCGACAATCCAGGCCATCGTACCCGCCTGCTGAACCGCCACGACGGCCCTTGCTGTAGGGCCATGGCCGCGGTCTGGCCGTAGCACACCGGCGGTGCGACGGCGGATCCCGACATCACCTCGAGAATGCCATCCAGTGTCGTGTTCAACGCGGCGCTCATAAAGTCGACCCCGCGCCCGCGCAGGCTGACCCCGTTGATCAGACGCCGCGACTCGACAACTGGGGGCGCAACGACCGTGACCCTGCCTTCGAATAGCGGGCTTTGGGCAAGCCAGCCGGCGAACGCCAGCGCACCGATCCCGTTGCCGGCGACGACCGCCGAATCGTAGGCGCAGGTGCCACGGCCGGTGATGGCCTTGTTGAGGAAGTCGCGGACAGCGATTCGTCGAGCCAAATCGGGTCCATGCACGGTACCAGCCGGTGTTTGCATCTTTCCCCCCTCTCGGGCAGCGGTTAAACGTCGCGGGTTACGTTAAGCGATAATGCATCTGCAGACAAGCCTGTCCTGAGCCGGTGTACGAGGCTCAGATGCGCCAGTCAGGGAACCCTCATCATCAGCCGCAGATCATCGAGGACCTCAAACGTGAGGCGCGTCGTCGCGGACTCTGGAACCTGTTTACCCGCACCCGCAGTGGGGCCCGGATTGTCCAATCTCGACTACGCCCCGCTCGCGGAGATCATGGGGCGAAGTCCGCGACTGGCACCGGAAGCGTGCAACTGCAACGCTCCGGATACCGGAAACATGGAGGTGCTCACACTCTTCGGTACCGATGAACACAAGCGCATCGTCTAGGAGGCCGCTGAACAAGGCGGTTCTGGGACTGGCCGCCCGCACGGGCCAGGGCGCGAGATGCGGGGTGCGGGCACACGCGAAGGCGGATATTGGCGGGAAGCCTTGTCCCGGATGGTGACAGGCCGCCTGGGTGGCC
>DASPOT010000280.1:0-4901 GCA_035625875.1 Mycobacterium sp. | reverse complement strand
TTTCGTCGACCTCGGTGCTGGACCATCTTTGCACTTATTATTGAGCGTCGCACGCGAGCCTCGGCGGAATCCGCGCCGAAACCCGGAGGTCAGCGCATGAACCGACTCGGCGGCTCGCGCCTTATGTCAGGAGTCCTGGTGTTAGCGGCGGGCACAGAGGCAATCGAACGTCCTGCCGTAGAAAAGCAACTGTCGGTACGACTCCGCGGAGGCGGCTCGCAGCGCAGCGCCAATCCCAGCCAAAATACATCGCTCACATCCTGGTTGTTGAAAAGAGTAAGGAAAGACCATGCCGAACGCAGTTAAAGGAAGAAAGACCCGAAGCGCTCAGGTCCGAACAAAGCTCTTCCGGGGTGAAGAATGAAGCCCGGCCGCGTTCTTCTGCTTTAACCTGCAACTTGCGCACAATACCCTTTGAGCGGGCAAGCGTCATGGCGGTAAAAACACCACCCGGCTTGAGCACACGTGCGATCTCCCCCCAGATGGGCTTTACATCAGAAAAGAGGTGGAGCGCTCCGCCGCAGTTGACATTTTGGACACTTGAATCGGGGAAGGGCAATCGATAGATGTCACCTCGAAGAAAGGTAATGTTGTCGAGTCCTTCCTCACTAGCAATCTTGAGGCCCTGCTGCAGCATGCCCGGTGAGATATCGAGGCCGTATACAGGAGCTTTCGGGAGCCTGCGGGCAAAGGCGCGGGCGTAATGGCCCGTTCCGCAGGCAAGATCCGCCACGACCCCTTCGCTCCCTTTCATACCCATCTCCAGTATTTCTCGAACCTCCCGGTTCATCGAGATGCCCGTACCGAGGGGGGTGAACAGCCGGCGCCAGACACGGGTTTCATAGAAGAAGGCAAAGAGCCTCGAATTCATGATTTTCTGGGCCGGACTCAACTCGGGGTCCGCCAGCTCGATGTGTTCGGCAAAATTTGCTATCCCGTCATATACGGGAAGCTCGTAGCCGCAGGCACCACAAACAACCGAGCGCAGCACCGGAGGATCGAAAGTAAAGAACAGTCTGCCGGCGGCGGCGCACTTGGGGCAGCTCAAATGTTCATCGACGTAGGGTGTATTAGCCATGCATCAACCAGTCCATTCCAATAGGTGAGAGATGCTCGCAGTCCTCACCCCGTTCGCATGGGGTGAATCGTTGCCATAGTTTCTCTATTGAATCCATATCCTTAAAGCCTCTCCGTGGATGAGCCCGAAGGCTGCTCGAAATAGTCCACGGTTTTTCACACTACTTCACGCTGCGGAAGGTTGCGCTCGGCACCTGCGGGCGCCCCTACGATACGCCGTGCCGACATGAGCACAGCTGCATCCGCTGCCCGATGCTGCGGGTCGATCCCCGCCAACGCCCACGACCGGTCGAGATCATCGCCAATTTGACCGAGCGGATCGAGGAGGCCGAACTTAACGGCTGGCTCGGCGAGAAGGAAGGCCTCGGTGTCAGCCTCCACGCTGCCCGCGCCAAACTCGCCACGCTCGACCGACACCAAGCCCAATCCGCACATCCGACAACCGATCTCGGTATCCCCGAGATCACCACAGCACG
The DNA here is from genome assembly GCA_035625875.1 of Mycobacterium sp. GTDB lineage: Bacteria > Actinomycetota > Actinomycetes > Mycobacteriales > Mycobacteriaceae > Mycobacterium. Next base: position 3,348 of record DASPOT010000280.1, on the reverse strand, counting down.
CTGAGCGCATCCCACCCGAGGTAGCACCCCCGAGATCGATCTAGTCCGGAAAAACCTGGTCAAGCTCGCCAACGACGCGCTGACCAAGGTGCGCCGCCACGTCACCTGGGATCTGCGGGACCGCCGCGGCCGCAAACGCGACCCGGAATGGGCCAACCGGCAGCGCTTATTGACCGCCCGGGAACGCTTATCGGACAACAGCGTCGCCAAGATGTGGAACCGCATTTGCGCTGAAGATCCCAGCGCGCAGATCCTGTCAGCGTGGATCGCCAAAGAGGAGCTGCGAACGCTGCTGGCGACGGTGCGTGTCGGAGGGGATGCGCACCTGACCCGGCATCGGCTGCACCGTTTCCTGGCCTGGTGTATCGACTCGCAGATCCCCGAGCTGACCACCCTGGCCGCCACCGTCGACACCTGGTGGCCCGAGATCAACGCCTTCCTGACCACCGGCATCACCAACGCCCGCACCGAGGGCTACAACCGGCTACTCAAGCAGGTCAAACGCGCCGGCTGCGGCTTTCGGAACCGGCCCAACTCGGCCCGCCGGATAGGATTCCACTGCACCCGAAAACAGCGGGCCGCAACCCAGACTTCATGCTGATTGCCCGGTCAAAGTCGAAGAGCCCCAAATCACGGGATGATTCTTATCCACCCGTCAGTGACCGGCTGCCAATCCAACCGGTCGAACGCCTGATCCTATAGTCGTTCGATTTCGGGACAAAGCAAGGTCCCGCGCCTTGAGGCCCGGGGCCTTGCCAGTGTTGACGTTCGCGTGGAGAACGAGGGTCAACGTTCCTGCTGCTATTCGACTTCTATCTCTGGCAGGAGTCCTCGCGGCTTGGCGGTCAGTTACTCGGGGTGCGCGCAGGCAGATGTCGACGCTGGGGTGTACCGGCGCGTCGGCGGGGACGGTCCGCACGCAAATAGTTTCCGGCACCTTCGGCCGGCGCATCGGGCTCCGAAGGCCCGGCCCGGACACCTTCACCGTGTCCCACAGCCCCCCGAAAGTGCACCGGCACAGCAATCTTGCGCCCTCGCGGACAGCGTCGACGCCACCCGGGTGACCCGCCGCCATTCCCGCAGTGTCCGGCTCGTGCGGGGCAGCGCCTAGGTGGCGAGCACGCCGTCCCTTAGGTTGTCCGAGCGGGCGGGTAGCACGCCAACGCTGCCCAGCAGTCTGGCCAGGGCTGCAGCGCAGTACGCGCCGCGGCCGAACCCGAACATGAAGACCGGTCGCCGGGCTTCCACCGTGCCACCAGAATCGGCCCGAGCCGACTACCCTCGTCCCGAACAACCGTGGCCGTCATCGTTCACAGCGCCTTGCGCAGGACCCATTCGAATGCGCGATCGGGCAACAGCCACTGCAGCACCAACACCGCGCGTATATCCGGGCCCACCGGGTAGCGCATGCGCGGTCGCGCGGCGAGCAGCGCGTGCTCGATGGCGCGGGCGACTCGGATCGCTTCGACGGCGCGGCGCTCTCCGCTAGCCAGGAATCGCTCGAACCGGGCCCCGCGCTCCCGATAGCGCTCCAGCGCCACCGCGGGTATCTCGACCCTGTACCTCGCCAGCTGCTCGTTGGCCTTCTTCCAGGCCTCGGTCTTTACCGCGCCCGGCTCCACGCATGCCGCCCAGACCCCGAACGGGCGCAGCTCCATCCTCAGCGACGCCGTCAGGCCCTCCACCGCGAACTTGCTCGCCGAGTACGGCCCCATCAAGGGCGTGGCCACCCGGCCGGACATGGAGCTGACATTGACCACGCGGCCGCGGCTGCGCACGAGGTGCGGCAGGAGCTTCTGCGTCGTGTCGACGAGCCCGAACACGTTCACCTCGAACTGCCGGCGCCAGTCCTCGAGCGTCAGGTATTCCTGCGGTCCACCCACGCCGATGCCCGCGTTGTTGACGAGCCCCCGCAGCGGCGACCCGCCGAGCCGCTCGCCGACCTCCGCGGTCGCGCGTGTGATCGACTCGCCGTCGGCCACATCGATGATCAGCGGCTCGACGCTGCCCCCTGCCCCCTTCGCCTCGCTGCTTAGCGCCGCGGCCACCGCCTTGCCGTCGCTCGCCGTGCGCACTCCGGCGAACACCCGCAGCCCCTTGCCCGCCAAATGCAGCGCCGCCGCCCGTCCGATGCCCGTGGAGGTCCCGGTGATCACCACTGCGCCTCGATCCGAAGAAGACTCGCCCATCTGGCCGAGGCTACCCGGCGGCGGGTTGGTCACCAGGCTCAGGCCCCAGCCCGTCATGTCGGAGTACGTGTACGGGGCCCGCGAGCCCGGTCACCGTGCTCACCACGGCGCGCGAGTTGGGATCGACCTTGTCGCTGCCCTGGTCGACCACCCACGCGTAGCCCCCTCGACGTCGATGCTGACCCTCACCGGCGTGCGCAGCCGGCCAGCGCGATGTTCTCGTAGGCCGCGCGGTTCGGAGCGAACCTTCGCTTTGTGCTGCTGGCACTGTTCCGCCTGCAGCACTCGGGCATGGTCCGGCCCGCGTTCAAGGCGTTGGTCACCCGCTGGGTGCCCGAAGCCCTCGAGCGCACCGTCGACATCGTCATGGCCAGCCTCACCGTGTGGGTGCTGTGCCTGGTTTGCCAGCTGCTGCCGCACCGGATCTGGTCGACCGACGGCATCGTCGGGGCGGCACGCGTTCGTCGTCGCGGTCCGGTCGCCCGGCCGGCGGCTCCCAAGGCCGAAAGCATCGACGAAGTCTGGTTCCGCGGCGCGGATGGCGACATCACCGGCGGATCGGGAGCCTGCTGGCCGCTGGCCAACATCACGCTCGACGTGATGCTGGACGGCGCCGTCAAGGCCGAGGCGATTGTCAGTGCCGGCAGTCGATACGACGCTTGGTGGCCTTCGGAGCTCGATGCGCCGGCCGAAGGTGCCGGAACGATTTGCGTGCGGACCGTCCCGCCGACGCGCCGGTCACCCGGGAGGATGTCGACTTGGCCGGGCAGCGCGCGAAGCAGTCGCGGCAACGCGCAGCAGAGGCGCACCGGTCGGCAGTTCAGCGCTATGAGGAAGCGGCGCGCATCCATGATCGTGTTGCAGAAGCTTACGACCAAGCACAATCAGTAGGTCTTGGTGATGCCGCGACCCACCAAGGTAACGCCCAGCACCACTGTCAGGCCGCGGGCGACGATCGAGCGGCCGCCGGGCGGGCGTGAGGCGCGGCTGAAAACGAGGGGCGATAGGAGCAAGTGTCTCTAGGAGGCCGCTGAACAAGGCGGTTCTGGGACTGGCCGCCCGCACGGGCCAGGGCGCGAGATGCGGGGTGCGGGCACACGCGAAGGCGGATATTGGCGGGAAGCCTTGTCCCGGATGGTGACAGGCCGCCTGGGTGGCC
>DASPOT010000279.1:0-14892 GCA_035625875.1 Mycobacterium sp. | reverse complement strand
TTTGGTCGCCGGCAAGACCCAAACCTACTTCCCCTGGGACTCGTGGGATCACCCCTACACAACGATTCCGGACGTCTGGTTTCACGACCTGCTACGACCCGATGGACGGCCCTATCAAGACACCGAAATTCAAACGATTCGGACGCTGACCGGTCTCAAGGCATCTTAGCCCGCGTCATTCGCCTGGCTTCACGTCGGCCGCAAGGCTTCCGACGCCCACATCGACACGGGCGTCGACCCTGCTGGCATCACCCAGGCGGCTCCACGGGCGCGCGGTAGCCTCGGCCATTTCCAGGGCCTTGTCGGTGAACACGCGATAGCCGAGATGTGGCCGATACCCGTGGATTTCGCGGGTATCCAGGCACCTGATGAACGACAGGATTTGCCGGCTGAAGACTTGCCCCGGAACCAGGACGGGAAATCCCGGCGGATAGGGGGTGACAAAGGTGGCCGAGACCACCTGCTGGCCCGACTCCATCTTTTCTTCCACCTCGTCACCGGTCAGGTATTCGCACAGGGTGTCGTCGTAGCCCAGGTAGAACGCCCGGCGCACGTCGCCGTCGGGCGTGGCTGCGCTCCCGTCGCCGTTCTTTTCCAGGAAGCATGCGTGGAATCCGCTGAAGTCGGGCAGCGGCGCCGCCGGGGTGGTCAGTCGCAGCACCGCCCGCTCGTAATGCGCGCGATCGGTCAGGCTCATGTCGGCGATCCGGTCGTCGAGTTCTTGGGCGATCTTCACCAGGATCTCCACGAGGTAGGCCACCGAGCTGCGGGTGGTGCCGATGTTCGTCATGAAAAGCACGGTGTTGCGCGAGGTTTTGTTGATCTGCACGCCGTAGCGGTCCATCAACTCTTCGCGTTTGAAGGTGTCTCCGTCGATCCCGGTGGCACCGATGTTCAGGGTGATGCGGCTGGGGTCGAGCACGAACTCGTCTTGATCCCACGCGGTGGCCATGTTCCGCAGACCGGTGCGCAGGGGTTGGTCAAGGCCGGAGGGGCGGAACTGTGCTGGAATCATCTCCGCGGTCGACAGGCAATGCATGTACTTGCTCAGCAGCGGGTGCTTGTCGATGGCGTCGCGCAGTTGCATCGCGTTCTCGACCTGCTTTTGCACCAGCTCGACGCCCTCGAGGTCGGCTTGGCGCCGGCCGATGTCCAGGGAGGCGAGCACCTGGTAGTTCGGCGAGGTGGAAGTGTGCGCCATGTACGCCTCATGGAAGGTCTCCTGCACCTTCTGATCGAAATCCTGGTCGAAGACGTGGATCATCGAGCCTTGCCGCAGCGAGGTCAGCGTCTTGTGGGTGGACTGGGTGGCGTATACCCGGACCCGGGCGCGGGCGGGATCGGGCATCAGCCGAGCGTCGAGCAGCGTCTCGTCGTCGGCACCGGCAAGCTCTTCGGCGTGGTTGAGGTAGGCCTGCCGATACTCGGGTGACCGGAGCCTCTCGCGCATCGCCCGTGCCGCATGCATCGCCGTGCGTCTGCGGTAGACGTGGTGGAACCGGGCGAAGGCGAACCATGCTTCGTCCCAAAGGAATACCAGGTCGGGTTTGATCGCCAGGCATTCCTCCATCACCCGCTCGACGTCGTAGACGATGCCGTCGAAGGTGCAGTTGGTCAGCGCTAAGAGCTTGACCCGGTCCAGCTTCCCGGCCGCGCGCAGCGCCAGCAGCCGCGCCTTGATCTCGTGGAGCGATACCCCGCCGTACATCGAATACTGGTTGAGCGGGTAGGCGTCCAGATAGGTGACCTGGGCGCCCGCCATCAGCAGCCCGTAGTGATGCGACTGGTGACAGTTGCGGTCGATCAACACGATGTCACCCGGTGCCACCAGCGCCTGTTCCACGATCTTGTTGCCCGTGGAGGTGCCGTTGGTGACGAAGTAGGTATGCCGCGATCCGAATGTTCGGGCCGCGAGCTGCTGGGCTTCCCGCAGCGGCCCGGTCGGCTCCAGCAGTGAGTCCAGCCCACCACAGGTCGCCGAGGTCTCCGCCAGAAACAGCTCGAGCCCATAGAACTGGACCATGTCGGCGATCCAGTGCGAGCTGACGATCGACTTGCCCTGCGAAATCGGCAGCGCGTGGAAAACCCCGGTCGGGCGGTGGCTGTATTCCCGCAGTGCGGAAAAGAACGGGGTCCGGTACCGCGCCGCGACACCTTCGAGCAAGGAGAGGTGCCGATCGAGCGTGCCCTCCCCGGCGTGGAAGACCCGGCGGAAGTGCTGGCCGAGCCGGGCGGCGACGTCCTCGACCTCGAGCTCGGTGACCAGATACAGGTCGATCTCGGGGCGGGTCTCCCGGATCGCCTTGGCCAGGATCTCGGCGCGTTCCTCGGGCGTATGATCTGCCAGGTCTTCGGCTATGTGCGAGTCGACGAAGTGCGCTAGGGCCGACAGATCCCGGTGGGAGCGATGCGAGAATCGCCGCGTTATCACGCACGCCTGCAGATTCGCGTTGAGCCGGGCGGCGATCACCGCCTCGTCACCGCTGCCGACCACCACGATTTCGTAGATGAACGCGTCATCGGGACGGCGCCAGCTGCGGGCCTCGTTGGCCAGCGCGCGTTCCTGGGCCTCGGTCATCGTCGCGACCACCAGCACCTCGAAGTACGGGCGCGTTGGCCGGTGCAGGCTGAGTTCCTCGGCGGGAGCGGCACCCGCGTTGAGCGCCTCGTTTTCGCCCTCCAGCGGTGACGCCAGCACGCCGCTGCGGAAGGACTCGGTGACCAGCGCCCGATTGATCTTGGCAACCGTCCTGCCGAACTTGTCATAAGCACCGGTGGCGAACAGGCGCAGCGTCTGCCCGAACACGTGAATGCCCGGGAAGGCCCAGTAGCGTTCGAACGGCCGCAGCTGAGACAGTAGCCCCTCGACCAACTCGATCAACGGCGCGAGATCGCGCCCCCGCGCCACGGCGGTCGACAGCCGGTCGCTCGCCTCCTCCAGCCGGCACCAGGCGTCCGCACGGAACTGCCATGCGGTGTTGTACGCGTGCGGTTTTACGTCGGTCATCTCGAGCCTCCGCCCCGATCACGATCTTGTCCTCAGGTTAGGCCGATGCCGCAGTCCAGGCACGGTTTTCAACGAGCGTTAACTGACTGGTCAGTCGTTGTATTCGACGATGCCGATGGCCGATTGTGCGCGGTCTTCGTAGGCCCTGCGCGCAGTGGCGTCGAAGTCGAGGAAGATGCGGTCGATGCCGAGTCGCTTGCTGAGCGAACGACGCGCGCGCGGACCCAGCATCGACGTGAATGCGGCCACGAAGCGCATCGGACCCGGCACGGACACATGGGTTTTGGGGTTGTCGAGCACCTTGACGATGGCGGCCGCGATGACCTCGGGCTCCACCGGTTTGCTTGCCGCAGACGTTTTGGTGCCCGAGATCAACTGGGTGTTGGTGAACGGCGGCATCACCACCGTCACGTCGACGCCGTGCGGGGCGATCTCGTCGGGCAGCGCGGTAGACAGGCCCACCACTGCGAACTTGGTGCCGGCGTAGACCACTTGTCCCGGCACGCCCACCATTCCGGCCAGCGAAGCGATGTTGATGATGTGTCCGCTGCGGCGTTTGACCATCTCCGGCAACACCAGCTGACAACCGTTGAGTACGCCGTAGAAGTTCACCTCGATCGACGAGCCGATCGCCCGTTGCGACTGCTCGAGAAACGGCCCGACTGGCATCACACCGGCATTGTTGATCAGCACGTCGATGTGCCCGCCGCCGTCGGCGCGGGCCTTGTCCAGGAAGGCGGTGAACGACTCCCGGTCGGTGACGTCCAGCGCATGACCAGATAGCGAGCCAAGGCCGCTCATGTCGGCGACGTCTTCTCGAGTACGTCGATGTCGCGGTCGCCGATGACCACTCGCGCACCACGGGCCAGCAGCGCCTTGGCGGTGGCACGCCCGATTCCGCGCGCGGCGCCGGTGATGACGATGGTCTTACCCCTGATGTTGTCCATGACGGCGGACTTTACGCCGCCGACGATGCAGCGCGGTGGCGTGCGCGTGGCCGCAGCACCACCATCATCTGCCCGCACCGAACGGGATATGGGCACGACGTTGCCAGGGCTCGAAGTTCTCCTTCAAGAAGCGCCTCGGGTCGAACGTATGCGGGTCTGCCCAGAAGCGGCGTTGGGACACCGTGGATGAGGACGGCGACGGTGGTGCCGGCTTTGATGGGGCAGTCGCCGAGTACGTCGTCGGACTTCGCCACCCGCGCCAGGCCCGTGATCGGCGGGTATCGGCGCATCGCCTCGGCGATGAGGGCCTGGTCCACGGCAGGTTCTCGACGTCGTCTGCCGTGGGTTCGCGCCCGGCAAGTACCTCGTCGCGTTCGCAGCCGAGTCGGCTTCGAGCATCGGGGTTTTCGCTCAGCAGATACCAGATCCACGCCAACGCCGCAGCCGTGGTCTCGAAGCCGCCACCAAGGAAGGTCATGGGCTCGTCGCGGATCTCCAGATCGCTGTAACGGTAGCCCGTTTCGGCGTCTTCGGCGGCGATCAACAGTGCCAGCAGGTTGTCGGTCCGGTCGACCTTTCCGCTGCGGTAGTCGGCGATCAGCCCGTTGAGGAACCGCTCGATGCGGCGCAGCCCGCGCATGGTGCGCGGTGCGAATATCGTTGTGTCCCTGCGTAACACGTTGATCGCGAGCCGGGGTCGCCGTAGCCGGTCAGCGAGCCAGCGGAGTGGCCGTGACGCACCACCGATGAACCCGTACCCGAAAAGTGTGAGCAGGCGAGCGAAGTCGACCCGCATCTGCTCGGCGAGCGTGTCGGTCAGGTCGATGCCGAAAATGGTGCGGGCGATGACGTCCATGGTGATGTAGTTCATCTCGGCCACGATGTCCAGCGGTCGGCAGGTTTCGGCATGGGTTTGTCAGCGTTGCACGGCGGCGACCGCGGCGGCGGTCATTTGCGGGGCGAGCGCGTCGACGTTGCGTTTGGCGAAAATCGGCTGCACCAGCCGCCGGTTGCGCTGCCAGACCTCGTCGCCCAGGTCGGTCACCAGTCCGCGGCCAAAAGCCATTGGAAACCAGGATCCGGCGGGCGATATCGGAATTGCGCACCACGACGAACTCGGCCAACGGCGCCCGGGCCACCACGATGTCGTCTTCGCCAAGTGCTGTCGTTACCTCGGGTATACGGTACCCGCGGTAACGGCGGTGCTAGATGTGCCGGCGTGGCAGCGGGTTATCCACAGTCCGTCGTTAGTCCACAGCGGACGCTTTCGGGTCTGACGGTGTCGCCGCAAACCAGGCATGCTCGAACGCATATTCGACAGCGAGCTTCCCGACCTGGAGACCGTGCGGGGTTTCGACGACGCCGGGCTGGTCGACGCCATGCGGGCCTCGATGCGCTGCCAGTTCATCGCCATGCTCATCCACGCGCTCATCGAACGCCAAATCCGGCAAGCAATGAAAGCAAAGGGATCAAACAACTCTCGCTCTACCCCGAAGACCGCGGCTGCCCCGCGCCCGCCGCCGCCCGCATCCTGGACATCTTCACCAGCCTCGCCCGCCGCCACCTCCTCGACCACCACGGTCGCCTCGTCCAGAGCTTCGCCCCCAGCTCAACGAACTACAGCAGCTCGTGCTCGACCTGCTCGGAATCCCGCACCGCATCTACACCGGCTGAGCAGCGGATGCGACCTAAACCCGGTCCGAGAAATGCGGAAAGTCAGTTAGATGGCTCGGACGCAGGACCGCCAATAACGGGAAGCCAGTCCACAGGTCGGACCACAGATCCAGCAGCCACGACCAGGGTTGCCGTCGCACAGGGGGATCGTGATCCTTTATCGTTTCGGTCCTCCGAGTTCTGCGCGGGCGGCCGGTAGGGACCGAAGTCCCATCGGCAGGGGGCCATTTGTCGCCGTGACCAGGCAGCCATGTTCAGCGGCGGAGTGATCGGCCGGGTCAGGCACCATAGCCATAGACATCCAAGAGTCGGAGTCTTGTCGCATCAAGGCTATGGGCCAAAATTGTAGCGACTCGATGCATCACCTCGTATCCGAGCTTGTAATCCTCTTTGCATTTAGCACGCAGCCACGCGCCATCCAGGGCGATCGCGTGGGTCGTCTTCACCGCGCGCCCATCGAATCGATAGCGATGCGGTGGTATCAACCACGAATATGCGACGATGTCACCGTCTTCTAGCGTTTGAATCGTCAAGCTGCCGCGGCCGGGAGCGGAGAGCTCGAGCGCGATCGTTCCTTCGCGAATGAGATAGAAGCTGTCTGCGTCGTCACCTTCGCGGAAGATAAGTTCGCCCGCGTTAAAGCGGACGTCCGACGCCCTCTCGCTTGCCAATTGAATATAACGCGGATCCAATTCACTAAAGAGTGGATGCTCGGCCAGAATGTCTTCAAGGGTACTCATGTGGCGTTCCTTTCCTTGCCGATCCTTGCCGAGCAGCTTACAACCCCTGGCGGTCCCGGACCGCCGGGGTGCTTAGCCCTTTACCACTCCGAGAGGGATAAGGTGGGCAACTTTGCGGGCGAGCCCGGCCTGCTCCAACACGCCGCGGTCCGGCAGTCGCCACGCACCCTTGGTGCCAACCCCGCGTGGTATCGCAACGTCGAGGCGATCCATCACCGCGCGGATCCGTGGTTGTAGCCGATTGCGGTCAAGCTCACGACTCACCGGCAGCCGCACCCCGCACGAAATGTCGAAGCCGACCCCGCCGGGGGAGATGACGCCGTCGGCGTCGATGCCGGTGGCCGCCACACCGCCGATCGGAAACCCGTATCCCCAGTGCACATCGGCATCGCATAGTACGCACGTACGATCCCTGTAGCCTCACTACGTTGGCCACCTGGCTCATCGCTCACCCGGCTAGGTCCCGTGCACCCGCGTTATCTCTGTCCCTGACCGACCCCGTACGTGCGGCGGTTGAGTTCGGATTGCTGTTATCCGCGCTGCCGCTGCAGCGGGCGCTGCCGTCCGGCGACGGCCATCCTGTGCTGGTGCTGTCTGGCCTGCTGGCCGGGGACGGCTCTACCCGGCCGCTGCGGCGCATCCTCCGTGATCTCGGATACCGAGCGCATGGCTGGCGGCTTGGCCGGCACATCGGCCCGACAGCCGAAGCGGTGAGCGGAATGGGCGACCGCCTCCACGAGCTGCAAACGCGATACCGGAGTCCGGTCAGCTTGATCGGCTGGAGTCTCGGCGGCATCTACGCGCGCGCCCTCGCCCGCCGTCTTCCATCTGCGGTACGCCAGGTGATCACTCTCGGCAGCCCGTTTCGCCTTTCGGACAAAAACCAGTCCCGCGCCAGTGCTGCCTTCAGCCGCTACTCACACCTGCACGTCGGGCGGGCCGCGCTGCCACTGGAACTCGAAACTGAAGAGGTCCCGGTGCCGGCGACCTCGATCTACTCGCGCTACGACGGCGTCGTTGCCTGGCAGGGTGCCTCGATCCGCCGTCGCCGCGCGCGGAAAACATCGCGGTGATCGGCAGCCACTTCGGCTATGGCCATAATCCGGCGGTGGTCTGGGCCATCGCGGACCGGCTAGCACAGCCCGAGGGCGTGTGGGCCCCGTTTCGGCCGCCGACGGTGCTGCGCCCGCTGTTTCCGCGACCGGACACACCGCCCGAGGGGTCGACGTCCGGCAAGCAAACGCGTCAGCCTAGTAGATGCGCGTAGTCCCCGCGACACTCCTGCGGTATCAACGAGTTGAGCACGTAGCGGGTCTGCAACCGGATGTACTCGTCGAGGGTGTAGATCGGCCCGAAATGCCAGTGCTTGAGCGCCCACCCGTGCGCGAGCAGCATGATGTCGAACACCACCAGATCGACATCGGCAGCACGGAATACGCCGTCGGCGATGCCGGCCTCGATGGCCGCGCGCAGCGGTGCGGCGGTGGCGATTTCGAGTTCCTTGATCTGGGTGCGACCGGCGGGGTCGAGGGTGCGGCTTTCTCGGTAGGTCAGCACCACGGCGTCCAGGTTCTCGTCGACGATCTCGATGTAGCGACGGATGCCGGCGGCCAACCGCTCGACGATGTCATCCCCGACGGCATTCATCACCGGCGCCAGCTGGTCGCGAAACGCGTCCTGGATCCGCACGATCGTGGCCAGCAGCAGGTCCTCCTTGCCGCCAAAGTATTTGTAGATCAAGCCAACACTGACGTTGGCCTCGGCGGCCAGGTCCTGCATGGACATCTGGTGAAACCCGGTCTTGCCCATCACTTTGACGGCGGCATCGAGTACTTGGCGGCGCCGCGAGCTGGTCCGGGCCGCACGGACAGCCTCCTCGACGGGAAGGTCGCTGTAATCGGTCGCCATCAGATGCCCAGGTCCTTGGCGATGAGGGTCTTCATGATCTCGGTGGTTCCGCCGTAGATCGTCTGGATCCGGGCGTCGACGAACGCGCGAGACACCGGGTACTCGCGCATGTAGCAGTACCCGCCGTGCAATTGCAGGCAGCGGTCGGCGGTGCGCACCCGCAGTTCGGTGGTCCACCATTTCAGCCGGGCCGCCCGCGCTGCCGTCAGCTCACCGGTGAGGTGCTCGGCGCTGCAGTCGTCGAGGTAGGTGCGGGCGACATCGAGTTCGGTCGCCAGTTCGGCGAGCACGAACTGGCTGTTCTGGAAGCTGGCGATGGAGGCGCCGAACGGCTGCCGCCGGCGCACATAGTCCAGCGTCTCGGCCAGCACGCCCTCGGCGGCAGCCACCGCACCGACGGCCAGCGAAAGCCGTTCTTGCGGAAGGTTACCGACGAGCTGGTAGAACCCTTTGCCCTCTTCTTCGAGCAGATTCTCAACGGGCACCGGCATGTCGGTGAAGGTCAGCTCGTTGGTGTCCTGGGCGTGCAAGCCGATCTTCTCCAGGTTGCGGCCCCGGCGAAAACCCGGTGTGTCAGCGTCGACCACCAGAAGAGACAAGCCTTTGTGTCGATCTGGGGAGGTACGCACGGCGACGACGAACAGGTCGCCGTTCTGCCCGTTGGAGATAGAGATTTTCGCGCCGTTGAGGATGTAGTGGTCGCCGTCGCGGACCGCGGTGGTGCGGATCCCAGCCAGGTCGCTGCAGGTACCGGGCTCGGTCATCGCGATGCCGAGTATTGTCTCGCCGGTCACCACACCCGGCAACCAGCGTTGTTTCTGCTCGGCCGTGGTCATATCGGTGAGATGGGGCAGCACGACGTCGTTTTGCAGCGTGAAGGCGACGGCCTCAGCCGCGGCCCCGGCTCGCTGAAGTTCTTCGATGACGATCGCTGGTATCGGAAGTCGTGCACCCCGGGGCCGCCGAACTGCTCGGGCACCGGAAAGCCCAGCAGTCCTAGCTTTCCGGCCTGGGTGAACAGGGATCGGTCCCAACAGCCCGCGCGTTCCCAGTTCTCGTGGACCGGGACGACGGTCTGCTGCACGAAATCGCATACCAGTTGCCGGAACTGGTGATGCTCGGGGGTGTAGGCCAGTCGGGAGCCCATCGGTGCTCCTGTCAGCGGAACGCGTCCATACCGGTGAAGGCCTGGCCGAGGATGAGTTGGTGCATCTCGGGTGTGCCCTCATAGGTCAGCACCGATTCCAGGTTGACCATGTGCCGGATAACCGGATACTCCAGCGATATCCCATTGCCGCCCAATATGGTCCGAGCGGTCCGGCAGATCTCGAGCGCCTCGCGGGTGTTGTTGAGTTTGCCGAAGCTGACCTGCTCGGGACGCAGGCCGACCTTGTCCTTGAGGCGGCCGAGGTGCAGCGCCAGCAGCTGCCCCTTGTGCAGTTCGACCGCCATGTCGACGAGTTTGGCCTGAGTCAGCTGGAATCCGGCGATCGGACGGCCGAACTGGGTGCGCTGCGTCGCATAGTCGAGCGCGCACTGCCAGGCTGACCGCGCCGCGCCCATCGCTCCCCAGGTGATTCCGTAGCGCGCCTCGGACAGGCACGCCAGCGGCCCTTGCAGACCGATCGCCTTGGGCAACATCGCGTCGGCGGGAAGCCGCACGTCGTCGAGCACCAACTCACTGGTGATCGACGCCCGCAGCGAGAGCTTGTGGTGGATGGTGTTGGCGGCAAACCGGGGTGTGTCGGTGGGGACGATGAATCCGCGGATCCCATCGTCGCTGACCGCCCACACGATCGCGATGTCGGCGACCGAGCCGTTGGTGATCCACATCTTGCGGCCGTTGATCACCCAATCCGAACCATCTTTCCGGGCACGGGTTTTCATCGCCGCCGGGTCGGATCCGACGTCGGGCTCGGTCAACCCGAAGCACCCGACCAGCTCGCCGGCCGCCATTCCGGGCAGCCATTGCTGCTTCTGCTCCTCGGAGCCGTTATTCCAGATCGCGAACATCGCCAGCGACCCTTGTACCGACACCAGTGATCGGATACCGGAGTCGGCGGCCTCGAGCTCCAGACAGGCCAGCCCATAGTGGACCGCGGACGCGCCGCCGCATCCATAGCCGTGCAAGTGCATTCCGAGTAGACCGAGCTGGCCGAACTGCTTTGCGAGTTCGCGCGCGACGGGGAGGTCACCGGTCTCGAACCAGTCGGCGACGTACGGGGTGACGTGCTCGGCGCAGAACTGTCGCACGGTGTCGCGCACGGCGATCTCATCGCTCGACAGCGACGCGTCCAGGCTGAGCGGGTCGTAGGGGTCGAAGGGTGTCACTCTGTTCATCGGTTAATCCTCGGATGTCAGCCGGCCATGGTGAGACCGCCGCTGACGCTGATCACCTGCCCGGTGATGAACGACGCGGCATCGGAGGCGAAGAACAGCACGGGTGCGGCGACCTCCTCGGGCCTTGCCAGCCGGCGGAACGGGATCGCTTTGATCAACGCCTCTTTCAGCTTCTCGGGTTGAGCGTGAAACAGCGGGGTGTCGGTCGGGCCCGGACACACGCAATTGACCGTGATCCGGTAGCGGGCCATTTCCCGCGCCAGCGATTTGGTCAGTGCGATGACGCCGCCTTTGGCGCCGGCGTAGATGGTTTCGCCCGCGCTGCCGACCCGTCCGGCGTCACTGGCCAGGTTGATCACGCACCCGCCGCCTTGCGCCTCGATCATTCCCGGCAGGAACGCGCTGCACACGTGCACCGGCCCGAGGTAGTTGATGGCCACCACCTTCTGCGCGAATTCTGCTGTCGCGTTGAGGAATTGGTCCGTGCGGTCCCATCCGGCGGCGTTGACCACGATATTGGGCATCCCGACCTCGGCCCGCGCCCGGTCGCGAAGCACGTCAACCTGGGCGCGGTCGGCGACGTCGACCGGCAGCGCGGTGATCAGCACGGGCTGTTCTGCGGCGGTGGCTTTGGCCGCCGCCTCGTCGAGATCGGCGGCGATGACTCGGTCGCCCCGTGCGGCGAACCCCAACGCGATCGCCCTGCCGATACCCGATCCGGCCCCCGTCACGACTGCGAGTTTGTTGCTCATCTGCGGTGTTCTGTCAGGCCGTGACATATCGGGCGAAGTCGGGTTGACGCTTCTCGGCGAACGCCCGCGCGCCCTCCATGCCCTCGTCGGTGTGCACGAAGATCTCCAGGGCGGACATCGCCAGGTTCGTGTGGCCGTAGTCGCCGGTCTCCACACGCTGCTTGACGTCGCCGCCGGTGCACAACGCTTTGTCCCCGGCACTGGTGAGGGTGATCGCCGATACCCGGTTGCCGGCCCACGCGGCGCGGAACGCGTTGATCAGTTCCTCGACGGTCTTGCCGCGGAAGGCGTTGTAGCGCTCGGGGCCGGTTGATTGTGATGACGGCGGCGACCTCGTCGATCTGGTAGGTGATGTCTTCGTGATCGGCCAAGGCGAGCTCCTGTGAATAGTCATTCATTCAGGACGAATCTATATTCACCACGGTGGCGGGGTCAAGGTGGCCAAGGTCGGTAGTCTCGCGGCATGCAACCGCGGCGCAGCCCGGCGTGGCTGGGTGTCGATGTCGTCTGTGTGCTGGTGTTCTGTGCTATTGGACGGCGCAGCCACGATGAAGGGCTCAGCATCGCGGGCGTCGCGGCGACGGCGTGGCCCTTTCTGACCGGGACCGTCGTCGGGTGGCTGGCGTCTCGCGCCTGGCAACGCCCGACCGATGTTGTCCCAACAGGGGTGGTCGTGTGGCTGTGCACGGTGGTGATCGGGATGCTGCTGCGCAAAGCCAGTTCAGCAGGTGTGGCGGCGAGTTTCGTGGTGGTAGCAGCGTCGGTCACCGCGGTGCTGCTGCTCGGTTGGCGGGCGGCCACTGCGCTGACGCTGCGGCGCCGTTCCGACGTTTGATGGCACAGGGGCGATATGGCACGGACCGATAACGACATGTGGAGCCCGGCCACCGGCGTTGGAGCGACCGCGACCATGGTCGCGGCAGCGAGGGCGGTGGCAACCCGTAGTCGGCTGATCCACGATCCGTTCGCCGGGGCGTTGGTGCGCGCCGCCGGGGTGGACTTCTTTATCCGGATCGCCGACGGCGACCTGGATATCTTTGATCTCGGCGACGACGCCGGGTTCGCCCGGATGACCGAACTGTTCGCGGTGCGCACCCGGTTCTATGACGATTTCTTCGCCGAAGCCGGGCGGGCGGGCGGGCATCCGCCAGGAGGTGATCCTGGCGTCGGGGCTGGACGCCCGGCCGTACCGGCTGTGGTGGCCGGCGGGGACCACGGTGTATGAGATCGACCTGCCGCAAGTTATCGAGTTCAAGACCCAGACGGTGCGCGAGCTGGCCGCTACCCCGACCGCCAACCGTCGCGCGGTGGGCATCGACCTGCGCCGGGACTGGCCGGCGGCGCTGCGGCTGGTCGGGTTCGACGCCGATCAGCCCAGCGCATGGATCGCCGAAGGGCTGCTGATCGGGTTTTTGCCGCCCGACGCGCAGGATCGGTTGCTGGACAACGTCACCGCGCTGAGCACGGCCGGGAGCCGGTTCGCCGCCGATCACATGCGCGTCGGCAGCGAGTCGCAGGCGGGCCAAGAGCAGGCCCTGGCCGATCGCTGGCGAGAACGCGGCTTGGACGTTGACCTGACCGGCCGGACATACAGCGGCGAGCACGCCGATGTCGCTGAGTATCTGGCGGCGCGCGGCTGGGAGACGGTCGGGACTACTCTCGCCGATTTATTCGCCGCGACCGGATTGCCGCGGCTGCGGCGTGACGACCCGGCCGGCCTGCCGGTTTCACCCCTGTATGTCACTGCGACGCGACGGTAAGGCGCCCCGGTCCTAAATGCGTCGGTGCGACGGGCGTTAGACAGTTAGGTGATGTCACAGCCCAGCCAAGCAGCCCTCGGGCAGCTCCGGTTCATGCGGGGTGCCCTGGATGACCCGTTGGCGCAGCCGCTGCTGATTGAGCTGGCCGCCGAGTACGCGCAGCGTTACGGCGGCACGCTGCAGGTCCACCGGACCTGGTTACGCGGCGACCCGGCCGACTTCGCGGCGCCGGACGGCGGCTTGTTGATCGGCGTGCGATTCACTGGTGAGATCTCGGCGGAGCTGGTGCGGCTGACGTGACTAGTGCCTAGTCGGCGGGCGGACACGCGCGGTGGCCTCTTCAGTGGCCTCGCGGATCGGGCCGCGCCACAGGTCGCCGTGGCCGGGCGCCAGAATCTCGGTCTCCAGCAGCGCCAGCGCTGCCAGGCTGCGGACACAGTCGTGCTGGTTGTAGCCGAACACCGCCGGCAGTAGCTGCGGCCCGCTGCGACGCAGCAGCGGATGCCCGGTCACCAGTGCGTCACCGCTGGCCAGCACCCCGTCGACCAGATACGAGCAGTGCCCGCTGGTGTGCCCGGGGGTGGGAATGGCCATCGGGTGGCCGGGCAACTCGGCGGCGGTCTCGGCGGTCAGTGGCTGCGCGGTCGGGATGCCGTCGCGGATCAGGCCGCCGTTGCGCATCACATGCGCGGCCCACACCGCCCAGCGGGGCCGCCAGACGCGCAGGGCGACATCGATCACCGGCACCTGTTGCAGGTATTCCCGCTTGGCGTGCCCCACCTCGTCGGCGTGGCAGTACACCGGAGTGCCGTGCTGTTCGGCGAACCAGATCGCCGAGCCGAGGTGGTCGATGTGCGCGTGCGTCAACAGGATCGCGCGCACTTCGCCGGGCCCGTACCCCAGCTCCCGCAGCGAGGCCAGCACATCGGCGCGGTCACCGGGATACCCGGCGTCGATCAGCATGACGCCGGTGTCATCGGTGACCAGCAGCCAGTTGACCGCGTCGCCCTGAGCGAGGTGCACCATCTCGGTGACGGCTGTCAGCGCCGGTGCCATGCCCGCGAGTGTATGCACTGGAGTAGAAACGACAGGATGGCTGAACTCAAACTCGGGTACAAGGTGTCGGCTGAACAATTCGCACCGCGGGAACTGGTCGAGCTGGCGGTCGCCGCCGAAGCCCACGGTATGGACAGCGCCACCGTGAGCGATCATTTCCAGCCGTGGCGGCACAAGGACGGGCACGCTCCGTTTTCGCTGTCCTGGATGACCGCGGTCGGCGAGCGCACCAAGCGGATCCTGCTGGGCACCTCGGTGCTCACCCCAACGTTCCGCTACAACCCCGCCGTCGTCGCCCAGGCCTTCGCCACTATGAGCTGTCTGTACCCGGACCGTGTGTTCCTGGGGGTGGGCACCGGTGAGGCGCTCAACGAGATCGCCACCGGATATGAGGGCACCTGGCCGGAGTTCAAGGAGCGGTTCGCCCGGTTGCGCGAAGCGGTGTGGTTGATGCGGGAGCTGTGGCGCGGCGACCGGGTCGACTTCGACGGGGAGTATTACCGGCTCAAGGGCGCCTCCATCTACGACGTGCCCGAAGGCGGGGTGCCGATCTACATCGCCGCCGGCGGCCCGGCGGTGGCCAAATACGCCGGACGGGCAGGCGACGGCTTCATCTGCACGTCGGGCAAGGGTGAGGAGCTGTATCGGGACAAGCTGATCCCCGCCCTCAAAGAAGGAGCTGCGGCCGCCAATCGAAACGTCGACGAC
>DASPOT010000278.1:0-23546 GCA_035625875.1 Mycobacterium sp. | reverse complement strand
CACCAACGGTCTGGTCGCCAGCGACGTTAACGGCGCCACGGTGCCGGCCGGCTTCACCCGCATGACCACGTTCGGCTTCGGTTTTCTTGGCACCGAGGAGCTGTGCTACCAGCGGTTCCGTGAGGGCGCCACGTGAATCCGCAATGGCGGTAAACAAGCAACGCCATGTCGCTCATCGCGGGCATTCAGCAAGAGCGGCAGGTATCGCTCGACGGAGGCAGCAATTTGGCTATGCGGCCGGACGTGGCCCGACGTGTGCGGCCGACAGGTGGAATACCGCCGCGGCTACCGGGACCGGATCACATTCGCGCCGCGCGAGCAGAGCCGCATTCTCGGGTAGCTGTCTGGAGTTGATTTCGCCGGCAGCGATACGGCGCAGGACGTGGTGAGCGCGAGCGAGTTGTTCGCGCTTGCGGTACTGGCCGCCGGGAAGCTTGACACCCGCCCACACCCCGTACTCCTCGCGGTGCTCGACGGCGTGCTGAGCGCACCGGCGCTGCTGCGCGAGCGGGCAGCGGCGCAGGCACAGCAGCCGTGCCTCGGTGGCCGATTGCTCGTACACGCGCGCCTTGGCGGCGCCGTCACCACCGTTGTCATCGGCATAGCCGAACCACAGTTCCGGGTTGACCGAGCAGGGATATCCCATCTGTCCGTCTCCTCATCGCCTGAAACGTAGGCAGAAGCGTATACGCTCCGCGTACGGCTGTGCAAGCGAAACGTGATAAAAACATATAGCATGTTTTCTACGTTTGTGACTGTGTAGTATCCGAGGCTATGGCCAGAGGGCTACGGTGAGCCGTGAATCGGCGGGCGCAGCCATCCGAGCACTGCGTGAGTCGCGCGACTGGTCTCTAGCAGACCTTGCGGCAGCCACCGGCGTCAGCATCATGGGGCTGAGCTATCTAGAGCGTGGTGCCCGTAAACCACACAAGAGCACAGTTCAGAAGGTCGAAAATGGACTTGGCCTGCCACCCGGCACGTATGCGCGGCTCGTGGTGGCCGGCGATCCCGACGCCGAGCTCGGCCGGTTGCTCGCAGACAAGCCGCCCAAGGCGATACCCGCCCGAGCCGGCGCCGGGGCAGTCGTGGTGGACCGGCACAGCGACACCGAAGTGCTCGAGGGATACGCGGAAGCGCAAATCGAGACGCTCAACTGGGTGATCGAACGGCTGCCCGCGACGACATCAGACGAATACGAGACGTATATTCTGTATGTGATCGAAACGTGCGGGAAAATTGAGATGCTGGCCGCCAACTCGTGGCGGGTGGCCGTGAACGCCGGCTCGGAGTCGGCGGGCCGGCTCATGGAGCATCTGCGGGCGCTGGAATCAACGCGCAGAACTCTGCTGACGCGGATCCCCACCAGCTTGACTTCGCGATTCGATCAGGCATGTGCACAGTCTTCATTACCTGAAACGGTCGTCGCGGCGCTGCTCGGTGTCACCGCCGACGAAATGTGGGACATCCGCAATCGGGGTGTCATCCCCCCAGGAGCTCTCCCGCGCGTGCGGGCCTTCGCCGACTCGGTCAACCCATGAACCACGACCGGCCAAAGCGAGACAGCGGTTAGGGGAGCAAGTGACCGGAAACGAACTCGAAGTCTTGAGCCGTGCCCATCGGCTATTTGCCGGCAGCACGCGGCACGCGAACCTGGACGCGGACACTGCGTACTACCACGGATTACTGGAGCGAGCCGGCGGACTGAATACCGGTGGGGGACAGGAACGGTACCAGCTCGCGGTGCAAAGTAGCAGACAAGCTTTGCAATCGGCTGCGCGGACAGACGCCGCGGTCGCCGACATCATCACCCTGGCGCAGGTAGATCATGCCCAGGCCCGCCAGCTGACCAAAAATGTCCTGGACGAGGCCCACGCCGACGCCGCCGTCACACCTAACACCCCGATGGCACAGCGGGAGGCACTGCGCCGTCGCGTGGCACGGCTGCGTACTCAACGAGCCCATGTGCTGGCGGCGCGCTCGCAGGCACGGCAGCACCAAGCGGCGCTGCGGGCACTGCGTTACCGAATGTTGCGCCGGCGCGGCATCAGGTTGACCGGGTTGCGGTTGCCGCCACCGAGCGGCCGGGCCGGAATCGCGGTGCGGGCAGCGCTGTCGCGATTGGGCCGTCCTTATGTCTGGGGAGCAACCGGCCCCGACCGGTTCGACTGTTCAGGGTTGGTGCAGTGGTCCTATGCGCAGGCGGGCATTCACTTGGACCGCACCACGTATCAACAGATACACGACGGGATCCAGGTGCCACGTTCACAAGTCCGGCCGGGCGATCTTGTCTTTCCCAACGCGGGACACGTGCAGATGGCCATCGGCAACAACCTGGTGGTCGAAGCGCCGCATGCAGGCGCCGCGGTCCGGATCAGCCCACTGGGTACCAACGTGCAGATCCGGCGACCAGTCTTATAGGCGGGTGCAAGCCAATCGTTTGTTGACCGTAGATCGGGTGAGTGTGAGTAGGTTTAAACCCATGGCAGAACAGGCCGGACCCTCGATAGGTGCTATCCAGGCTGGGCAGGCAGCGTTAGCGAGGCAGCACAGCACCGCGGCGGACGCCGACCGGGTACTGGCCGACGCACTCGCCAGCGCGCATGCCGCGACGGTCGAAGGTACTGGCCGTCTCGACACGATCACGGCTGAGATCGATGACGCTGTGCAGAAGCAGGCCGCACTCGCCCTGGATAGCCCCATGGGTGCGCGCGAGTTCCAAAGGTTCCTGATTGCCAAGCAGCGAGAGATCATCGCCGTCGTCGCGCATGCCCGCGAGGTTGACGGCGTGAAAAAGACCGTGTTGGAGAACTTGCGGCCACACTACGCGACGCCCGCGGGCTAGCGACGACCTGAGTTGGGTCGTTCGCTCACTGGCCGGTTGAAGTGAATTGTCGTCGACGACATGCCTGGGTACTGTCCCCCGGCATGGAGGGGCCGCGACACCCTTGGCCGTCGGACGCGTGGTCGTTTGGCTAGGTGATGACAACGGTTAACGACGTACTCGCGGCGATCGAGCACGTGAAGGTCTGCACCGGTAACCCGAAAGCGTGGCTGACCGGCCTGACGCCGAGTGAGGTGTCGGACGTTGCCACGAGCTTTGTAGCAAGCCCGGAAAGACTCGATGTGCTTGTGGCCAAGATCCGTCGACAACATCCGGAGCTATTCGACCGGACGACCGGGGCGATGACTTTCCCCTCAACGAGAGCGCCTGGCGGCTCACCGTCAGAAAAGCCGCTGCCGGGTGCGCCTCCCTCCGATCGGCAGCAGGGTGAGGCTGCCGACGCGATCAGGGACGCCGAAGCTGCTCTGGCACATCAGAACTCAGCAACTGCTCGACTCGACCTGCAAGTGATCACGGCAATCCTGAATGCTCACCTGAAGACAGTCGAGGGTAAGGAAGCGCTGAACAAACTGCAGCACGAGATCGAAGCGGCGGTGCGAACGCGCACGGACCTCGACACCCCTGCGGGAGCGCGTGAATTTCAGCGGTTCTTGATCGGCAAGCTCAGAGATATCCATGCCGTGGTGGCGAGCGCGAGCCTTGACGACACGTCCAAGTCAGCATTGATGGCCGCATGGACGTCTCTCTACAACGCCTCGAAGAATGGCCGGGGTGATCCGGGTGAAGGCCCTCTGGCGCGGGCCACTACAGCTACCTCACCGTCGCGAAGCGCTGAGCTATCGGCATTGCCGGACGCTGGACTGGACCCATACCTCGACTCGCTGCTGGCGGACGATCCCGGCTTGCTGCCCGGAGATTTACCGGCGCAAATGCCGACGGCGCCGATGACGATGACGCCTGCGATGCCGAGCATTCCCAACTTGGGCGGGGGGATGATGCCAGGCGGGGGAGTGATGCCGAGCTCGATGCCCGGTTGGGGCATGTCGGGCGGGTTTCCGCTTCCCGGACTACTGCAAGGCGCCGGAAATGAACGGTCACCGAGGGACCTCGACGAAGCGTTGCTGGCGGCGGAAGACCCGAGGGATGAGCCGCCGCACGACGAGCCTGATGCCAACGAGGCAGATGACAATACTGCGAAATCGCAAGAGCCGGGTTCACCATCGGCAGGCCCGACCACGGTGACACTGCCCAACGGCGACACGGTCACCGCTCCCAGCCCGCAGCTCGCCGCGGCGATCAAGGCCGCAGCGGGCGGAACACCTATCCCAGATGCGTTCCGCCAGCAGGGAATTACCATTCCGCCACCGGGAACCGCGGTCACCAACCCGCTTGATCCGTCACGGCTCACGCCCGGGGATATCGGTATGTTCACCGATCGCCATGCGCTTGCCCTCGGCAACAGCAAAGCCCTATTCAACGGCCAGATTCAACACATCTCCACCGTCGAGGGGCCAAGCTTTCTAGGCTGGGAGCATCCGGCGGTGCCTGCGGCGGCAACCGCACCGACCAGGACCGAAGCACCGACACCCACCAGGCCAGCGGCCACGGCCGGCACGTCAGTTTAGGAGCGCATCGGCGGACACCGCCGGCATAGCAAGAGGAGATGCACGATGGCAGATCGAATCCATGTGGTGCCCGCGAACCTGCGCGTAGCCGCCAGCCATCATGAAGAGACATCCGACTACTTGCGGACCGTGCCTTCGTCGCACGAAGCGATTCAAGAAAGCCTGGACTCGCTGGGGCCAATCTTCAGCGAGCTGCGGGAGGCGGGACGCGAACTGCTTGAGCAAAGACGGCGGTGCTACGAACAGCAAGCCGACGCCCACGCCGAGATGGCCCACAAGCTGAAAATGTCGGCGGACATGTGGGAACACCACGAGCAAGAGGCCGCCGACAAGTTCAGGCTTCTCCGCGACGACGGTCGATGACAGACGCCAACCCCGCCTTCGATACCGTTCATCCGAGCGGACACATCCTTTTCCGGTCGTGTCGGGGCGGGTACATGCACAGCGTCGCACTGAGCGAGGCGGCGATGGACACGGATGCGCAGACGCTGGCACAGGGCATCTTGCTCACCGCCGACGTCTCGTACCTCAAGGCAGTGATGGAAGTGCGTGGTGAGATCGTGGCCGCCGGACATACCCCCTCCGCAAAGGTGCCCACTTCGGACGATCTTGACGTGGCGATCGAGAAGCTGCTGGCACATCAACTGCGTCGCCGGCAGGGCAAGGATTGAAACAGTTGCCTAGCGCACCCAGGTCTTGACGGCATCGGAATCCGGTCCGATATCGGTCGGCGGTTTGACAGGGTTGGCGCCGAACAACTCTCGCGCACGGGCCAGCAGAGCGCGGACTTCGTCTAGTTGCTGTTGCAGCACAAAGTCGGCCATGTCCCCACGCTACCCAGACCACGCCGTCCTCACAATTCACCAACGCCCGCGAAGACTTGCAAGTGTGGCCCGAATTTGCCGATCCGACGGTGAAGACCAGCAGCTGAAAGGGGTTTTTGGAGTCGGAAACAGGTGAACTGACCAATCAAGCGATGACGGTACGCTTAGTCGGTGGCGATCTTCGGTCGAAAGACGGCGCGCCAGCGCCTTCGGAGAGCTACCCGGGAATCGCTCAGCATTCCGGCTTTCAGCTCTCCCGCTGACTGCACCCCCTGGGTGATCGGTGGACTTTGGCCTGCCGAACTGTCAACGGTCACTGCTGAAACTGCCCCGCTCGCAGACTATCTCAAGGTTGACCTAGAGCGGATAGCGAATTCGGCCAACGAAGAACTTAGGACCATCAGGCGCGCGGGGATGGCCGATTCAGCCAGGCAGGCAGCAGAGGCTCAGGTGATCAAGCGTGCCCGTGCCTTTGCCGTTCGACGAGTCGAGTCGACAGTCCGTCATCTCCGCAAATTGGCACAGGAATTACCCGCGGAATATCGGCTCCGGGATGATGCGGAAGATCTCGCCAAGACCCAGCACCTCACAACGGCCACGACGGCGCCCACTGCAGCGAAGCCCGCCTGCACTTCTTCGGAGCCGACTCCGGAGAAGACCGACGAAAGTCGCCGCGAGGCGAGGGTGGTTGACCAGGACAATGCAGCGGGAGAGCCGATCGAATCGGTAGATCAAACGCTGTCGGAGCCGGAAGCCGTCGAGTCGAGTGCGGTGGTGCCGACCTATCCGTCTGACCTGAACGTGACCGAGGCCCTGCAGGAAAAGTCAACCGCTCGGCATGCGGAGGCCCCCGTCGGCCGAGTGGCGGCCGACGAACTGTCAACCGGTCGGCAGGCGGCGCCAGTAGCCGACGAAACTAAGGCCGACGTTCCACTAGCTGGCCCCCCGGAGCCCTCCGTTGACGAAGGTCCGACCCGGATACCGACGGCCGGGCATCCAGAGCCTCCCGTTGACGAGCCTGCGACTGAGGAACTTCCGGCGGCCAGGCAGGCAGAGCCTCGCGTTGACGAAGCTGTGACCACCCGACATGCGGAGGCTGCAGTCGAACCGGAATCCGACCGGGCTGCAGTCGAACCGGAATCCGACCGCGAACGGTTACAGCGGCTCCTCGAATTCGTCGCGCGGAAAGAACCAGGGGTGCGGTGGGCTGTCGGCGACCGCGAGGACGGCACGACGGTATTGGTCACAGACGTCGCCCATGGGTGGATACCTCCAGGTATCGCGCTGCCCGCCGGTGTGCAGTTGCTGGAACCGGGGCGACGCACCGCCAACGCGGCCACGCTACTAGGCCCGACCACGCAATCTGCGACCTACGCTCCCGGTGATGCGCTGGGCCGGGCGCCTGACTCCGACGTAACGGAATCCTCATTACAACCCCGCGAGCTGGCGGCAGTCGACGATCTGGGATGGCTGCTGAGCGAGGCCACGCATTGGCGCGACGGCCTGCCGCGGATCGTGCACACGTTGGCCAAAGCCGGCGCTGCGGGAACAGGTGTCGTCGAGGTCGAAATCGATGCGCTGCGGGTACACCTCGAGATCGTGCGCTACCAGCTTTTGGCCCAGTACCCAGATGTCGATGCCGCCCTGCTGCTCAACTGCCTGCTGTTGGCCGCCACCGAAGGCATCGCGACCGGCGACCGGGTATCGGCGAACTATCACTTCGCTTGGTTCCAGACGCTGAGTGCACCGCCGGCCAATAAATGGACTACCAACCCGTGACCCCGGTTGGTTGTTTCAGGTTGCTGAAAACGCGGTCAAGCGTAGCGTCCGGAGACGCGGAGTATGAATTGACGCTGGTCGGAGGGGTCGACATACTGTGACCGTGTCGGGGTCGGGCAGTCGAGCGGAGTTGAGCGACAAGGATGTCGTCGAATTGGTTCTGCGTGAACTGAGCGCGGCCGCCGACAAGTGGGAGGCTCTCGTCGCGCAGGCGGAGACCGTCACGTACAGTGTCGACCTCGGCGATATTCATGCCGTCGCGAACTCCGACGGCCGGTTGGTCGAGTTGACATTGCACCCGGACGTCATGACCGGTTATACCCACGGGGAGCTGGCCGACCGGTTGAACCTGGCGTTGACCGCGCTGCGTGAAGAGGCCGCGGCGGAAAACCAAGCACGCTACGGCGGAGACCTCCACTGATGTCTGATCCGCTGACGCTTTATGCGCTCGATTTGCTGGCTCGCGGCCACAACCTGTATGGCGGTGACCATCGGGATGCGGAGCCGGCAGACGCACCGGCACTGCGGCGCCACGCGCAGCGGCTCGCCCGGGTAACCACCGTTGATGGGATGGGGGCCGCGGCGCCGGCGACCCTGCGAATGGCGGCTGATCTGCGACGTGCAGCTACCGCCGACACCGAGCTGGCCACGATGCTGGCTGATGCGTACACCGACCACACGCTGGGACGGCGCGGCACCCGAACAGTCCTCGACGACGCCCACGCTGACTCGATGCCGGCCGCCGACACTCCATTGGGTCGACGGGAAGCGGTGCGGCGCATGGCGGCTCGCCTGCGGATGCAGCGACGGCACATTCAGCGATCAAAGCGACGTTCACGTCTGCTCGCCCAACGGTTAAGGCGGATCGCCTACCTGCGCCGGCGCGCCCCGCAGGCACCGCGCGCGTCGGCAGCGCGCGCCATCCCGCTCGGTGCGGTGCGATATGAGAAGTCGTTTAGGCCGGGCCATGTCGCCGAGCGCATCGCCGCCGCCCTAGATCACATGGGCATCACCGATCCGCAAGCACGGCGCAACTGGCTGCACGGATACCAGACGCTGATAGCCAGGGAATCGGGAGGTCGGCCGTCCGCGGTCGGGTCCGAGCCGGTGGCCGCGCCCGGACCGCTCCAGCTTGACGGCTGGGGCCTCGGCTATGCCCGCGGTATCACGCAGACCGTCCCCGCTACCTTCGCGCACTACCATCAGCCGGGCACCTCGACCAACATCTATGATCCGGTAGCCAATATCTGCGCGTCGATGAACTATCTGATGCATCGCTACGGGGTCAGCCGAGACGGTGAGAGTCTTGTTGCGCTGGTGCAGCAGGCCGATGCGAATCGACCCCCGAAAGGATACTGACCGTGCCGCTTAATCTGTCGAACCGAGACCAGAACTCGGGGCACCTGTTCTACAACCGGCGCCTACGAGCCGCAGTCACGCGGTTCTCGGTGCGGATGAAACACGACGACCGCAAACAGCAAGCGGCAGTGGCATTGTCGATCGTTTTCGTCCTCATCG
This sequence comes from Mycobacterium sp., assembly GCA_035625875.1. Lineage (GTDB taxonomy): Bacteria > Actinomycetota > Actinomycetes > Mycobacteriales > Mycobacteriaceae > Mycobacterium. Next base: position 14,958 of record DASPOT010000278.1, on the reverse strand, counting down.
GCGTCGGCTGGATGGCACTGCTGCACGTCATGAAACCCGCCGGGCTGGTGGGTCAATCGGCCATCATCGGAAACCGGGACACTGGCGCGGTCTACGCGAAGATCGACGGGCGCCTGTATCCCGCACTCAACCTGACATCAGCGCGGCTGGCCGTTGGCACCGCCGCCCCGGTTGCCTGGGTCAAGGCATCCGAGATCGCCAAATACCCAACCGGGCCAATGATCGGCATCCCTGGTGTGCCGGACAGCCTCACGGTCACAGCAAGCGCCGCGTCGGAATGGTCGGTATGCGACACCGCACCCACCCGGGGTACCGGGGCTCCGCCCGTGGTGACATCGATCGCCGGAGAGCTTTCGACGGTGGGCCGGGCAGCTCCGATGCGTCCTGCGCAGGCCGTCCTCGCCACCCATCAGGGCGCCACCTACGTGATCTGGGGCGGGCAACGCTCGCAAATCGACCCCACCGACCGATCGGTGACGTTCAATCTTGGTCTCGATCCGGGCGTGACGTATCCGATCGAGATTTCCAACGCCCTCTTCGACGCCTTGCCATCGACGGAACCACTTGTGATACCGGTCATCCCGGGGTCGGGTGCACCGTCGAGGTGGCTACCGGGCTCGCCGGTAGGCAGTGTGCTGGAAACCCGCGACGCCAACGGCGCTGTCACCGGCTTCTATGTGCTGCTGCCCGACGGCGTGCAGAAGATCACCAGTTTTGTCGCCGATCTGCTCCGCACCGCGAACTCCCAGGGCTCCGCCACGCCGACATTGGTCTCGCCGGACAAGCTGGTCCACATTCCCGTTGTCGACGTGCTCGATGTCGGCTATTATCCCTCGGGCAAGCTGAATTTCGTTGACACGGGGGCGAATCCAGTTACATGCGTGGCGTGGCAGAAGCAGTCCACCGACCCGCAGGCCACCATCACCGTCTTCAGCGGTCGGGGTCTACCTGTTCCGATCGGCATGGATGCCCGCCTGGTTCGCCTGGTCCGCGATGATCGCCATCCCGATTCGGTGGAGGCCGACCAGACACTAGTGCTGCCGGGAGCGGCGAACTTTGTCGCGACGACGAGTGGAGTCGCCACCTCCGAGAGCCACGAAAATCTGTATTGGATTTCACCGCAGGGCGTTCGGTACGGGATCCAATGGGATGAGCGAACTCTGCAGGCTCTCGGGCTGGATCCGCGCAGCGCCCTCCAAGCGCCGTGGCCGGTCGTACGGACCTTTGCGGCCGGGCCGGCCATCAGCCGTGACAGCGCCCTGTTGGCGCATGACACCATCACCGGCGGCGGCGCGGTGGCGCCAATCCCGGAGGCCAACCAACAGGTGGGAGGTTAGGCATGTCCAAACACGGTTTCGTACGGGGAGCACGGAAGCCGGCCCCGACGGTTCCGCCCGTGCGGGTGGCGGTCGCTCCGCCGCTGGCATTGCCGGAACGCGAGCCACGCAACATCCTGCTGATGATCGCGCTGCCGGCGCTGCTGGTCGGGATCATCGGCACCTTGGTGGTGATGTACACCTCAGGAGTCCGGTCGCTGCAGTCGGGCTTCTTCCCGATGATGGGCCTGGCCGGGTTCGGCGCACTGATGTTCAGCGGACGCTTCGGACGTGGACGGCGGATCTCGTGGGGCGAACAGGAAAAGCAGCGGCGTATCTATCTGCGCCAGCTCGACGAGGACCGCGACGAAGTACAGCGCGCTGCCCAGGACCAGCGCCGCAGCCAGCTATTCGTGCACGGCGATCCGCAGAAACTGGACACCGTTATCGGTGGCCCGCGGATGTGGGAGCGTCGCGCCAACGACCCGGATTTCCTCGATGTCCGCCTCGGGATCGGCGTGCAGCAAGCCAGCGACTCAGCGGTGTCGCTGCAATGGCCGGAGGTTCCGATCGGGGAGGAACTCGAACCGGTCACCGGCGGCGCGCTGCGGGACTTCATTCTCGAGCAAAGCAAGATCCGCGGGATCGGCAAGGTGCTGAGTCTGCGGTCGAAACCCGGATTCAGCTTCATCGGAACCGATCCCGCCGAATTGCACAACCTCGCGCGGTCGATCCTGTGTTCGCTGGCGGTCTACCATAGCCCGAACGACCTCAAGCTCATGGTGGTCACCCGTCACCCCGAGCTGTGGTCGTGGCTGGTGTGGCTGCCGCACAACCAGCACGACGAGATGTTCGATGCCTGTGGCCTGCGCCGGTTGGTGTTCATCTCGCCGACCGATCTGGAGGAAGCGCTCGACGCCGAGTTGCACCGCAAGGGCCGCGGACCATGGGCGCCGCCGGTCGGGACCAGCCCTTCGTCGATGCCCTCACCCATGGAGTCGTCGGGTTTGTTGCTCGGCCCACATTGGGTAATCGTCGACGACAACGTCGGAACACCCGAGCAGTGGGAGAGTGTCACCGGACAAAAGGGTATGGCCGGCATCACGGTGCTGCGGTTGGCGACCCGGCCCGGTGTCGGTGTCGGCTTCGCCGACGACGACCAGCGTTTCGAGCTACGAGAAGGCCGGCTTTATCACCGCGACGCGTTCTACGCGGTGGCCGACATGCTCGCCGAGAGCACTGCCAACCGGTATGCGCGGGCGGTGGCGCGCTGGTCGCCGATGAGTGCCGGGGAGTTGTCGGAAACCGACAGCCAGGCTGGTGAATTGCTGCGGGCACTGGGGATCAGCGATCCGCGCCAACTTGACGTCGACCGGCTGTGGACCGAAAGCCGCGGCCGAGGCGACCCGAAGTGGGCGATGGTGCCGGTCGGGGTGAAGTCGGGCGGCGAGTTGCAGTACGTCATTCTCCGGGCAAAAGACTTCGGCGGCTACGGGTTTCACTCCGTGGTGATCGGAACATCGGGCTCGGGCAAGTCAGAGTTCTTCCTGTCGATGTGCAACGGGATAGCACTGACGCACTCGCCAGAAACGTTCATCGTCATCTTCGTCGACATGAAGTTCGAATCCGCCGCTCAGGACTTGGAGGGCCTGCCCCACGTCGCGGGCTCGCTGTCCAACCTCGGCAAGGACGACCGGCACCTGGCCGAGCGGATGCGTAAAGCGATCAACGGCGAAATCGCCAGACGCTATCGGCTTTTCAAGGAGGCCGGCGCACGTGACGCCAACGAGTACGAGGAGATGCGTCTCGCCGGCCGGGACCTGGAACCGGTTCCGATCCTCTTGGTCATCATCGACGAGTACTTGGAGCTCTTCCATCATCACCAAGAGTGGATACAGCTGGTCATCCACATCGGACAGGAAGGCCGCGGCTGCAACGTGTTCTTCACCCTGGGCGGGCAGCGCCTGGATCTCTCGTCGCTGAGCAAAGTCAAGAGCAATATCGCGTTCCGGGTGGCGTTGCGGGCGGAGACCGCGGAAGATTCCCGGGACGTCATCGGCAGTGACGCTGCACTGCACCTGCCGGCGAGGGAAAACGGCTACGCGCTGCTCAAAGTCGGTCCGCGCGACCTGGAGCCGTTCCGGTGCTTTTATTTGTCCGCGCCGTTCGTGTTGCCGAAGAAAGTAATAGTCAACAGAACGGTCGACGTGAGCTTCTCCCAGCCTCGCCCCCTTACTTGGGAGTATCAGCCGCTGAGCGCCGAGGACACCGCAGCTCTGTCGGTGGCCGACGAACCCGAGGAACCTGACGAATTCCTCTTCCATCCCGACGGTTTCAAGAAGAAGAAGATCCTCGACGTCATCCGGGAGTCGCTCATTTCGCATCCCGCCAGGCTGCCGCACCAAATCTGGCTTCCCCCACTGGAAGTGAGCGAACAGGTCGACGCGCTGGTAGCGTACTGGCGCGGCAAGCCCTGGCATGTCGACTATGGCCAAAATCCCGGGCTTATCTTCCCCGTGGGGATGGTCGACATTCCTGAAGATCATGCGCAACGGGTGCACATCATCGACGCCGAGATGGACAACATCATGGTGGTCGCCACCGCACAGCGCGGCAAGTCCACCACCCTGATGACGTTGATGACCTCGGCCGCTTTGATGTACCGACCGGAGCGAGTGACGTTCTTCTGCATCGGGGCGGCGCTGTATCCGGTGGAGGAATTTCCTCACGTCGCCGGGGTGGTCAGCCTCAACGACACCGAAGGGGTGTCGCGAACCATCGCCACCATCGAGGGATTGATCCGCGCGCGCGAGGCGTCGTTCAAGCACTACCAGATCGACATCTCCGAGTTCCGGGAGCGACGCTTCGGGGCCGCCGGGGGCGGGGGCACCGACCCCGAGGACAAGTTCGGTGATGTGTTCCTAGTCATCGACAACTACGGGGACCTCTACGAGAAGGATCCCGGCATGGGTGATCGTGCGATCGCCATCGCCCGCCAGGGCCTGTCGTACGGTGTGCACGTGATGACCAGCGCCACCGCCTGGTTCGTCGGCCAGAAGCAGGGTCTGCTCAACGTATCGAACGCGCGGGTCCAACTGCGATTGAGCAACCCGGACGAGTCGCAGATGGGCACTGGGATGGAGCAGCGCAAGGCCGCCCGAAACACGCTGGACCGGCCGGGGTTTGGGCTCACCCGGGACGGATGCGAGCTACTGGTTGGGGTGCCCGAGGTCGCCGGGACCGAGGGTGAACGGGTGGGAACACGCGGCGTCGGTTCGCTGATTGCCGAGGTCACCGGGACCGGCAAGGTGGAACGGCTATCACGGTTGCCCGAGCGGGTGCCGCTGAGGGAGGTTATTGCCAGTTTTGCCAATACGGCTGAGGCGGCGGACCCGTTGAACATCCCATTCGCGATCGGCGAGAGTGCTCTGCAGCCGGTGGCGTTGCCGACACGAATGGTGCCGAACATTTTGGTGATGGGCCGTCAGCTTTGCGGGAAGACCACGACTCTGGCAGCGTTCGGTCAGGCTATTACCAGCAGGTTTACGCCCGAGCAGGCCCAGATCACCATCATCGACCCGAAGACGACGCTTATCGGCCAGATCCGCGGTCCACACGTTCGGGCCTATGCCTATACCGCCGACGACATCGACACCGTGATCAGGGAACTCGCCGCCCTGCTGCAGGACCGTCTCCCACCGTCGGGTCTCACTCAGGAAGAACTGTTGAACCTGAAATCGTGGGAGGGCCCGCGCCACTTCATCCTGATCGATGACGAACACGAACTCCGTCCCCACAATCAGGCGGTAAGGCCGGCGGCGACCGCCCCGTTGTGGGGGTTCATCGAGCGCAGCCGCGAAATCGGCCTGCATGTCATCGCCTCGCGCCTCCCCGGTAACTGGGCCGCCCAGGTGGTGATGAACCCGTTTGTGCAGAAGCTGATCGGATCTCGGTCGCCAACCCTGTTCATGGATAACGATCCGGCAAGTGTGAAAGTGTTCGGAAGGACGAGCGCTCAGCAATTGGCGCCCGGGCGCGGGTTGTTGGTGACGACGGAGGGGGAGATTGAGGGGGTTCTAGTAGGAAGCCCAGAGTAGGAGGATCACACCGCATCGCTGGTGGTATCACAAGACCTAAGTCGACAACGTGTGGCGTAACCCTTAAACTCAACAACTTGTTCGCGGATATGTCTGTGGAAGCACTTGGGAGGCAATATGACCAGCGGATTCGGGGTAATTCCAGCCGCAGTCGATTTGTCGTCGCTCACGGAGTCCGGCATCAGTGCTGAAATGGCAGCTACTACCGCGGCCGGTGCGGCCGCGCTCACCGGTGTGGTGCCCATGGCGGCAGATGCGGATTCCGCGGAATTCGCGCAAGCGTTGAATGCCACCGGTGCCACCTACTTGGCGACAGTCGCGGATCATGTCGAGCAGCGAACCGCCTTTGCCGGCGCGCAGTCGCTGGCTTCGGGCACATACGCTGCCATGGACGCGATCCACGGCACCGCCCTGGGCTAACGGACCAGCATGCCGGGCGACCCACGGTGGACGGGTCCACCAGAGGCCATCGCGGCGACCTTTGAGGCCGGTTCGCCAGCGTCGGTGATTAGCAACAATTTGGTCTGGGTCACCGAGACCGCCCACCACGAACTGGCGATGGGCATTTCCGTTGTCAACACCGTGTCCACCCTCGGCTCGTGGCGGGGTTTCGGCGCGAACGCCTCCGCTGTGGCAGCAACCGGCCTCAATGCTGGGTTACAGACGACCGCAGGCTGGACCGCGCACAAGATCACTGTCACCCAAGGCGCTATCGACGCCTTCACGACGGCGCGGTCCTCCGTGATTCCCTCCGTGGTCAGCCGGACGAACCGGGCCGAAAGGGAGGCGATGGACAAGGCCAACCCCGGTGTCCTCTGGACGTTGACCCCGGCCATCGTCGAACGCGACATCGAATATTACGGGGAACACTGGCCACACAATTCGAGTGTGGGTTTGGGGTATTCCAGCGCTATGAGTGGATTCACCGCCGCATTGGCGATGCCGCTGCCGGTCGCCCCCGCGGGTGCGTCGCCGGCCGCCCCGGCAGCCGCGGGACAGGCCGTCGCCCAGGCAGCGGCCACCACCGGTGGGCAGGACGGGGTGAGCTTGTCGAGTCAGGCCGCGCAGGCGGCTGGCCAGGCACCATCGTCCTCGGCCAGCGGCATTACCGAGCAGCTCAGTTCACTCAGCGGGCCGCTGCAGGAGGCGGCATCCGCTGTGGCCCAACCACTAGCCGGGGTCTTCCAAGCCCCGATGGCGGCGGCGCAAAGCGTTACCGGCCTGCCGTCATCCCTGATGGGGTCGACCGGCGGCATGTTCTCCTCGGCGACGGCGCAGGAGGCGGCCGAGGTGGAGGCCGTGGCTGGACCACTGGGGGCCAGCGGCGGCGCTGCCGGAGGCCTTGGCGCCGGGGCCGCCGGGGCTGCGGGCGGAGCCGGAGTCGGTGCGTTTCCTGGTGCCGGGTTGACCAGCTATACCCGCCCCACCAGCACTTTCGAGCCGGAAACCGGTGGCAGACCAACCGGCCTGCGGGCCGGTGTATTCAACGCCGCCGAAATACGCAGCCCGACCACCTCAGCGGGTACGGGCGGTACCGCTATGCCGATTGCGCCGGCGGGGATGGCGGCGCGTGGCAGCAGTGACAATTCTGAGAAGGAGGCTGTGACACACGCCCGCATCGTCGTTGACGGTGATCGCACCGAGCCGCAGTAGCGGCTGGCCTGTTAACCAGTTAGTGAGCCGCGCGGGCCCGGGAGATTTCTGACGCAGATTTGCAGCGGCCAGCGAAGTTTGCCGTTTCTGCTGGGCGTGGACGGTGGGCTGGTGTGGTCTTTTTGGTGTGGGTGGGTGATGTGCGTTCGGGTTAGGATCGATGCCATTGTGCCTGCGGGCGGGGGCTCCAGGTGGCGGTTTTAAGGTGGTAGGGCCTGGTGTTTGTGATGGTGCCGGCGGTGGTGGGGGCCTCGGCGGCGGTGGAGTCGGGGTTGGCTGCGGAGATGGGCGCGGGTCCGGCGGGGGTAGCGCCGGCGTTGTTGGGTGTGGTGGCGATGGGCGCGGATGCGGATTCGGTGTGGTTTGCCGAGGTGTGTCGGTCGGTAGCTGCGGAGCATTTGGTGGTGGCTGGTGAGCATGCGGTGGCGCGGGGATTGTTTTCGGGGGCGCAGTCGTTGGCGTTGGCCACGACGGTGGCCACTGAGGTGATGCGCGTGGCCGCGGCCAGCATTTGATGTAGGCCCCTACACGACCACCGAGGTCCTCGAGTACCTCTTACTTATTCTTCACTGGGCGGGCCGCGACCGAGCACCCCGCCTTAGACAAGCCAGATGTCAGGACAAGGACGACGCTGTCGGCGACGGAGGCCCGGACCGCTGTCGAGTTGATGTCCCGATGCATTCACAGCATCGACGCGACCGCCGGAGCTGCCTTAACGGCGGCGTTCAATGCTGCTGACCCCCAACGACTCGACAACGCGCTGCAACGACTCGACACCGCATCCAGGCGATGGATCACTGCGCCCCACAAACAGGAAGACCCCTGCCCGCCGCCGCCTCCTCCACCGTCGACGCCCCCCACAGCGGCAAAGGGTCGGGGTGGTGGAAGGTGAATGGCGCCATCCTCGCAGAGTGGGTGGCCATTGGAGCCGTCGCGGCAGCAGCTGGGGTATCGGTCACGGTAGGCGTGGTGTTCAGTTGGGCCGTTTTGGCGATGAGCCTGCTTATTGTGGCGCAAACCGGAGTACTCGTCTTGTGGATCTTTCCAGCCTTTCTCAGCTATGAGTTCGAAAACGCGCCCTCATTCCGCGCTGCATATTCTCAATTTCGGTTGCCAATCGAGCGCACCTGAGATAAGGGCGCGTGCCGCACAGGCCGAGGCGGAGGCCAAGGCGGCCGAGGCGGCCCGGCTCCATGACCGGGCAGCCAGCCATCGCAGCGAAGTCGAGGCGTCCCGGGCTCAACTCGACGAGCAGTTCGCGCACGCCGACCGCATCGATCCTTTGGTGCGCACCGAAAAAACGCGCCCTGGCGAAGCCCGTGGGGAAGAAACGCGTCCGGGCGAGACGCGCGGGGCAGAGAACCGGCCGACCGGGGAGTGACCGGCCGGCCGCTCCGCGACACTGGCTGCGAGGATGTCGACCGAGGACGCGATAAAGCGATGCGGGTCGAGCTCGCCTGCGCGCGCTCGGCGCAGCAAGCCGCGCAGTGTCAGGAACGACTCTTCGATCAGCGCAAGGCCCAGTCTTTCCGTCGAGCCGAAGTGACGATAGAACGATAGAAAGCGCCCCAGGCGTGATGCCGGCCTCGCGGGCGACCTCGCGAAGGGTCAACGAGTTGAAACTGCGTTCGTCTAGCAGCCGAAGCGCAGCAGCGATGATTGCCCGACGTGTGGCTTCCGTACGTTCTTCGCGTGATACACGTTTGTGACTGCTCGACGAGTCAGAGCGACCCTGTCGCGGTGCGGACGGACGACCATTCACTACAGTTGGTTAACACATCTCAACCGGCAGGGTGCGGTCGATAAACTACCCATTGCACGTTCAGATCCATGTGTCGGTGCCCGTCGGCGGAGCCCGATCGGAGCTAAGCCCGGCGCGCACAAGGCGTCAGCACCGGTATCGGCGATACGACGAAGGTGCGCCGAGAGAACTCCCGGAGTCTGGCTGGACGACCACGCAACCACATAGCGACTGGCAGCCGCTAACCCGCGTCAAACTTTGACAGCGGACGCCGCTCGACAATGCGTCCAGTGATGACCTTCGCCGTGATCGCGGCCAGCTGGATCATCCCGCGATAGGTCGACGGGTTAAGCAACGTCGGCCAGGTGGTGCGTGCCAGGTGCTCGGTCAGCGGGCGGCCGGCGAACCGGTCCCGCAGCCAGCGCAGGGTCATGGGGGCGGACAACGCATGCAGCGATAGGTGCTCGCTGAAACAGTCGCGGTGATAGGTGACCGCGGCCCCGCCGGCCCGGTAGGTGGCGGCGAGCGCGTCGATGTCGGCGACGTTGATGATCTTGTCGTTGGCAGCCTGCACAATCAGCACTGGAGCCGTCGGTGCGGCGGTGCCCAGCCTGATGGCATCGAGGACATGCTGCACCTCCGGCAGCTCCCAGAGTTCATCCAGAGTCAGGTCCATGTAGTTGTTGATGTCTTTGTTCTTCAGCCCCAGCACCGCGGCCGCCGTGGTCATCTTCTTCAGCTTGGCCAGGACGGCTTTGCCCTCCTCGGTTGCATGCTGCTGGACAAGCCGCTCGACGTCGGGGTAGATCTGAGCCAATGCACCGATCACCATCGTCGGGAGCCCGGCCCAAAACGTGGCGTTGAGTCGGCGTCCGACGCTGCCGGGGTCGCCGACTGGCGAGCCCAGCACCGCGCCGACGATGTTGAGCTCCGGCGCGTAGCCACCACTCACTTCGGCGGCCCACGCCGAGGCGAAACCGCCACCCGAATATCCCCATAGGCCCACCGGTGCCGACGACGACAGCCCCAAGCGCCGGCAGTTGAGCGCGGCACGCACACCGTCGAGAATCCGGTAGCCAGGCTCATACGGCGCTCCCCACATGCCATGAAAACCCTCGTGATCCGGCACGGACACCGCCCAACCCTCCGCAAGCACGGCCGCAATCAACAAAAGCTCGAGTTGCGCCAACGCACCAACCGCCTTGGCGCCGCGACGCAGCGCATACGACGGAAAACACCGCTCCGCCACCGCGTCAATCGCACATTGATACGACACAACCGGGCAGAGCAATTCCGGATCGCGCTCGACCGGGAACACCACGGTAGTCACCGCGGCCTCGGGATCGCCGTTCAAGTTGGTGCTTCGGTACAGCAGCTGCATTGCAGTGAATCGCTGCGGTATCAGTCCGAGAAACGCCAGCTCGACGCCGCGGGAACGCAGCACCGTTCCCGGTCGGGCCTGCTCGTATCCGGTCGGCGGGTTGTAGAACGGATCCCTGCTCGGCAGCAGCGGACGCTTGCCGCGGCGCAGGTCCTCATGTGGAGCGCACCCAATCCATTCAACATCGGCCGGCTCCGTCAGACCGCCAGGGTACATCGGCGACCTCCCCTCCTGTCCGTCCACATTGTTACCCAGAAGTCTTGTGACCGTCGGCATTGGTACCCAAAAGTCGCCCAAAACCTATCGGCTCATACCCGGTGCGCATCAGCTCGCTGTTAGCGCGCTCTGTATACCAATATGGTGAACGACTGTACACTTATGTGCTTGCGATAACTCGAATTGCGCTATTCTGCTAGGTATTACGAGTCGATCACTGGCTGTGTCTGCATATCAAGCTATTCACTCGTGACCGTTCCGCATGTGTTGTCACCCGCCACGGCTGCCCGATACGCAGCCGCTGTATGAGCCCGGCAGCGGGGATCGCCGCGGACGGCTGCCGCCCCGTCCCAGCTCGAACACCCACCCTTCACCCTCGGGAAGCGCGTCTGGCGTCGCCAGCATTGGAGACGGCGGGAGAGGAACCGCCGAAGCAAGGACCCGATGCCATCACACCAGTGTGCCGCGGACTTGGAGTGAACGAGGAGATAAGCGACAAGCATCACGGCCGAAACACGGGCATCGTCGGTTTAGGCTGCGGGGGCCGGTTTGCCCATGCTGCCGGGGTCCCAGCTGTCACGCAGCCACCGAAGATCACCGGCGCAGCGACTGAACGATGGCGTCAGCTTGCTGGGCAGCCTCGCCGTAGGTGGATATCTCGAGTTGGGCACAATTTACGGGCTCACGGATTTCGGGCGCTCCGATGACGGCCCCGTTGAGGACGAATGCGGCCTTGGCCCGGCCGATGACGACTACTTCTGGGTCGGGACCGCAGTGTCTCGCCAGGCTCACCGGCCGTATCGAGCGCGGAGGGCGTCAACGCAGTCTTGTAGGAAGTCCGCTTTGTCGGTGTCCGAAATGCCTTCCGCAGCAGCGGCTTCAATACACAGGCGCTGTCGCCGCCAACCCCCGGGGTGTATTGCATCCCCTGCCTGGCCAGGGAGCCGGGCCTCTGGACCTGGAAACCTGCGGCGATATCACCGCGACTCAGCGGCTCCGGCTCTATCGCTGCGGGTTCCAGTTGGCGACGGCCTTGAGACGCTGAGTTATGTGCTGGTCTTGCGCGGACGATCCCACGCATTCAGTGCCAACTCGCACGATCGCCACGACTCCTGCGGTCCACCGGGGGCGATATCGACATGATCGCCGATGTCCTCGCTTGGGTGCAGCTCAAAAGCTTGCAAGGCAAAGCCGCGCCAATGATCTTCATCGATCAAAATCGCAGCGCCGGGGAGCGTCGGCGGCGGGTCGGTAAGGGACGTGCGCGGCGGTCAACGCGTAGCCACGGTTCCCCAGAAAGATCCGGCGCCTCGGAACCGCCGGGCGACTGCATCATCGCCGCTGATTTCGACTTCAAAGACCGGGAAGATGTAATCCCGTGCCCCGTCGGTTTGCTCCGGCGGGACGGGTGAAGATACCGATCTTCTGGCCCTGAACCGGTTTCAGCGCTGTCCTTTGTCAAAGAGTTCCCCTCGCGTTGCACGCACCTCTTCCGACGGGGGCGCCGAGCCTGGTCTGCTGGGCGTCAGCGCCTCACTCACGCTGCTCGAGACGCTGCGCTGGAACTCCAACTGCGTCGCGCCGAGCTTGTCGGCCAATTCCAGGGCGGAGTCGACGATTCTCTTGCGTAGCGACGGGTCGACGGTTTTGGGAATCGCCTCATCGACGTCATCAACGAACTTACGCACCGCCTGCATCGCGTTCTGGCGTTTGGCTTCGAGCGATTTCAACCTCTCGTCGGACAGGGTCGCCGCTCCTTCCGCCAAGGTCTTCTTCCCAGTGCTCTCCGTCATGGTAGCGCTCCTAAGGATGAATATGGGATTTCGATGGCGCGGCGGGTTGGCGCACCTCGACACCCGGGATACCCGCGCCGTGGGGGGCGTAAACGTTCATGAACGGCTGACCTGACCCCAGCTGGTTAGTCCAGGCCTGAGAGTCTTGTCGCCCCCTGTGGGCGGGAAGGCTCGACAAGATCATGGCAACGAGGAAGCGGCACAGTCCTGAACAGATCGTGCGCAAGCTGATGGCAGCCGATCGCCTGCTGGGGGAGGGCAAAGACACCGCGGCCGTGTGCCGCGAGTTGGGCGTTTCGGAGGCGACGTATCACCGCTGGCGCAGCAATTCGACGGGTTGAAGGCCGAGGACGCCAAACGACTTAAGGACCTCAAACGTGAGAACGCCACCCTCAAACGACTGCTGGCCGATGCCGAGTTGGAGAAGGCCGCGCTCAAGGAGATCGCGAAGGGAAACTTCTGAGCCCGGAACGCCGGCGGGCGGCCGTGCACCACCTTCAGCGCGTGCTGGGGGTCAGTGCGCGGTTCGCCTGCCGCGTGACCGGGCAGCACCGCGCCACCCAGCGACACGAACCCGTCTCGACGACCCCGCAGGATCCAGATGCGCCGCTGCGGGCTTGGCTACATGCCTGCGCTAAGAAGCATCCGCGCCGCGGATTTCGGCCCGCCTACCACGAGGCCCGCAGCGAGGGCTGACAGGTGAATCATAGGAAGATTCAACGGCTGTGGCGCGAAGAAGGACTGCGGGTGCCGCAGCGGCGCCGCCGCCAACGCCACGGCACCTCAACGACGCCGGGCACGGTCGGTGCGGATGGGCCCAATCGGGTATGGGCGGTGGATTTCCAGTTCGACGTCACCACTGACGGGCACCCGATCAAGATCGTTTCGATCGTCGACGAGCACACCCGCGAGTGTCTAGGCAGCCTGGTGGAGCGCAGCATCACCGGCGAGAACTGATGCGGGTCACCGCCTGGTGGTCTGGTTCACCGGCATCGAATATGCGAGCAGCGCACTGGTATCGACGATCACCGCTCACCAAAGCCATCCAGGAGCTCGTCAACACGCCGAGCGATCGGCTCCGAGGCAGAGTAGAGGCCACCCCCGCGGCCGCGGGTTGACGCCGCTTACTCCCGCGCCGATGGATTCGCGGATGACCTCGGCTTCAGAGACTCCGTGCTGTAGGGCGACATGCTTCACCGCCGCCTTGAGGTCATCCGGCAAGTAGATCGTCGTCTTCTCCATCGTGTATCACCATAGATAACCCGCTCAATAGCGGCCAAGGCTCCAGCGCTCGGCCTCAAGATCGAAGTCGGTGTGCGGTCGATCCGTGATGAACATGTGGCCGGGCACGTGAAAGATCGCAAGCGCCGGGCGGGCCTGCAGCGCGACAACCTGAGCTGTAGCCCCGCATGCCCAGAACACAGGCACCTCACCGGGATCGAGCCGCACGGGATCGCCGAAATCGGGAGCGCTGAGGTCGCCAATGCCCAGCACCGTCGGGTCGCCGACGTGCACCGGCGCTCCATGCATCAGCGGAAAGCGGGACGAGATCTCAGCGACGCGAGCGACGTCGGCACCGCCAAACGGCCGCATCGACACAACGAGCGGTCCCTCGAATCGTCCGGCACCGACGCACCGGCGATTGGTGACGTACATCGGCACGTTGACGCCCTGCGCCTGATGGGCCAGCGGCAGTCCGGCGTTGGTGAGCGCCCACTCGAAGGTGAACGAACAACCGAGCAGGAAGCTGACGAAATCGTCGCGCCAGAAGCGCAGTACCTCAGACGGCTCGTCAACGAGTTCACCGTGGCGGAAGACGTGGTAGCGCGGAAGATCGGTGCGCAGGTCGGCGTCGGAGACAACATTGGTCGGACACGGCGACCCGGTGTCGGTGACCTCGATGACCGGGCATGGCTTTGGGTTTCGGACACAGAAACGCAGAAAGTCAAGCGCGTCGTTGGCCGGGAGTACGACGAGATTCGCCTGGGCGAAGCCAGGTGCGAGACCGCTCGTCGGGCCGATGTGCTCGCCGCGGCGAATGCGGGCCCGTGTAGCTACCGGGGTGTCGGGCAGGTGTGCGTCTGCGGTATGCGGCATGTCCCAGTCATACGCCTTGTGACTCCAGGCCGTTTCGCCAATCACTGGCGAAGAACCGCCACGTTGTTTCCGCGATGGAGCGGACGTTGAATCAGGCTGCGACGCCAGACACCAACAGGCGGGGACCATACGTGCCGAGCGGTTCAGCGCCGACGCGAAAGAAATTGCGATGGAAGATGTTCCGATCCAAAGCCGCGAACTAGGCAGGTCTTGGTGCCTTGAATAGCTGCGAATAGCGGTCCTCCACGACGACCGCCGCGCGCGGCAGCGCGGCCAGGTCGGCGACCAGATAGCGGAGCTTGCCGCTGGTCAGGCTGGCGACCAGATCGACCAAGGATTTGCGTTCCACGCCGGCGACCAGCAGCCAGCCCTAACTGTCCAGCACCAACGCGCGTTGAACATCCAACGCGCGGCGCAGCTCGTCGATCTCCATCGGGCGGGCACCACCGCCCAACGCCCACGCCATCGCCAGGGTATGCGCTAACCCGAAGTTAAGGCTGTTGAAATAAGCGAGTCCCCGGGTTGACCTGGGGAATCGTTGGTTTCGGTGGTCCTCCCATGTCGCGCGGGTCTCGCCCCTTCGCGCCCCGCGGCTGACCGAATGTGTCCGGGGCGCCGCAAAGAATGGCCGGAGCGGCGGTTAAAGATAGCTGGCCGTGCGACC
>DASPOT010000277.1:0-2433 GCA_035625875.1 Mycobacterium sp. | reverse complement strand
CCGGCCTGCTGCCCGCCGACGAGATCGAGCAACTCGTCACCCGGACCCGCAACGGCGGCGGCGAGATCGTCGCGCTGCTCAAGACCGGCTCGGCGTACTACGCCCCGTCCGCCGCCGCGGCCCGGATGGCCCGCGCGGTAGGCGAGGACTCCGGCCAGGTCATGCCGGTCTGCGCCTGGGTGGATGGCGAGTACGGGATCTCCGGCGTCTACCTGGGCGTGGAGGCCGAGATCGGTGCGGTCGGCGTCCGCCGCATCGTCGAGCGCGACCTTAGCGAGACCGAGCTGGCCGCCCTGCGCACCGCCGCCGAAGCCGTCCGCGCCAAGCAGGCCGACGTCGCCACCCTCTGAGCCCGCCGGTCAGCCCCGGGCTATCGATGATCGGCGGATTCGCGTTCGATCTTGAGAGTGGTTCTCCGCCAACGCAACTGAGGTCCAGAAGAACCTGAACCGCTATTTTGAGGGCAAGGACAACGACCAGTTCACAGGACGCAGGTTCGAGGTCTTCGCCGCAATGGGCGACCCGGTCCGGTTCGAGCCATCGGACGTACTGGCGGTTGAAGCACTGTCGGTGAAGGTGCCGACCGAGTCGGCAGCACGACTCCTCGTCACCGAGGCTGACCGGTTCAATGAGTTGCTGGCGGAGATCCCGCAGAATCTCGATCTTTGGGAAGCGCCTCGATCCGTCGTCGAGTGCGGCAGTTCGGCTGCACCACTGCACGCTGCCTTGAAAACGCTTGATGACGTGGGTTACGTGACGGCGGGAAAGCTGCTTGCGGCGAAGCGCCCCGACTGATCCCGATCCTGGACAGTGAAGTCGAACGCGTGCTGAAACCTCCCACGGACCGATTCTGGGTGACCATGTATGACCAGCTCACTGATGACTCCCGACGGCAGAGGATCACCGAGGCATGTGCCTGTGCACCCGACGGTGTCAGCCTCCTAGGCGAATCGATGTGGCGCTGTGGATGCACGCGACAAAGGACTGACCCTCGCCCGTGATCGGCGTCGAAGACGCGGGTCAGGCGCGCCTTACACTCATGCCATGTCACTGCCGCCGAACCGTCTGCCCTGGGCATTCGGATACAAACGCTTTGGCAACGAGGAGCTTGCCTGACCATCTGCTTGACCTAGAGGAGACCTCTGAACAAGGTGCGAACTGCAGCGCGCAAATCGCGACGAGACGGCTGGATAGGGGAAGGTGCCCGGTTTCCAACGCCTCTCGGCACCGGGCCACACAGGCTTCCATATCCGTTAGCGCCCGCTGCACACGCCGCCAGCGCTGCCGGCGACGGCTGCGGTTGTTAGTTGCTTGATGCCTCCGCGTGGGTGAGAGTGGGTTGGGCGGGCGGGTCACGTCGTGCTGGTGGGCCGCCGATTGCGGTGGTGTCGCCATGACGGGCCTGCTCGTCAGCGCGGTGGCGGTGGCCGGCGACGGCTCGCGCCCAGCGGTCGGCGTCGAATGGCCGCTGGCTGCGCAGCATGGCGAACGCGAGCCGGTGTGCGCGGTGGCCGACGGCGATCATGGCGACCAGCGGCGGCTTGCCGCGGGACAGCAGCCGGCGCCGGTAGGTAATGAAATCGGGGTGGTGCAGGCCGACGCCGCGGCCCAGCTCGACGATGGCTCGGCGTAATTCGACCGATCCTTCGCGGCTGATGCCGGTGCGGGACCGGGCGCGGCCGGCCGACTGGTAGCTGATCGGGACCAGGCCGGATGCCCGGTAGGCGGCCGCGGCGTCGCGGTAGCGGTTCAGGTCACCGATCGCCGCGCCGTAACTGCTGGCGGTGAGCACGCCGACACCGGGAATGCCGAGCAAGACGCCGGCGGGGGTGTCGGGCAGTAGCGCCGCGAGCTGGGTGGTGGCGTCGTGGATCTGCTGGTCGAGGGCCTCGAACAGGGCCCAGTCGGCGGCGAGCACGACCAGCGGTGCGGGTCGTTCGGCGCCAGGTAACCGAAGGGCGGCTGGGCTGCCTGCACGACTTGCTGGGCCTTGGGCCGGGACATGCGCACGCCGCGGCGACGAACGAAGCGCAGCACCCCCTCCACGCCGAGGTGCCGGACCCGGTCTGGGTCGGGCAGGTCGCGGATCAGCACTCGCAGTGACGCGGCGGCCAGGCCGTTGGCGAAGCAGCCGGTCAGTCCGGGGAAGATCAGATCGAGCTGGCCGTGGATCTGGTTGCTCAACATGACTTGGGCGGCGACCTTGCGGCGCCGGTGCGCGACCCACGCGGCTTGCGCAGCCAGGGCCTCATCACGACACTGCGGTGGACGACCGCTACCCCGGATCAGCAGTCGGCCATCGCGCCGCAGTCGCGGGCGTCGCTCTTCAACGTTCGCAAGAGCTGTTGACCGCGTGCGTCTTTCACCGCTCGCGGGTTGAGTTCGACGACCTCCAGACCGGCCGCTCGCAGCCGTGCGACGAGGGTGCGGTGA
>DASPOT010000276.1:0-39405 GCA_035625875.1 Mycobacterium sp. | reverse complement strand
CCATTCATGTCGAAGCCGCCGCGTGGAGCCCACGGCCCGGTCGACCCGTAACAGGTAACCGACACATTGACCAGCCCGGGGTGAGACTCGGCGAGCCGGTGCGGATCGATACCCAGTTTCTCCAGCTTGGCGCCGCGGTGGTTGTTGACGACGACGTGAGCATCGCGGAGCAGCCGTTCGACGTTGGCTTTGCCGGTGTCTTTGGTCAGGTCCAGGTTCGCGCTGCGGGATCCGACGTTGGCCTCGGCGTAGATGAAATCGTGTTCAAAGTCGATCGGGCGGGTGGCACACAGCGCATCGGCGCCTTGCTCGGCAAGTGTGCGTCCCACGGTGGGCCCGGCGATGGCGTGGGTGAAGGACAGTACGCGTACTCCGCCGAACGGCCGGTCAGAGGGGCCGAGGTCGCGTGGAGGCGCGTCGCCGATACGGGTCAAGCCGATTACCGGCTGGCTCGCCAACAGTGCCCCTTGCGGGTGAGCCAGCCACTCCTCCGGGGTGCGTGCGACGCACAGCGGCAGCCCCACCTGGTTGGCGGCCTCCTCCAGCTCGAACGCGTCCCAGCCGGCGAAGGCGTCCACGACTTTGCTGTAGTCCGGCGGCACGTTGAGGAACCGGCACCATTTGGCCGCCTGATGTGGATACACGCCCGAGGCCATCACGGTGCGGCCGTCGCGGGTGCGGTAGGGCAGCAGCAGGAACGGATTATCCAGGGTCAGCGCGAATGAGGGCGTCTCACCTGCGAGCGTGGAGTGCCAGTAAGCGCCCGGGGTGATGTGGTGCACCGCCTGACGCAGGTCGAGGTGCAGATTCTGGTCGGGGCCACCGCGATGGCGGTGCATTGCAGCAGCGGCAACCGCATTGGCCATGATCGGGATGCCGATCGCTGCGCCGAGTCGGTGGCGGGCCGGAATGATCGGGTCCTGCCCCGCGAATGTCACCCGGCCGCCGGCATCTGCGGTCGACAGCCCGACCTCGGCCAGCAACTGTTTGAGGGCGGCGCTGGGATCAAACGGTGTATCGGCCACGGCATGGCTCCTTTTATGAGGAGGGGTGTTGCTGGCGCATTCGGCGATCAGGCCGGGATGGGAAGCGTTGGCCCGCCTGCCTTCCGTGGGCCGGTCGAAGTGATGAGTGCATGGCCGCTAGCATCGGAGTCGGCTCCCAATAGATGCCTAAATGCGAAGGAAAGTCATCGAAATTGCACTCTGCATGAAGGAAATCTCCAGCCCTGCGACTAGCTGACTGATGCCCAGAGGTCGACGGGCACCACTTCGCCGGCGTGGCCGTCCATTCCCAGCAGCCGTCCCCAGGACTTCACGAAGCGCAGCACCACGCGCGTGTCCAGCACTGCCACGCTGGGAAATTCGGTCAGCAGCCGAGCAGTCACCGTGTCCAGCACGGCCAGCTCATGCAGTTGCATCGTGACGAAAAGGTTCGCCGGCCCGCCTCCCACAATGGCAGCGCAGAACCGGATCTCGGGATACTGGACCAGTGCGCGCCCTATCTCGCTAACCGCCAACTCCGCAACCCGCAGTTTCAATGCGACGCCTGTGAGCCAGCCGGCTTCCACACGAGCGAAGTCGGTGCGAAATGCCATTAATCCGCAGCGGGTCAGCAGATCCACGCGCCGACGCACCGCGGGCTCCGATCGGCCCACCGACGCAGCCAGATCCCGAAAGCTCAGCCGTCCGTCGTCTTGAAGCGCCAAGAACAACTCGCGGTCGAGTGCATCGAACCTATGGCTGCGCCCCGTTGCGCCCGGCTCTGGTGTCACCGCGCGCACCTGGCTGGAACTGAGACCGCCCAGCCGCCAGCGGGTGCCGCTGAACATCTGCGTGATCTGCGCCGTCTGTACATGGCGCAAACCTTCAACACGGGGAAGTACATCCACGAGCAGCTCAGAAAGCAGCCACTGATCGGCCGCCACCAGCAGCGCGTACACGTTGTCGCTGCCTGTCGTGATGTTCACGCTGAACACCTGCGGCAGGGCAGCGAGTTGTGTGGCCACCGACTGCGCAACACCGGGCGCGCATTCGGCCTCGAATAGGGCGCCGGCGACCGGCAGCCTCGGGCCGACCGCCGATGACACCCATGCCCGCCCGGTCGATACCAGGCGGCGCCACCTGCGCGCCGCGGTCACCGCCGAAACGTCGAGCACCCGCGCGAGTTCCTCGAAGGTCACCCGCGGATTGGCGTGCAGTCCATCCAACAAGGCGATGTCGAGTTCATCGACACCATCGCCCACGCAGACAATTG
Organism: Mycobacterium sp.; assembly: GCA_035625875.1. GTDB lineage: Bacteria > Actinomycetota > Actinomycetes > Mycobacteriales > Mycobacteriaceae > Mycobacterium. The sequence goes on along the minus strand of DASPOT010000276.1, from coordinate 37,149 downwards.
TCACCCGCTTATGCGACCTCTCGTGCCCGGAAGCCCGATATACCGATGGTTGCGACTTGCATTAGCCGATCTGGGCGCATGGACTTTGCCCGCTCCGATTGCTAGTGGCGAATATGGCCTGGGGTGGTGTAGCGGGAAGAAGTCGCGGTACTAAAGAAACCCGTTATCGCGACGACTGCGTGATCCCGCTGCCAGGGTTGCCGGGCGCAGGTGGTCGGTCGTCCGGATCCGTCGCCGGGTTGGCCACGACCGGGACATCCCCCACGACCGGGACATCCCCGACGACCGGGACATCCCCGACGATCGGGACGTCCCCGACCGGGGCGTCTGCGGCGTGGCCCATGACTAACTCGGCGGTCGCCGTCACCCGCTTGCGGACCAGGTACCAGCCGCCGATGAGGGCGGGGATGCCGATCACCAGCGTCGCGATGATCCAGGGACCGCGTCGAGCGTCGAACACCATCAGCACCAGCACGGCCGCCAGGAAAGCCAGGGTGAGATAGCCGCTATAGGGGGCCAGCGGCATCCGGAACCGCGGCCGCTGCAGCGTCCCGGCCTTCGTCATCCGGTACAGCTGGAGTTGGCAGAGCACGATCGTCGCCCAGGCCGCCATGATGCCCAAAGCGGCGATGTTGAGCACGATTTCGAAGGCCTCGCCCGGTTTGACCGCGTTGAGCACGACACCGAACAGGCCGAACATGCTGGTCAGCAGGATCCCGCCGTACGGCACACCGTTCTTTGACATCCGGGCGGTGAACCACGGGCCGCTGCCGTTCACCGCCATCGACCGAAGGATCCGGCCCGTGGAATACAGCCCGGCGTTCAGGCTGGAAAACGCCGCGGTGAGGACCACCACGTTCATCACGGAGCCGGCGCCACCGAAACCGATCTTGGCGAAGAACGTGACGAACGGGCTCTCGTGAGCTCTGTAGGCGGTGTACGGCAGCAGCAGCGCCAGCAGCGCGACCGACCCGACGTAGAAGATCGCGATGCGGACCACCACGGAGTTGACCGCGCGCGGCATGATCTTCTCCGGCTCGGCCGTTTCCCCGGCGGCGGTGCCGACCAACTCGACCGCGGCGTAGGCGAACACCACCCCCGAGGTGACGAGCACCAGGGGCAACAGGCCGGTCGGCAAGAACCCCCTGTGGTCGGTCCAGAGGCCGAATCCGGTGTCTCGACCGTCGACCCGGAAGCGCGCGGCCAGAAAGACGGTGCCGACGACCAGGAACGTCGTCAGCGCCACCACCTTGATCAATGCCGCCCAGAACTCAAACTCGCCGAAGGCCTTGACCGAGATCAGGTTCACCGACACCACCGCGATCAGCGCGATCAGCGCGAGGGTCCACTGCGGGACCGGCTGAAGCGCCCTCCAGTAGTGGAAGTAATTCGCGATCGCGGTACTGTCCACGATGCTCGCCATCGCCCAGTTCAGGAAGTACATCCAGCCCGCGACGAAAGCCGCTTTCTCCCCAAAGAACTCGCGGGCGTAGGACACGAACGACCCCGACGACGGGCGGTGCAGCACGAGCTCCCCAAGCGCGCGCAAGATCAGGAACACGAAGGCGCCGCAGATCGCGTAGACCAGGAATAATCCGGGCCCCGCCGACGCAAGCCGTCCTCCCGCGCCGAGGAACAGCCCAGTCCCGATGGCGCCGCCGATTGCGATCATCTGCAGCTGCCGGCGATGGAGGTCGTGGTGATAACCCGCGTCCTCGCGGGTGAGCAGTGCGGTCTCAGCGGCTGCGGGGTCAGGTGTGCTGGGCAGCGGTGGCATCGACTTCCTATTGTCGTGGCTTGGTGCTTCGCGCCCATGCGGGCACACCTGCGGACTGGATGTGAGGTTATTCCACGATCCGGTGGACAGCATGTCAGACGCCGCCAACCATCCGGGAACAAACCGCCACTCTGCGCCGTTGACTCCGTCAACAAGTTGAGTGAGCTAGGCTCAACCTGGGTTTGACAGCAGAGGTCAGCCGAGGGCAGTCTTGAGCCGGGTTCACTCAGCATAGTGCACTGCAGAAGCTCGACTACTCAGGAGGATTCACCATGGCTCGTGCGGTCGGAATCGACCTCGGGACCACCAACTCCGTCATCTGTGTCCTCGAAGGTGGCGACCCCACCGTCATCGCCAACTCCGAAGGTTCCCGGACTACCCCCTCGATTGTCGCGTTCGCCCGCAACGGCGAGGTGCTCGTCGGTCAACCCGCCAAGAACCAGGCGGTAACCAACGTCGAGCGCACCGTCCGTTCGATCAAGCGGCGGATGGGCACCGACTGGAAGATCGAGATCGACGGCAAGAATTACACCCCCCAGGAGATCAGCGCCCGCGTCCTGATGAAGTTGAAGCGCGACGCAGAGGCGTACCTGGGCGAGGACATCACCGACGCGGTGATTACCGTCCCCGCGTACTTCAACGATGCCCAGCGGCAGGCCACCAAGGAGGCCGGCCAGATCGCAGGCCTCAACGTGCTGCGCATCATCAACGAGCCGACCGCGGCCGCGCTGGCTTACGGCCTGGACAAGGGCGAGAAGGAGCAGACCATCCTGGTGTTCGACCTCGGCGGTGGCACCTTCGACGTCTCGCTGCTGGAGATCGGGGAAGGTGTGGTCGAGGTCCGGGCCACCTCAGGAGACAACCACCTCGGCGGCGACGACTGGGATCATCGCATCGTCGAGTGGCTGACCGATAAGTTCAAGAAGCAGACCGGCATCGACCTGACCAAGGACAAGATGGCGATGCAACGGCTGCAAGAGGCAGCCGAGAAGGCCAAGATCGAGCTGAGCTCGTCGCCGAGCACGTCGATCAACCTGCCCTACATCACCGTCGATGCCGACAAGAACCCGTTGTTCCTTGACGAGCAGCTGACCCGCGCGGAGTTCCAGCGGATCACCCAGGACCTGCTGGACCGGTGCCGCAAGCCATTCCAGCAGGTGATCGCCGACACCGGTATCTCGGTGGCCAACATCGACCACGTGGTGCTGGTCGGCGGTTCCACCCGGATGCCCGCGGTGACCGACCTGGTCAAGGAGCTCACCGGCGGCAAGGAGCCCAACAAGGGCGTCAACCCCGACGAGGTTGTCGCGGTGGGTGCCGCGCTGCAAGCCGGTGTGCTCAAGGGTGAGGTGAAAGACGTTCTGCTGCTTGACGTTACGCCGCTGAGCTTGGGTATCGAGACCAAGGGCGGCGTGATGACCAAGCTGATCGAACGCAACACCACCATCCCGACCAAACGGAGCGAGACCTTCACCACCGCCGACGACAATCAACCGTCGGTGCAGATCCAGGTCTATCAGGGCGAGCGTGAGATCGCGGCGCACAACAAGCTGTTGGGCTCCTTCGAGCTGACCGGCATTCCGCCGGCCCCGCGCGGTGTGCCGCAGATCGAGGTCACCTTCGACATCGACGCCAACGGCATCGTGCACGTCACCGCCAAGGACAAGGGCACCGGCAAGGAGAACACGATCCGCATCCAGGAAGGCTCGGCCCTGTCCAAAGAAGAGATCGACCGGATGATCAAGGACGCCGAGGCGCACGCCGCGGAAGACCACAAGCGCCGCGAGGAGGCCGACGTCCGCAACCAGGCTGAGACGCTGGTGTACCAGACGGAGAAGTTCGTCAAGGAGCAGCGTGAAGCCGAGGGCGGCTCGAAGGTTCCCGAGGACACGCTGAACAAGGTCGACGCTGCGGTCGCCGACGCGAAGAGGGCGCTGGAAGGCACCGACATCGGCGCGATCAAGTCCGCGATGGAAAAGCTGGGCCGCGAGTCGCAGGCGCTTGGGCAGGCGATCTACGAGGCCACCCAGGCCGCGCAGGCCGCCAGCGGCGACGGATCTGGCAGCGCCGAGGATGTCGTGGACGCGGAAGTGGTCGACGACGAGGAGGCCAAGTGACGGAAGGCAACCCACGCGAACAGGTAACGATCACCGACAAACGGCGGATCGACCCCGAGACCGGCGAAGTACGTCACGTCGCTTCCGCGTCGGCGCACAGTGCAGGTGGAGCCGCGGCCACGGCCGACGCGGCTGCGACCGTGGACAAGGTCGCCGAGCTGACCGCTGATCTGCAGCGGGTTCAGGCCGACTTCGCCAACTACCGTAAGCGCGCGCTGCGCGACCAGCAGGCGGCGGCGGACCGGGCCAAGGCCACCGTCATCAGCCAACTGCTGGGCGTGCTCGACGATCTCGACCGTGCGCGTAGTCACGGCGATTTGGAGTCGGGCCCACTGAAGTCGGTCGCCGACAAGCTGATGAGCGCGTTGAACGGGCTCGGCCTGTCGGCGTTCGGTGCCGAAGGCGACGATTTCGACCCTGTGTTGCACGAAGCCGTGCAACATGAGGGCGACGGGTCGGAAGGCGCCAAGCCCGTGATCGGCAAGGTACTGCGACAAGGATACAAACTGGGGGACCGAGTGTTGCGGCATGCCCTGGTCGGCGTGGTCGACACGATCCCTGACGACGCTGCCGAATCCACCGTCGAAGCCGCTGATGCCGGCGTCGCCGATGGCAACATCGTCGCCGTCGACGTCGCCGGTACGACGGACACGGCTGACACGGCCGATAACGACGTCAGCTCGGCTGGCCAGAACGCAGAATCAGAACCGCCGGAGGGCTAACGACTACTGCCGGCGCACCAACTACAGAGAGGAAGATGAGGAGAGGTGAGGGGGTGACGCGGTATGGCTCAACGCGAGTGGGTCGAGAAGGACTTCTATAAGGAGCTGGGCGTCTCCCCCGACGCCAGCGCCGACGAAATCAAACGGGCCTACCGGAAGTTGGCCCGCGAGCTGCACCCGGACGCCAATCGCGACGACCCACGCGCCGCAGAGCGGTTCAAGGCGGTGTCGGAGGCGCACAGTGTGCTGTCGGACCCGGCCAAGCGCAAGGAGTACGACGAAACCCGCCGGCTGTTCGCCGGCGGCGGGTTCGGCCGCCGGTCCAGCGGCGGCAACTTCGGCGGATTCGGCATGGGCGGCGACGGCGTTGAGTTCAACCTGAGCGATTTGTTCGACGCTGCCGGTCAGACCGGCGGGAGCACTATCGGCGACCTGTTCGGGGGCTTGTTCGGACGTGGTGCCGCGCCTCGCCCGAGCCGGCCGCGACGCGGCAACGACCTCGAGACCGAGGCCGAGCTGAATTTTGTCGAGGCCGCCAAAGGTGTGGCGATGCCGCTGCGGCTGACCAGCCCGGCACCGTGCACCAACTGCCACGGCAGCGGCGCGCGGCCGGGCACCAGCCCGAAGGTGTGTCCCAGCTGTAACGGCTCGGGTGTGATCTCCAGCAACCAAGGCGCATTTGGCTTCTCCGAGCCGTGCACGAATTGCCGGGGCAGCGGGTCGATCATCGAGCACCCTTGTGCGCAATGTAAGGGAACCGGTGTGACGACCCGTACCCGAACCATCAATGTGCGGATCCCGCCTGGTGTCGAGGACGGGCAGCGGATCCGGCTGGCCGGGCAGGGTGAGGCCGGGTTGCGTGGGGCTCCGTCGGGTGACCTGTACGTGACTGTGCACGTGCGGCCGGACGAGGTGTTCGGCCGCGACGGCGACGACCTGACCGTGACCGTACCGGTCAGCTTCACCGAACTAGCTTTGGGCACAACACTTTCGGTGCCGACGCTGGACGGTAAGGTCGGTGTTCGGGTGCCCAAGGGCACCGCCGACGGCCGCATCCTGCGGGTGCGTGGACGCGGTGTGCCCAAGCGCAGCGGCGGCAACGGTGACCTGCTCGTCACAGTGAAGGTCGAGGTCCCACCGAACCTGGACGGTGCGGCCAAGGAGGCGCTGGAGGCCTATGCGGCCGCCGAGCGGTCGAGTGGCTTTAACCCGAGGGCCGGATGGGCAGGTAACCGCTGATGGCTAAGAAAGACGATTCCCGGACATTCCTGATCTCGGTGGCCGCTGAGCTGGCCGGTATGCACGCGCAGACGCTGCGCACCTACGACCGGCTCGGGCTGGTCAGACCCCGCCGCAGTTCCGGTGGCGGGCGCCGCTATTCGCAGCGTGATATCGACCTGCTTCGCGAGGTGCAGCGGCTCTCCCAGGACGAGGGCGTGAATCTCGCTGGCATTAAACGGATCATCGAGCTGACCAATCAGGTCGAGGCGCTGCAGTCCAGGCTCAAGGAGATGGCCGAGGACCTGGAGGCGTTGCGGGCCCGCCAGCGTCGCGATATCGCGGTGATGCCCAAGAGCACCGCAGTGGTGGTCTGGCAGCCCCGCCGGTAACGTCAGCGTCGCGCGCTAGGCGAGTGAAGATGCGCACACAACTTCTGTCGGTTCGATGACCATGCCGGGTGTTCCGATGACGAAGAGCCGATCGCCGTCGCGCAGTGGTGTCTCGCGCCGCTGACGGGACGTTCTGCCGGTGGCGGAAAGGGCAGTCGGATCGGACGGTGTCGACGGTCATGATGTCCTGTGCGGGTGGCAACGATCCGACGATGCTGACACCATACTCATCGCGCCACGGGGGCGGCATAGCGTAGTGGATTAGCTTGCACACATGATCCGCACTGATCAGTGCACCACGCATCTGGCCTTTTGACCGGAGGCTTATTGGGGTAGCTCAGCACCGCAGCCAAGGAGCCCAGCGACTCATCAGCCTGCTCGCCGAACACCGCAACCAACGTAGATTGGACCGAACTCCCGAACAATGCCAAAAGCGGACCGGGATTGGCAGCTGAATTCCGACCGTGAAGGACGTAACACAGGTTATAGTCGGCCGGTGATCAGCGGCGATCCGCTGACAGGGCGTGATAGCGAATTAGCTGCTGTTCGCCGCGCGCTCAGCGGAGTTGGCAACTACTCTGGTGTCGTCATCGCTGGAGCTCCGGGAGTGGGCAAGACCCGGCTCGCGCGTGAAGTGCTCGCCCGTGCCGAAGCGGCAGGCGAGCGGACATGCTGGATTGTGGGTACCCAGTCCGCGCGACAGATTCCATTAGGTGCGTTCACCGCATCGATATGCGACACCATGTCCGATCCGATATCTAATGTGCGACGCGTCATCAATTCCTTTGTCACGCAACAACGTCAGGGCCGTGTGCTGATCGGGGTCGACGACGCGCACCTTCTCGACGCACTGTCGGCACACGTCGTGCACCAGCTGGCCCAGGCGCGGGGGCCGCGGCTGGTGGTCACGGTGCGCGCCGGCGGGGACGAGCCCGATGCGATCACCGCGCTGTGGAAAGATGACCTGCTCGCCCGCCTGGACCTCGAGCCGCTGGCGGCTTCCGATACCCACCGCATGATCGAGACCACCCTTGGCGGCGCGGTGGACGGTCGAAGCGCCAAGCGGTTCTTCAAACTGACCGGTGGCAACGCGTTGTTTTTGCGGCAACTGCTCAAGGATCAGGTCGCCGCCGGGCGGATGCGCCAGGTCGCTGGGGTGTGGATGTGGGACGAGCGCGTCGCGGTGTCCGACAGCATCGGCGATATGGTCGGTCGGCAGCTAGGGCGGCTGGCCCCGGATGTGGCGCTGGTCGTCGACACGTTGTCGCAGTACGAGCCGCTCGCGGTCGACGTGCTCTGCGACCTGGTGCACCGCCGCGATCTCGAAGCGGCCGAGCAGATGAGCCTGGTCACCGTGGAACGCAGCGGCTCCAAGCTGATGGCCCGACTGGCCCATCCGCTGTTCGGTGAGCTTCGGCGCGCGGCGGCCAGCGAGATGTATCTGTCGCGGATCCGCGGCAAGCTGGCGCAACGGCTGGCCAAGGACGCCGACGCCGACCTGCACGCGACGGTGCGCCGGGCGCTGCTGGCCCTCGAATCAGACCTTCCCCCGGACCCGCACCTGTTCTTGGAGGCGGCCCGGTTCGCGATGACGCTGCTCGACCTGGACCTGTCGGACCGATTCGCCGCCGCCGCAGCCGATGCGGGGGCCAGCGAGGCGGTCGGCCTGCGCGCGATAAGCCTGGTCGGGCGCGGGCACGGCGACCAGGCCGAGGCGATCCTGGCCGGGATCGGCGTGGATGACCCCAACGGACATCACTGGGCAACCGTGCGGGCAGCGAACCTGGTCTGGAATCTCGGGCGACCCCGCGAGGCGTCGGCCATTCTCGACGGCCTGGCATCGACGCGGGAATCGGTGGCGGAGCAAGCCGAACGCGCCGCGATCGAATCATGTCTGGACGCGGTGATGGCCCGCAGCGTAACCGCGGCAGAAAAGGCACGGGCGGCGCTGCGTTCGCCGACACTGCCCGACTTTCACGCCATGTTGGCGTCCATCGCGTTGACCATCGCGGCGGGCGCGCTCGGCAGAATCGACGACATCACCGACGTCGTGGCGCAGGCCATCGACCGCGCGATCACGTCGTCTCAGGCGTCGCCCATGAGGTTCTGGTATGGCGGCGTCTATGCGCGCGCCTGCCGGTTGAACGGGCGCATCGACGAATGCGTGCGCTCGGCCAAGAAGCTATCCGAGTCGGCACGCGACGTTCCCGGTCTTGCCTATGCGAACCTGGCATTCTTGCTGGGCTACGCCGAGCTGGTTCGCGGGGAGCTCCCTGCCGCGGTGAAACTTCTGCACGAAGGGCTGGCCGGGGTGGAAAAGCACAGCGTCACAACCGGTTTGCGAGCAGCGAGCTGCTTCGCGTTGGCTGAAGCCCACGCCAAGCTGGGTCAGCCAGATGCCGCCAACGCGGCGATCACCGAAGCACGGCAATGTGTGCCGGCCGACTACCTGTTTATGCAGACCGCTCTGGCGGTGGCCAGCGGCTGGGCACTGGCGGCCAGCGGGTATCTGACCGACGCGATCTCGGTCGTCCATGCGGCCGGCGAGGATGCGCGCAAACGCAATCAGCCAACGCATGAACTGGCCTGCGTGCAAGTGGCGGCTCAATGGGGCGACACGTCGGGGGCGACACGCGCGCGGGAACTGGCCAATGCATTATCGCTTCCGCTTGCTGATGCCGTTGTGCGGCATACGGAATCGTTGCTGGCCGACGATGGGGAGGGTCTGCTGGTTGCATCGGCCGACTACCGGGCGCTCGGCAATCGGACCGCTGCCGCCGACGTCGCTGCCCAGGCAGCCGTGGCGTTCAGCCGCAACCAGCAGCGCAAGCGCAGCCTGTATGCCGCGGCGGTGGCGCAGCAGCTGGCCACCGACTGCGGCGGGCTGTGCACGCCGGCGCTGCGCAACCCAGTAGAGCAACCGTTGACCGGCCGTCAACGCGAGATCATCGAGCTGGTCGCCGCAGGGCTATCCAACAAGGAGATCGCCGAGCGGCTCGTCACATCGGTGCGCACCGTTGAGGGGCATGTGTATCGCCTGTACCAGCGCCTGGGAGCCGGGTCGCGCGGGGAGCTGGTCGAGATATTGCGAGCTGGCCGGGGTGGCTCATAATCTGTCCATTTCTCGTGACATGCGGGCGCGCTCGATGTACGAGGCGCCATGAGCGTAGTGGGGCCGGGGGGGCGGCGGGCGCAAGGCGGCGGCGACGACACGAAGCGCGTCGATCATTCGGCGGGTGATCGGGGTGGACCGCGGGCGCACGGCTGCCGCGGTGCCGAACATCACCTCTTGTTCGGTGACCAGAACCGGCGACTGTGGGTCGGTGACCAGAGCTGGCGGCTGTGACAGGTCGTCATTACTTACGGTCGGTTGGGTGCCGGTGATGGCATCCTGCGTTGCCTCGATGGGCAGTCTTGAATCCGACATTCCTGATCGCATCCACACTGTGTGCGCTGTGATGATGCGTGGAACGTATGACTGGCGAGGATCGGGAAGCACGCGTAGCCGACTACTCGTATTGCTGCTGATATCTACTCAACCGACAGGTAAGCCCTAGCGACGAGCGCAAAGTCCGACGGGCTGTGCGCATGGCGGGTGCAAACGGAAGCTCCAGATGGACGGACGCGCTGCTCGATCGCATGCGAGAGCTAGGCGATCCGGTGGCCGACATGCCGGTCGCGGCCGTGCTCGAGCGGGGCGGCGTCGACGCGGTCAGTGCGATCATGCGGACGCTGGTCCGCGTCGACCAGCCCCGCATCGCTCCCGTCGTCGTACGCGGCAGCGAAGGGCGTGAAGGTGCTGTACCTGACCGCCCGGCTCGATACCGACGCGCGCCGGCGGGTAATGGAGACCGGCCAGTTCCTGATCGAGCGCTCAACGTTGGCGGCCTCGACGAAGACGGCAAGGGCCGGCGCACCATCCAGCGCGTCCGCCTGATGCACGCCGCTGTGCGCCACTTAATCAGGGCCCGCAACGAGCAGACGCCCGGCATGTGGCATCCCGACTTGGGCACACCGATCAACCAGGAGGACTTGGCCGGGACACTCCTGGCTTTCTCGTATGTCGTCGCCGATCCGATTTGTCGCCTCGGCGTGCGCGTGCCCGCCGAGGATGTCGACGCATACCTGCATCTATGGAACGTCATGGGGCATCTGCTCGGTGTGCGCGACGAGCTGTTCGTGCGCGACGTCGCCGATGCCGCCGCGCTGTCGTCCTGGTCGGTTCGAGATAGATCAGGCCACGGTGGATGCCGACCCGCACGTTGATGGCCACGCCCAATTTGCGTTCGGCCTGTTCGCTGAGCTGCGCCACGGCCCCGACTACCACGTCGCCTGACTCGTCCGGTCCTGCCACCCGCCAGGCGGTCTGTCAGGCCTGGCGGGATTGGGCGTCTTCGGCGGTTCCACCCAGCAAGGCGGTGTCACGCTGCCGCCCTGACCGTCGTCACGGCAGCACTCCGCTACTGAGACGCCACCGCCGACACCGACGCAGAACTGCCCACGCTGGCCGGGCTGCTGCGCGCCGCCATCCGCGCCGGGCTTCCTCCAGCGCGGTTCGGGCCGTCGTCCCACACGACAGCCGGCGCCCATCCCCGGCACGCAGCTGTAGTCGCACGCCGTCTGATGCTGTTGGAGGTGTTCGCCCTGCTCTGGAAGGCGCGTTTCCTGCGTCCGGTGGCCGCTATCCGCGCTTAGCCCGGTGTCTTTTTGCGGTTCGATACGACCTCGTACCACAATCGCGCCGGTAAGCTGCTGACCTGCGGTGGGTCGCATTGACAAGCGGGAGGGGTTGCGGATTGGCCGGCATCACATATCCCGACCAAACGAGATTCGCGTTCCGGTCCGGCGTCACCTGCGTGACCACACCCGCCGGAGCTGTGCTGCTAAACCCGCCGCGCAGCGAAAAGCTGGCCAGTTTGACCGCGGATCAGCTACAGGCGCTCAAGACGCTAAACCTAGGGCCGGCAACCGTATTGGAAATGTCTACGCCGGCACGCAGAAACGATGTCGTCACACTGATAGATCGCCTCACCGCCGGCGGCTGGCTGACGGTGGCGATACGCGATGGTGGTAGGGATCTCTACTCCATAGTGCCGTTCGGACAACCCGCGCCACGGCCGGCACCGCTATCGCCGCGACCCGCCGCACTGTCGAAGTTCGCTGTACTGCACCGGGACTCAGAGGGTTTCGTTCTCGAGCATCCCCTGGCGTGGTGCGACCTGCGCATCCATGACCCAGGTCTGCTCGTCCTCCTCGATGGACCAGGAGGAGACAACCAGGGCTTGCCGGCCGCTGTCGCGTCGCAGTTCATTGAGGACCTGCACTGGTGCGGCATCCTCCTTCCGGCTGGCGCCGAGGACGGCAAGTTCGACACGCTCAGCTGGAGTGCACCCGATCTGTGGTTTCACCGTCGCAGCACGCTCGGCGAGCGCACCGTCACCTGGGAGCATTTCGGTCCGACCAAATGGGCGAAGGGCCGATTCCCACCGCCGCCCGCGCGCAGGACGAACTATCCGGGCGAACCGATCGCCCTGCTCGTCCCCGATCTGACGGCCAAGCGGACACAGGACCCGACACTGACAACCGTCCTCGAAGATCGGGTTTCGACAAGAGCATTCGACGACACCCACCCGATCACCGTTGAGCAACTGTCCGAGTTGCTGTACCGCACAGCGCGGACGCGGAGAACCCAGCCGGTCACCGGCGACGAGGAACTCGTGTCCCGGCCATACCCGTCCAGTGGCGGCGTCTACGAGCTCGAGCTCTACCCGGTGGTGCGAAATGTCGCCGGACTAGAGCCAGGCATGTACCACTACGACTCGTTCGACCACGTGCTGCGCCCGGTGACCGCGGCGGATTCGCGGGCCGTGTCCCAGCTGATGAAACCGGCTTCGGCCACGCTGACCGGAGGTGCCGAGCCGCAAGTGCTCGTCGTCATGGCCGCACGTTCTGGTCGCATCATGTGGACCTACGAGCAGATCAGCTACGCCACCATCCTCAAGGATGTCGGGGTGCTGATGCAGACGATCTATCTGGCCGCAACCGCAATGGGCCTGGGCACGTGCGCGCAAGGATTCGGTGACACTGCCGCTTTCGTTGCGGCCACCGGAGTCGATGAACTACAGGAGTGCAGCGTCGGAAGCATCATCATCGGCTCTCCCGCCCCGGGCTGAAGCTCGATTGTCCGACTCCTCCTCAGACCGCTCCGCGGTCTGCATCGTCGCCGGACTAGCCTTCGGCGAGAACCTCCTCGTCGGTCAACGCTGCGACGTCGAGGTAGTGGCGTGCGATCACGGCCAGTCGGTCTGGCATGCCGCGCTGGGCTTCCCGTTTGTCCAGCCGCTCGGCGAGACCGGCCACGGTTCGGGCGACCAACAGGTCCGCGACCACCGCGTGATCGATTTCCAGCAAGTCGCGTACCCGCGCGATGACGGTGGTGGCCAGCACCGAGTCACCGCCGAGTGCGAAGAAGTCGTCATGCACACCAACCAAATCCACGCCTAGTACCTCGGCGACGATGTCGGCGAGCGCGGCCTGCACATCATTACGCGGGGCACCGTCTTCGGGAGCCGAAGTTTCAGGTTCGAGGAGTGCGGCCACGGCACGGCGGTCCAGTTTGCCGTTCGAGGTGAGCGGAATCTGCTCGAAAAATACGGTGCGAGTGGGAACCATGTAACTCGGCAGCAGGTCTGCGACTGCGGCGGTGATATCGCCGACCTCGGCGGGATCGCCTGCGATGGCGGCAGCCAGCTTCGGTGCGCTGGTGCCGATGACGGTCGCGACAGCATGGCGCACCCCGGGCACGGTACGAAGCGCGCTCTCCACTTCGCCGAGTTCGACCCGGTATCCGCGAATCTGTACCTGGTTGTCGGCCCGGCCGAGGAACTCGATGGTGCCGTCGGGCCAGTATCTGGTCATGTCGCCCGTCTTGTACCAGCGGATACCGTCGTACTCGACGAAACGCTCCGCGGTACGTTGCGGGTCATTGCGGTAGCCCGCGGCGACATTCGCGCCGCCGACCCAGAATTCGCCGGGAACCCAGTCGGGGCAATCGCGGCCGGACGGCGCAACGACCCGACACCGAACGTTGCATAACGGAATGCCGAACGGCACGGTTGCCCAGTGCGCCGGTGGTTCGCCGACCACTTCGCAGATGGTGTTGTGGATAGCTGTCTCGGTTGCACCGCCGAGACCGGAGAACCGACATCCAGGCACCTGTTTGGCGAGCCTGCGAGCCAAGTCGGCGCCCACCCAGTCGCCGCCGAGGGTGACGGCCCGCAACGAATTGCCCTGCCGATCACCGCCGAGCTCCAAGATCATGTCAAGCATGCTCGGCACGCAGTTGAGGATCGAAACTCGGTGGTGGCGCAGCAATTCCACCCACGAGGTGGCCGCGACCTTCTGCTCGGCATCGACCGCGACCAGTGAGCCACCCACCGAGAACATGCCGAAGATGTCGTAGACCGATGCGTCGAACTCGAGGGCGGATAGGGCGAGCACTCGGTCGGTGCTGACCACCGCGAACCACTCGTTTATGGCGTCGATGGTGTTCATCGCCGCGCTGTGCGGCACATCGACGCCCTTGGGTTGACCCGTCGAACCGGAGGTGAAGATCACGTAGGCGATATTGCCGGTATCAGGAAAGACCGGCGCTTGCAGCGGCTCCGGATATTCGCGCGCCGCATCGATGGACAGGCACGGGATTCCTGCGCCCATGTCCGCGCCCTCGATCGTCAGCGCCGCCATAACGTCAGCGGCCTGAAGAATCTTGGCGCGCCGCGCGTCTGGCTGGTCGAATCCGATCGGCACATACGTCCCCCCGGCGGCAAGTACCCCGAGCACCGCCAGGACTTGATCCCGCCCCTTGGGTAACTGGACGGCGACCGCGTAGCCGGGTCGCACACCGGAGGCGCGCAGCGCCGCTGCCACGGCAAGCGAGCGATCGGCGAGCTCCCCGTAGCTCCACGCGCCCTGCGCGTCCCCCATGCCCCACACCACGGCCCGCGCATCCGGGTTGGCCGCGGCGTGCTCGAAGAAGCCCTGATGCAGGCAACGCCCGGTGACCGGACCGTCGGTCGCGTTGATCGTGGCACGTACCTTCGCCTGGGCGGTTGGCAAGCGCACCGCCGCCCTGGCGTCCCAGCCGGCATCGCCCTCAGCGAGCCGTTCGACCGTCTCGGTGAACCTGGCGAACATGGCGTCGATCAGGCCCTGTGGGAACGCCGACTCGCGGACGTCCCAGTTGAGCAGCAATCCGCTGCGCAGCTCGGTGACCTGGGCGTCCAGCAACACTTGAGGCCCCTGCGAGATGATCCACACCGGCTCACCGAATGTCTTGATGACGTTGTCGGCGAACAGCTCACCGAGATCGAGTGCACTGGTAAAAACGACCGGAGCCAGCACCGGCTCACCCCGGTATCTACCCAGATCGCGCAGCACTTCAAGTCCGGAATAGGCTGCGTGCGAGCCACTTTCGTACATGCCGCGCTGCATTTGGCGTGCCCGATCAGCCACCGACACGTCTTCGGTGACGTCGACCTCGAGCATGACAGACGAGGTGAAGTCTCCGATTATCCGGTCGATGTCCGGGTGCACCGGTTCACGGTGAAACAACGGCACATTCAGCAGGAACTTGCCGTGCGCCGACCAGCCGCCGATGGTGTCGGCGAAGACCGCGGCCAACACCATGGCAGGAGTGATTCCGCGCTGATGCGCCCCGGCCACCAGCCTCTGCTTGGCCTCCGGTGCCATCCAGTGGTCGTAGCGAACAGTGCGATGCGGAGTCCTACGGTCCCCCACTGGCACGGTCGGCAGTTCAGGCGCGCCAGGCATTTCGGATAGCCGTTGTCGCCACCAGTCCCGGTCTCGCTCGCGTGCGGCGCTGTCCTGGCGGCGCTCGGTGCGATAACGCCGGTAGCTGTAGCCGGGCTCAGGCAGCGTCGCACCCCGGTACAACTCGGCCAGATCGGAAACCAGCACGCGATAGCTCATCGCGTCGCACGCCAGCATGTCGATGTCCAGATGCAGCCGGCTACGGGCCTCGTCGCGCACGGTCAGAGTGATGTCAATGACCTGACCGTCGTCAATTTCCAAGCACTGGCGGGTTTTACGGTCGCGTAACTCTGACAGCGTAGTTTCGGCGTGGTCGGAATTCTGTCCCCGGAGGTCGACGACGCTGAACACTGGCCTGTCCGGCGCGGCCATGGTCTGTTGGGTACCGTCTGGCAGGAATCGGGTGCGAAGCATCGCATGCGCTGCTATCAGGTCAAACACCGCATGCTCCAGACGCATGGGATCTATTGCGCCACCGTCGAATTCGACATAGAGATGCGCAGCGACACCACCGAGCGTTTGTTCATCGGAGCGGCCAATCCAATACGCGTGCTGCATGGTGGCCAACGGGAACGGTGAGTCGTCCGGCTCAGGGGGCTGGTCTACGACTGGCTCTGCTGCGCTTCGCATCTCGGTGCCGCTGAGCAGGCCGTGCCATGAATCAATGGTGGGGCTGGCCGCGAGCTCGGCAAAGGTGACGCTGGCCCCCCGCTTGCGCCAGCCCCCCGCCAGCGCCATCATGCGCAGGGAGTTCAGGCCCATCCGGATGAGGTCGTCGTGGTCGGCGATCTCGGTGGCTGGGGCATCGAGGTGGGCCGCAACCGCAGCCCTGATCTCGTCCCTGCTGATCCACTCCTTGCCGAGCGGCTCCATTCCGGTCCTTCCTGTGCCTTTATGCCAAGGCGCCGGCGAGCACGGTAATGGTGCGCTGCCAGAAATGCGTCAGACGGTCAATATCGTTGCGTGCGAACAGGGCATCACTCCAGAGCACGCTGGTGATCAGTTGCGAGCCCTCCGACGTACCACGTACATGCACGCTGATGTAGAGAGCAAAACGCAGTGGCAGATCGGGCTCGGGGTGAACCGGCAGCGCATCGATGTGGGATCCGGTGAGTGGCGACCATGGTTGATCCGTAACATCACTGAGGTCCAGACGACCCAGATAGCTGAACATGATCTGGGGTTCGGCAGCCTCCTGCAACTCCGGAACGCGGGCGACGTAATGAAGCAGACCGTAATCCAAACCTTCGTTCGGGATCGCAGCAAGATGGGCGGCCACCGAATCAAGCAGTGCCCGGGCCGCCCCCGGATCATCCTCAGCCTGCTCGATATCGACGGCCGCCGAACCCACCCCAAGCCGCACCGGGAACGCAGTCGTGAACCAACCCACGGTGTTAGTGGTGTCGGTGTCCAGCACGGAGTCAGCGCGCCCATGGCCGTCGAGCGCGATAAGCGCGCCCGAAACCGGATCCCGCGCACACTCCCGGCGCCAACTCGCGATGGCCATTGTGCTTACGGCCAACAGGAATTCGCGCATACCCTCGCCTCTGGTGAGAGCGCCCAGCACGCGCTCGGTGTCGGTTACCGGGGTGACCACCTCGGCTACTCGCAAACTGGACCAGGTGTCACGGGTCGGGTCCGGGTGCCGCACACCCAATGCGGTATCGGGCTCACGAACCTGTGAGATCCAGTAGTCGCGCTGGGCCGCCACCTCCGGAGTGGCGGCCCGTTCCCACATGAGCTCCGACCACCGGCGGTAAGAAGTGAACTCTGGCAGTGTTTTCGGCACCGCGCCCGCTTTGACCGAGCGCCACGCCGCTGCGATATCACCCAGCATGATGTGCCAGGAGACCACGTCGACCGCCAGGTGGTGCATGGTGAGCAACAGCACCTCACCGCTCTCGGCGCCGGAGAACCACACCGCTTGCACCATCGCACCCGCGTGCGGGTCAATCTTGTCCATGACCCGCCGCGCAGAATCGGTAATGGTTGAGGCCAGTACAGCATCAGTGGGTAACTCCACACGGGTAAGCAAGTCGGCGGCAACCACCGTGCCGGGTTCGCGGGTGATCAGGCGCGGCCCCTCGGGGGTGTCAGCCAGCATCGATCGCAGAGTGTCGTGTCCGTCCAGCAACATCTGCAGCATCAATTCGATTGACGAACGGTCGATTTCGGCGGGCAGTCGGAGCAAGACGGTATTAGTGAAGCGACGGTAGTTTCCGTACTCGTATAACCAGGACACAATCGGCAGCGGTGGCACCTCGCCATATTCGACGCTCTCGACGGTGGTGACTGAGCCGGCCTCGTCGATCGCGGCCGCGAGTTGGCGGATTGTCGGCGCGGTGAACACCATCCGTGGACTCACCGTGAGACCGCGCCGTTGCGCCTTGTGCACCAACGAGATCGCCACAATGCTGTCTAACCCGAGCGAGAATAAGTCGTCGTCGATGTGCGGCACCATACCGTTGAACTGCTCTTGGAATACCTCGCACAGCGACCGCTCGGTGTCGGTGGACGCCGCCCCACGCCCGGTGACGGTGGACAGCGCGTTCTCGGCCAGCTGGCCCAATGCGTGGCCATCCAGCTTGCCGTTGGCGTTGACCGGCAGCTGCGGCAACGCCACAATCCGGGACGGCACCATGTACAAGGGCAGGCGTTCGATGAGCGCGGTGCGCAGCGCGACCGGGCCGCCATCCGTATGCTCTTGCCACACAACAAAGGCCACCAGGCTGGCGCCACCTGCACGACGCACAACAGAGACTGCCGCGTCGTGCACGTCGGGCTGGCCGCGCAGTGCGGCCTCGATCTCGCCGATCTCGACGCGGTAGCCGCGAATCTTGACCTGGGTGTCGTCGCGTCCCAGATAGGCGTAGCCGCCGTGCGGTAGGCGACGCACCAGGTCACCCGTGCGGTACATGCGCTGTCCCGGTCGCAGCGGGTCCGGCACGAAGCGAGCGGCGGTGATTGCGGACCTACCGGCATAGCCGCGGGCCAGCTGCTCGCCCGACAGATAAAGCTCTCCCACCACACCGTTGGGCACCATCCGCAATGCGGAATCCAGGACGTAGCCGAAGGTTCCGGCATTCACCGTGCCGATCGTCGGGGTCTGGTAGTCCTTGACCGGTGCCACCACCGCCTCGACAGTCATTTCGGTGGGCCCATAGCAGTTGTAGACCGCGCTGGGCGACAGCGCGCGTAACTGCTCCCACAGCGCGGTATCGATCGCTTCGCCGCCTAAGGCCAGTACCTCAAGCGGGCGGTCGAACAGTCCGGCGGCACGCAGCTGCACCAACATTGACGGTGTGGTGTCGATCATGTCGATCTGGTAGGCGGCCATACCTTTCACCAGCCGGTCCGCGTCGCGCATCTCCTCGGCGTCGAACAGGTGCAGCCCATGGCCGTCGAGCAGGCCCACCATGGGCTGCCACGAGGCGTCAAAGCTCAACGACCAGGCGTGTGCGATACGCAGCGGGCGGCCCAGGCGCGCCGAGGCCTTCTGGTAGACGCGCTCGCGGTGGTCAGCGAAATAACCGAGTAGCGCGGCATTGGTGCCGATGACGCCCTTGGGTTCACCGGTGGAGCCGGAAGTGAAGATGACATAAGCGCTGTGCGCGGGATGACGACGAACTGCCGGAGCTGCGGCAGGACGTCGCGAAATACGCTCGGCCACAGCAGGATCGTCGAGGACCAAGGTGGGGGTCCCCGCTCCGACGAGCTCCGAGTGGCCAACCGCGGTGATGGCAAGTGCCGGATTAGCCTGGCGGAAAATAGATTCGATGCGCGGATCCGGGAGCGTGATATCGACCGGCAGATAGGCGGCACCGGCGGCGAGCACGGCCAGGATCGCCACGATGGATCGGGTCGAGCGTGGCAGCACCAGTGCAACGACGGTTTCCGGGCCTATGCCCTGTTCGGCCAGCTCCCCCGCCAGTCGGCAAGCGTGCGCGTGTAGTTCGGCATAGGTATACCGCTCACCACTGCCGGTAGTCAGGGCGACGGCGTCCGGGGTGGCGTGAACCTGCCGCTCGAACATCTCCCACACCGTGCTGCTCTGCGGAGTGGGTACTGGCCGCGTCGCAAGGTCGCTCAATTCAGCACGCTCGGCCGGGGTGAGAATGTCCAGCGCGTCAGGGGTGTTATCACCGATATCGGGGAGTTGGCGCAGCACGGCAACCAGTCGTTCACCGATCTCTGTCGGCCGAAGATGCGGCAGCGCCTCACGAATCGCCTCGACAAGCACCACCAGCGTGTCGTCGCTCAGGTGCGAGACCACAGTCAACGGGTAGTGCGTCAGACTCTCCATCTTTACCGGACAGAAGCGGGCGCCGTCGGGTGTGGTGATCGGACGGATGGCCTCCGCGATCGGTGCGTTCTCGAACACGAATAGTGTGTCAAACAGCGGTCCGCGGCCATGGGCACGCTGAAGTTCCGACAGACTCAGGTAACCGATGTCGCGCATCGCCGACGACTCTCGCTGTAACCGCGCGCATTGCTCGACCACCGGGGCAGTGCTGCTCACATGGTGCACGACCGGCACGGCGTTGATGAACAGCCCGACCATGGTCTCGACCCCGGGCAGACGCTCGGGACGGCCGGAAACGATGGTGCCAAACACTACGTCGCGACGGTCGGTGAGCCTGGCGAGCACGACAGCCCAGGCGAAAAGCACTGCGGTGTTGAGCGTGAGACCGTTCCGACCCGCCCACTCTCGCAGACGGGTCGTATCGGCCGCGGGCAGTAGCAGTCCGGTCTTCTCCGGCACGGCGTTACCCGCAGCGACTGTCCCATCGGCCACCATGAGCGGTCCGGATACGCCGTTCAGATACTCTGTCCACTTAGCAAGCGCGGCCGCGGTGTCCTGCTGGGCGAGCCAGACGATGTAGTCGCTGTAGGGATGCGGGGCTGGTAGCCCCGCCGGCGATCCCCCCGCCCGATACACGGCCAGCATTTCGGTGAAGAACACGGCAAGTGCCCAGCCGTCCACCAGAATGTGGTGCGCGGTGAGGATCATCCGGCGCGTCGTCTCACCAGGCACAGTCAGCAAGACGACGCGTATTGCTGGTCCGCGGCTCAAATCAAAGTGGCGGCGCCGCTCCGATCGTGCAATGGACTCGAATTCCATTGGCATCGCGAGCCGTTCGAACCATGGCAGCTCGGCCTCGGCGGGCACAATCTGCACCGGTTTCTGTACATCGCGGTCCCAGAAGGCGGCACGCAGATTCGGGTGCCGCTCCAGCATGGCTTGAGCGCTGCGGCGGAGCAGCTCGACGTCAACCGGCCCGTCGATATCGAACTCGAACTGCATGGTGTAAAGGTCGACGCTGTCCTCGGCCAGCCGGTATAACGCAAACAGTCCTTCCTGCAGAGGGCTGAGGGCAAGAACGTCCTCGATCTGTGGCGGAGCTGCGGTCATAGGCGCCGCTCCTCCTCATCGCTGCGCTCTGCATCGTCGCCGGCGCGGGTCATGCTTGCCTCATGACTGGTTCTCCCAGGCCGCGGTGAGCTCGGCCAACGCGTCGGCGGACAGGCCCGACGCGCTCATCGGCGTGTATTCCTGCGCCGGCCCCGAATCCGCTTCGGCCGCGGGCTGATCGGCCGCCGCGTCGACTGCCGCGGCCAGCTCGGCGATGGTCATGTGCTCGAACACCATCGGTGGGGTCAAAACCAGTCCCCGCGCGGTGGCCTGGGCCGACCATTTAATCGAGATGATGCTGTCGCCGCCGAGAGCGAAGAAGTTGTCCTCGGGGTCGACGCCGGTGATGTCGAGCAATTCCTCCAACAGCCCGATGAGGACCCGCTCGGTTTCCGCAGCGCCCCGCGTGACCGGTTGCGACGGCTCAACGACTTTCGGGGTTGGCGGAGCGAGCAGCTGCTCCAGGGCGGCCGCGGGCAGCAACTCCAACGTGGACACCGCAGCGTCCGGCGTCGTCGCAAACGCGTCGAGCGCAGCATTCAGGGCATCGGCGATGAGCGCAACGGTCGCGGGTTCGTAGAGATCGGCATTGGCGACGACCCGTACGTCGAGTCCCCCGTCGGGCGTCACGTTCATGCCGAGGTCCAGATCCAGTAGGGAGATGTCGAAGTTCATCCGAAGTGGATCGACCGTGCTTTCTCCCGTCCCGGTGAGGTCGCGTGGTATTAGTGCCCAGTCCTCACCATGAAAGTGGATCATGTTCTGGAACAGCGGGTTGCGGGATCGCGAGCGCGGCGGGTTGAGCGCCTCAACCAACCGTGCGATGGGCAGTTCCTGGTGTGCAAACGCATCGAGCACCGCATCGCGGCTACGCGTGACGGTGCTGCGCAGAGTGGGATCGCCGGATAAGTCGTTGCGCAGCACCACCACGTTGGCGAACAGGCCGATCAGATTCGCGGTGCTCGAGTCGACCCGGGACGCGACTGGACTACCAATGGCGATGTCGCTGCCGCCGCCAAGCTTGTGCAGCACTACCGCTAGCACGGCCTGACAAACCATGAACTCGGTGGCACCAATTTGCTCTGCGAGCTGGGTGAGGGCCGCTCGGCGGGCCGCTGGCACCGTGAAACTGACCACCTCCCCGCGCTTCCCGAGCACCGGCGGGCGCGTGTGGTCGTGAGCTACCGAGATCTCATCGGGCAACCCAGCCAAGGCGTCAAGCCAATACGCCAGCTCGGCCTGCCCCCATTCGCTCGAGGTATCGAATGCATTTCGTTGCCACAGTGCATAATCCGCGAACCGGATCGGCAGTGGGGCCCACTCCGGTGCCTTCACTTTTAGCCGCGCGCGGTACGCAATAATGAGATCTTCTAAGACAATTCCGAGTGAGGCGTGGTCGATAACGATGTGGTGCGCGAGCAAGAACAGCACGTGCGTATGCGGGTCGAGCGCCAACAGGGTGGCCCTGATCAGCGGCTCGGACTCCAGCGCAAACACATACCGACGCAACTCGGCCACCGCCTCGTCGATCTGGTCTGCGGCGATCTCGGCGACCGGTAATTCCACCTCCAGTGTCGGGCGCACGAATTGATACGGAACGCCTTCGTGCTCGGCGATATTCGTGCGCAGCGTCTCGTGGCGGCCCACCACGTCGTTGAGCGCCGCGGTGAGTGCGACAGTGTCGAGTGGACCGTTGACCCGAAGCCCGATTGCGATGTTAGGACCGGCGCTCGCGCCTTCCATTCGATACTGGAACCACATGGCGAGCTGGGAGTAGGACAACGGGAGCCGTTCCGGGCGAACCGCTTCGACGAGTTTCGGGCGACTCGACTGCGGCCCGGACGCCACGTCGTGGAAAGTCTCCTCGGCATCGATCGCGTCAAGGTCGATGTCGAACTCGGCGAGAAACTGCGCAACCAGCCGAGCCGCCAATCCGGCCGGGGTCGGGGTATCGAACACGGCACGGACGGTCAGCTCCATACCGAATTCGGCGCGGATCTGCGCGACCAGCCGGGCCGCCAGCAGTGAATGGCCGCCAAGCCGAAAGAATGAGTCCTCAGCGCCGACTCGCTCGCGGTCGAACAGCCGGGCGAAGATCGAGCAGACCCGGCGCTCGGTTGGCGTCGCCGGTTCACGGTAGCTACATACCGCGACAGGGGTCGGTGCGGGCAGTGCCCGCTTATCCAGTTTGCCGCTCACGGTCAGCGGGATCTCGGGAATCACCGCAAACGCGCCGGGCACCATGTATTCAGGCAGTACCGAGGCGGCATGTGCGCGTATCTCGTCGAGATCTATGTCAGCGGAGATGCTTACGGAACCTTCACCGACCGCGGGCACCACGTATGCCGCGAGCACGCGTCCAACCTGGGTGTCTTCAATGACGACGAGGCAGTGTCTCACCGCTGGATGCGTCGCGATCGCGGACTCAACCTCGCCAAGTTCGATCCGGAAGCCACGAATCTTGACCTGCTCATCGGCTCGGCCGACGAATTCCAAGTCGCCAGAGATGTTGCGGCGGACCAGATCTCCCGATCGATACAGCCGCATGCCAGGGTTGAAAGGGTCGGCGACGAACCGTTGCGCGGTCAACCCCGGACGCCCCAGATACCCGCGCGCCAACTGAGCACCACCGAGGTAGAGTTCACCGACCACCTCCGCGGGCACCGGCCGCAACTCCTCGTCAAGTACGTAGGTGTAAACGTTGCGATTCGGCACGCCAATCGGCACCACGCCGGCGCCCTGCAACCCCTCTACCAGCATGTGTGTCGAGCAGATGACAGCCTCAGTCGGGCCATAGTGATTGCGTAACTCTGCGTCGAAGCAGCTAGCGAACTTGTTTGCCACCTCCCCCGGGAGTGCTTCTCCGCCCACGGCCATGTGACGCAACGACCGCCAATCTCTGACCTGCGGCAGCAGTAAGAGGGTGCTCAGCACTGAGGGCACCATCTGTAGCACAGTGATGTGGTGGCGATCCATCAGATCGGCGAGGTAACCGATGTCAACGAGGCGATCCGGCTTGGGCACGCTCAGCCGTGCGCCGAGCGACAACGTGCCGAAGATCTCCGCCAGTGAAGCGTCGAAGCTCACCGACGACAACTGCAACACCCGATCTTCGGGGGTCACGCTCCACTCGGCGATGAAACCATCCGCGTGCTCGGCGATCGCGTGATGCGGGACCGCCACGCCCTTGGGCCGGCCAGTTGAGCCAGACGTGTAGATAACGTAGGCCAAGTGCTCGGGACGTAACGGATGAATACGGTCGGCGTCTGTGAGCGCGACGTCCGACATCTGCGCAGCGGCCGTTTCGGCGGCGTCGAATTCCCGCTGCCCGATGACCATTCGAGGGTGGCCGTCCATGACGAGGTACTCGGTGCGATCACCCGGGTAGGCTGGATCGATAGGCAGATACGCCGCACCGGCTTTCAGTACGGCAAGCGTGGCGACGATGAACTCGATCGATATGGTCATGCGCAGGCCGATGATATCCTCCGCGCCGATCCCCTGCCCGATCAGCCAGCGCGCCAATCGATTAGCACGACAATGCAATTCGGCATACGTCAGCTCTACATCGTCGGCAACCAACGCGACAGCGTCGGGCATGGTAGCCACGGCCGATTCGAGTACAGCGACCATCGTGGTGGCAGGCGTGGCGACGAGTTCGCCATGCGACTGCGCCAGGACGGCAACCAGCTCGTCAGTGCCGAAAATATCCAGATTAGTGACGCGACGTCCCGGCTCACTCAGCGCGTTGTCCAACAGCCGTATATAGTGGACCAGCATCTGATCGACGAGTGCGCCGGACAGCACGTCGGCCTGGAACTCGAACTCGATGAACGCCCCCTCCGGGTCGAGCACAACCGCCAGGGCAAGTGGAACTTGCGCGGTTACCGCGCCCAGCTCGAGTTGTCTCGCAGTGACGCCGTCGAACTCGAACCCACTCGCGCTCTTACGCATGGAAAAACCCAGTCGGACCAGTTGTTCGGTGCCATCGCGCCCCATAGTCCGCTCCGGATTTGCTACGCGTACCACACGATCGATGCCAACGGACTGATGGGCGAAGCCGCCGATACAGGTTTCGCGAACCGCGTCAACCAGCGAGGCAAACGTGTCGTGCGAACCCAGCGCGATGCGCAGCAACAGCGTGTTGCCGAAATACCCGATGGCCTGCTCGGCGGCCACCCTGCGCTCGATTACGGGCACGGAGACCAGGAAATCTGGTGCGCCGGTATAGCGACGCACCAGCACACCGAAGGCCGCCAGCAACACCATGAACGGCGAGGCAGAGCGCTTGCGGGCGAAGTCCTCGACCCGGCTGAACAAGTCGGCCTGTAGCGCCCCGATTCGACGTTCGGTCCGCCTGGACGGATTTCCGACAGCCGAACCGGGAAGCTCCAGCGGTTCGGGTGGCGGCCGCAACGTGTTACGCCAGTAGTCGACGTCGGCATCAGTCGGCGCAGCTGAGTTCCCAAGCACTTCGACCGCGACAAACTGTGGTGCTTGGCCGGTCAGTTGGTGACCGTTGTACGCAGCGCTCAGCTCGCTGAAAAAGACACCCCAGGAGTCGTCATCCCAACAGATGTGATGCACGACAAGCAGCAGCACGAAGTCGTCTGCACCGGTGCGCACAAGGGTTATCCGCAGCGGTAACTCGTTCGCCAGATCGAAGGGTCTGCCGAACTGGTCTCGCGCCAGCGCCTCGATCTGCTGATCCTTTTCCGAAAGATCGGTCCAATCATGTACTTGCCACCGGATGCCAACGTCATCCCGGAATACCTGATATGGCTCACCCTCGCCGTCCACCCCATAGGTGGTGCGTAAAACAGCGTGGCGCGCAACAACATCGCTGACAGCGGCATGTAACCGTGCCTCATCCAGTGCGCCCGTCAGCCGGTACGCAACACAGATGTTCAGCGTGGTGTCGGTGGCGTCCATAGCCTGCACGAACCACATCCGGAGCTGACCTGTCGAAAGACGGTAACGTTCACCCGCGCGGATGCGTGGATGTTCGGTCGGTTCCCCTGCGGCCATGCCGCTTTCGGCGATACGCCTACGCAGTAGTTCCCGGCGCCGTTCCTGCAGAGTCTTGGCATCGTCTGCCATGGCTTGTCTCACTCCCTGCCTTCAGTTCGAGGGAACCAAATCCGGTCGTTCAACCTCGAGACGCCAGCGAGATGTGCGCTCGGCACCCCGGTGAAGTCCGTCGGAGTGCTTGCTGGCCGGATGGGCGACCGCGAACACGGCTTCGTGATCCACTCGATCTGAGCGGGGAGGGTCTTACACCCCCAGACCTTGGAACCGAACGAAACGACGCGCACCACACAACCCCTCTAATCGTCACCCCTGGCTAGGGTGATGCCTTCTTCTCCGGTACCAATCACAAGTCCAGCAGATTACGTTAGCCTTCGCTAAGTTGCATGTTTCTCGCGGATGCCGCGGCGAGGAGACGCCCGTTTGACCAACCCGGGGTGGGGTCCGCTTCTTGGAGGACGCCGTGGTCCCGGGTCCAAATCGCGTCCTACCTGGGCCGACAGGACCGCAGCACGCATTCCACCCCGTACCTGGGCGAGCTGGACGGCGTCCCGTTGTGTTACTGCGAGCTCTCCCGCGCCGACCTTGACCCGCTCGCCCACTACTACGCCGCCCGCGAGCACGAGGCCGGCTCGCATGCGCTGATGGGTCCACCGAATACCGCGCACGGGGACTGGCCATTGGACCTGCTGCGCACGGTCACCACTTTCCAGCTGGACGCGCCCCCGGGTAGTCATCGACGCCGACGTCGAGAACAAGCGAGCAATTCGGCTGGCCGAGCTTGCACGGTTCCGGCGCATAATGGACCTCGATCTGCCGAACAAGCGGGCCGCCTCATGGTCCGTGACCGGGGCGGCGCCTGGAGCCGCACTGAACCCCGAGGTCAACGGGCCAGTACCCGCTATCACACGTGCAGGAGATTACGTTAGCCTTTGCTAAGTTGCATGGCGGTTGAGGCGGTTGCCCGAAGTGCTCATGCCAGGCCATGCGTGCCAGTCGGAGTGACACGATCGAGAGGTAGTGTATGCCGCGCACACTGGGGTGGATCAGGCAGTTCCACGGACCGGATTCGCCCGAGAGCCTTCCGCTGCTGGTTTTCCCCCATGCTGGGGCTGGTGCATCGGCCTACCGCGAATTCTCGAAAGTACTCAGCAAGAAGTTCGAGGTCATTGCTTTCCAGTACCCGGGACGCCACGACCGGGCGGCTGAAGCATTGTTGGGCTCGCTGCCTGAGATCGCTGCGGGAGCATTCGGCGAATTCTCGACGTCGGAGCACAACCGCGGGGTCCCGATCGTCACGTTTGGTCACAGCATGGGCGCGACAGTCGCGTTCGAGTTCGTCCGGCTCGCAGAAGCCAGCGGAATCGATGTGCGGCACCTCAACGTCTCGGCGGCGGTTGCCCCCTGTCGCGCCGCAGCCAAACCGCCACATCCCACCGACGACGAGGAGATCCTCAACCATCTCGCAGCGCTCGAGGGGACCGACACGGATGTGTTCGCGAACCGCGAGGTCATGAGATTGGCACTACCGGTGATCAAAGCCGACTATGCGGCCTTTGATGCGTACTCCTGCGCGCCGGACATCAAGGTAGCGGCTCCGATTCACGTGATGGCCGGTGATAAGGACCCCGATATCACGCTGGGCGATCTCTACGGGTGGGGTAAGCACACCGGCACCATCAAGGTCACCATGTTCGACGGTGGGCACTTTTACGTGCTATCACACATCGACGCCGTCGCGGAGTTGTTGGTGTGAGCGACCGAATCGTCATTTCCGGAATGGCTGTCGAGGCGCCCGGGGGAATCGACAGCCCGAGCGCCTTGTGGTCGGCGCTTGCCGAGCCGAGGGAGCTGGTCGGCTCATTTCCGCACGATCGCGGTTGGCCAGTCGACGATCTCCTGTCGCTGTCCCGGCTTGACGGCTGGGGGCGGGTTTGCGATGCGGGTGGATTCCTGGACGGCGCAACGACATTCGATCCGCCCTTCTTCGGCATCACCCATCGCGAGGCCATCGTGATGCACCCCCAGCAACGGGTTGCGATGCGGGTGGCGTGGAAGGCACTGGAGAATGCCGGGGTTAATCCCGGCGCACTTGAGGGAGCGGACGGCGGTTGTTTCATCGGAATGTCGTATACGGAGTACGGCCCACGTGCAGCGGCGGTCGATGCTTACACCGGACATCGGGTTGTCGGTTTAGGACAACTGGGGGCCGCCGGCCGGATCTCGCACTGCCTTGGACTGAACGGCCCATCAATGTGTGTCGATTCGGCGTGTGCATCGTCGTTGACCGCACTGCACCTGGCCGTCACGGCGGTGCGGGCGAGCGAGTGCGAATGGGCGCTTGCCGGCGCTGTGTGTGTTATGGGGTCGCCGCTAGCGTTCTATGAGTTCGCAAGACTCAATGCGCTTTCCGAGGACGGGCATTGCCGCGCGTATTCCGACGACGCCACCGGCACCGTCTGGGGTGAGGGCGCGGGGATGGTTCTCGTCGAACGTGAATCACGGGCACGGCAACTGGGACACCGGATCTACGGACGCATCCTGGCCGTCCGCACCAACCACAACGGCAAAGGTAAGCCGATCCTCGTTCCTCGTGTGCGTGCGCAGGAGCAGCTCATTCGCAAGACGCTGGATGCAGCGGGAATTGATCCAGTCGATGTGGGAATGATCGAAGGCCACGGCACCGCAACTCGTGCGGGCGACCCGGTGGAATTGATTGCTCTTTTCAAGACCTATGGCGCATTGGGAGCCGAGGCGCTACTGGGCTCGATCAAGTCGAACGCCGGACATGCGCAAGCGGCCGCTGGAATTCTCGGACTGATCAAACTGCTGCTCGCGGGCCAGCACGGTCACATTCCGCCAACCCTCTTCTCGGACAACCCGACTAAGAAGGTGGACTGGGATCTGACAGGCCTGCGACTGGCCACGAAACTGCGCCGGTGGGAGCCGAAAGATGGCGTCCGCTACGGCGCCGTGTCGTCATTTGGCGCCGGGGGCGCCAATGCGCACGCAATCATCGCCATGCCCGTAAGTTCCCTGGAGTGAGTAAGTGACAACTTCTCCTTACCGGCTCCCGAACGGCACCATTCCCGTCCTGCTGTCGTCGGACACCCCTGAGCTGTTGCACGACGAGGCCGCCGCCCTGCTTTCTTATGCCGCAGATCATCCCGAGGTCGCACCGCAGGCGATCGCCGGAATGCTGTTTCGGACGCGGATCGCCCGCCGCCACCGTGCCCTGGCTATGGTGGCCAACCGCGACGACCTGCTCACCGCCCTGCAGGCGGTTATCGATGGCCGCGAACATCCTTCGTTGGTTCGCACCAACACGCCCGCCACGGCCCGTCGGGTCGCCTATGTCTTTCCCGGGCAAGGTGTCCAGCGACCAGGGATGGGGCGGCTCTGCTACGAATCGATCCCCGCGTTCCGCGCCGAGGTGGATCGCTGCGTCGAGGCGTTCGGAGCGCAGCTCGGCGAGTCGCCGCTGAATTATCTGCTCGACGAAGATCTTCCGACGCAAGACAACGCGAGCACCGTCCAGCCCGCGTTGTTTACCCAAATGGCCGGGTTGGCGGCGATGTGGCGATCATTTGGTATTACGCCGGACATCACCATCGGGCACAGCCAAGGAGAGATCGCCGCGGCCTATGTATCTGGGACGATCACGTTGGCAGATGCCGTGCGCGTCGTTTCGATCCGCGCCCGTGCCGCCGACGAGTTCGCTTCCGGTGACTACGCAATGGCAATCATCGCCGCCGACCGCGACAGCTGCGAGGATTTACTGGCACGTTGCCGGGGTTGGGCAGAGCTGTCGGTGGTCAATTCGCCGAGCATGGTTGGAATCTCAGGTGATCGAGAAACGGTGCAGGGCATCGTAGACACCTGCACCGAGCGCGGCATGTTCGCGCGGGTTATTCGCGTTCAGTATCCCGCACACACCAGCGTGATAAATGAGCTCGCCGCCTTGGTCCGTGCAGCCACGCAACACCAAATGCAGAATCCGAAGTTCCTCGACACCGATATAGACTGCCTCGGCGCCACGCTCGGCGGTCCCATCACAGCTGACCTACCGGTCGATGAATATTGGTTCTGGAACCTGCGCAACACCGTTCGATTCGACAAGGCAATCGGGGCCGCGGTGGCGCGCGACATCGACACGTTCGTCGAACTGGCCGAACATCCGACACTCTTGTTGGCGATTCAAGAGAATCTCGCTGCCTTAAACAACGAACCCGACGAACGCGCAACCCTAGTGGCCGGCACGTCCAACCGAACGGCCACCGATCTAAGCGAGTTCACCCACAATCTCGCGCTGCTGGCAGTACATGACCTCGATTACTCGTGGGATCACCTACGCACCGAATCTGACGGCCCCGTCCCCCTACCCTTACTCGATTTCCCCAATACTCGCATGAACAAGACCCGGCTGTGGCTGCCATATCACGAGGGCCAGGTGGCCGCTGCGGCGGAGGCGACCCCGATCGCGGAAACCACACCGGCACGACTTCTCGTCGAGGAGTGGGTACGGATGTCGCAGCGCTCCCTCGTGGGGCCGCGTGCCATCGGAATCGTCGATCACACCGGAGCCTGCGCGGATCTGGCCGCCGCGCTCTGCGCCGCGGCCGGCGGCGTTGGCGCTACAGCTTGCCTGAACGACAGCGAAAGCACTGGTGTCAGAGGTGATTTCAATACGCTGGCCATACTTGTTCCGCAATCGCCGAAACTGGACGACTGCGCCGCCGCAGCCGAGGTCGCGGCATTCTTCTCCAACCGCACCTGGTGGCCAGGACTCAACGACGCGATTACCGACTGCTGGCTGGTGACGGTGGGCGGTGAGGCAGTGGTTGCTGACGATGCGCCACCAGATCCGGTGCACGCGGCAGCAAGTGCTGGCTTTCGCAGCATAGGCGCCGATTATCCGGGCGTGCGATTCCGGCACCTCGATCTGCCGGCCGGATCGAGGACGTCAGAACCGGCAAACGCGATCCTCGCGGCGCTGCACACCGGCGACGAGCCGGAGCTGGCGCTGCGCAACGGCGGCCTCTACGCGAAGCGGATCGCGCAGCGCGACACCTCCGTCGCCGACTCCGATGGCGCGCCGCCTGAACATGTGCTCATCATTGGGGGGACCGGCAATCTCGGGTTGGAATTCTGCGATCACTTCGCACACCGCGGCGCCCAGCGAATCACACTGGTAAGCAGATCGGGCGAGACGGCTGCAGTCGCAGATCGACTGCAACGGATCCGTTCGACTTGCTCTAGCCGGACGCAGATCCGTGTCACTCAATGCGATGTGGGTGACCAGGCAGCGGTATCGCGACTGGCTGCCGAACATCACGACGCCCCTGCGGATCTGATAATCCACGCCGCCGTGAACTATTCGGCTATCGAATTGTCCGACATCACCGCCGAGAAGGTCGACCAGGCGTTGCGAGCCAAGGTTGTCGGCATCTCACGGGTGCTGGCAACGTGTCCCCGGACGGACAACTGTCGCGTGCTTCTCTGCTCCTCGGCGAGGGCGACGATCGGCGGTCGCGGCCAGGTTGTCTACGCGGCGGCCAATCGCATGCTGGACGCCATGGCGCACCGGCTCCGAGCCGAGGGTCTCGACTGCGTTTCCGTGCAGTGGGGCCAGTGGACAGTCCATTTCGATCTCGATGCGGCCAGCACAGCGCAGTTGGCTGCTATCGGTGTCGTGCCCATGTCTCCCGCTGATGCGCTCGCGTTGGGAATGACCCCGTTTCGGGGAAATGCCATCGTCATGGCACTCGATTTTGATCGCGCACGGCCGGTGCTGGAAGCGTACGGATACGGCCCCTTGGTGTCCCAGCTGTCACAGCTGACGTCGCCTGTGATCGAGACCCCGGCCACCGCCGAGGGGACGGATCTCTCGCAACGGCTGATGGAACTGCTCGGCGAAACCATCGGCGTCGACGGCGTCGATACGATTGACACCACAGTCCCCATGGTCGCGATCGGCCTGGATTCGTTGCAGGCACTAGAGTTTCGGCGTCGCGTCAAGAGAGAGTTCAATCACGATCTGGCTGTTTTGGATCTCCTTGGCGGGGCGTCGATTGCAGACGTTCTAGCACAGCTGGACGTATAGTCCCGGGTATCCCGACAACCAGCGGTGTCCCAGAGCCGAGTGCCTGTGGTAGATCCGAAGCGGCCCATCGAACCGCCCGATATAGCTCGGTATGCACAACAGGCGGCCGAACAAGCCGTGCCGAGCTACCGCGATATGGCGAAAACGCTTGGCTTCGAAGGACATATCGACTGGGCCGAGGCAATGCCATGACTGCGGCAGGATTTGGTTTACGGGTCGCGCGGCACAGAGGAAAGCACAAAGGCCAAGTTCTACGGTAAGCGTGGCCCGTCGATAATGCAGTCGGCACCAGCACCTGAATACAAGCAGGTCACGGTGATATTCGCCGTTGCCGTTCATTCGACGAACATCGCTGCGGCGGTGGGTGCGGAGCGGTTGCGCGCCCCACACTCGGCCTGCAGCGCAGCTTCCCGCCGTAACCCCACGCTAAACGCGGATTGAGAACACCGCGACCGCCGGCTCCCCGAGCCGCGCCGACCGATAGCCGCCGCGGCCCAATGCGTCGGTTGGCGCGGTCATCGGCTCGAAGCACACCACGTCTTCGCTTCTCGGCGCGAAGATCTGCGCGGCCGGATAACCCTGTTCGAAATGGACCTCAATACGGCGGCCGCCGCCACAGACCGCGAAGATGGCACCATCGGCCACCTGGTCATAGCCATCGTCAAAAGCCTTGTCGCCCAATGGTTGGCTATCCGCAGGTTGTTCGGCGGTTTCACCGGTGGGTAGGCCACGGTCGTCCAGCAGCAGGTGACGCAGCGACGGTGTCTCGATGATCCAGTCGGCGCGGGCCACGTTCGGCAGCCGAAGGTATGGATGAAAGCCGAAGCACATCGGCACAGCCCGATCGCCGGTTGCGGTGACGGTGGTGCGCACCGTCAGTGTCCGCTCGGACAGGCTGACCGCCGCCGCGAGCAGATGGGGAAATGGGAAACTGGCGAGCAACTCCGGATCGGCGCCGAAGTCCAGCTCGGCGGTCAACCCACTGGCTGACTCGGCCGTTACCCGCCAGCCCGGATAGGCGGCCAGCACACCGTGGATGGGCAACCCGTTGGGGTCGGGCCGCACACGGTTTTCACCCAGCGTGAGCGCCACCGTCGCACCTTCAGCGGTATAGGTCGTGGCGCCCAGGCGATTTGCCCACGGATACAGCAGCGGGAGGCCCATCGTCTTGCCTGCTGCGATGTAGGCGTTCAGACCGCCCCGCTGGCCGAGTAACTCTACCCCGGCATCGGTCAGTGAGATGCCGATCATGCCGGCGTCCGGCACGAACTGCGCCGTCACTGGCGACGACGGGTCGCTCAGGGCGACGATGTGCACACCCGGGCTAACTCGACAGGGGATCGTGCTGGATGCGCTCCGCCGGCGCGCCTTTGGCGATCAGGGCGGCCTTGGTGGCGCGGACCATGGCCGGTCCGCCGCAGATCAGGATCTGGCGGTCGCCCCAACTGCCGTACTTGGTCACCACCTCGGGCAGTCGACCGGTCTGGCGCACGTGCAGCCCCCGCGGCGGCGTGACATCGGGATAGTCGGTGGCCCACGGCGGGTTGTCGGTGTACTCCGACACCGGCGAGACCGACAGCCACGGATTGTGCGCGGCGATCTGCCACAGGATGGGCAGGTCGTAGAGCTCGCAGGGGTAGCGGCCGCCGAAGAACACGTGCACCCGCGGGTTCACACCCCATCGGGTAAGGTCCAAGATGATCGAGCGCAGCGGCGCCAGGCCGGTGCTGCCCGCCACCATCAGCACATCGCCGCCGCCGCGGTCGACCTGCAGCCCGCCGTGCGGGCTGGACAACCGCCAGCGGTCGCCGGGCCGGGTCTCGCCGACGATGGCGGTGCTGACCAGACCGCCCGGAACCGCCCGCACGTGGAATTCGACGGCGCCGTTATCGTCCGGCGGGATGGCCGGCGTCAGGTACCGCCACCGCCGTGGGCATTGAGGTATCGCGACGTTGACGTACTGGCCGGGGTGGTAGTGCATCGGGCGGTCCAGGTGCAGCCGCACGACCGCCAGATCGCGCGACACCCGCAGGTGTTCGACCACTGTGCCGTCCCACCAGGCGGGCCCGTCGTCGGCGTCGGCGGCCCCACTCATGACCCCCGTGATCAGGTTGAGCGACTGACGGGCGGCGTCATCGACGGCATCGGTCCAGGCGTCGGCCAGCTGACCGCGCAGCGTCGAATACAGCGCCTGACGCAGCGTCTCATAGTGGGCTTCGGTGACACCGTATTTGCGGTGGTCTCGGCCGAGCTGCGCAAGAAACGCCACCGGCTCCTGAGCGCGCTGCGCGACCAGTTCGCCGTACACCCAGTGCAGCGCGTGGGCGAAGGCGGCTCGCTGGCCGTGCATGTCAGGCGGGAATAGGTCACGCAGCGAGACGTCGAGAGCGAACCAGCGGGTGTAGAACCGGCCGATCAGCCCGTCGGCGTCGCACGCCCCCTCCTGATCGAAGGCGGCGTGCAGCACCCGCAGCGCGTCCCGGTCCTCAAGGCCCACGGGCCTCGATCTTAAGGCTCCCCCCGCAATCCGTCGAAGCGACTTGGAGCGCACCGGCGGCTGCCCGGCAGCTGGCAGTACTGAAACTGTTGACCGCTGCGGTCGACAGCTCAATTCCATCGGTCGTCGAGGAGCCGCTGAACAGCGAGGTTGAGCACCTCCCTCCGGCTCCGGTTCTCTTGGGCGCCCGAGACGAAGTAGCTGCCAATGAGCAGCGAATAGGCGAGCAAGCTGCGTGCCGCGGCGTCGTCGGCGGTGCAGAACTGGCCGAACAGCGAGTGTAGCCATTCCGTACGTCGCCGATCGACGCGGCGCAGTCGGTGGGCGACGTCGCGGTTGCGTCGCGACCAGTCCCGCAGGGCGAGCTCGACCCTGAAGTTAGTGCTGGGGGCGAGGTCAAAGAGCCGTCGCAGCTTGGTGCGGGGGTCGGCCGGCTCGCCTTCGACGCGCTCGATGACGTCCTCGACCATGGTCTGTTCCCACGAGTCGAGCATCTCCTCGAACAATGCGCCCCGGTCCTTGAAATGCCAGTAGAAGCCGCCCTTGGAAACGCCGAGCTTCTTGGCCAGCGCCTCGACGCGGACCGCTTCGGGCCCGCCCGCTGCCAGGGCCTCGAGCGCCGCGTCGACCCAGGCATCGCGTGGAGTCTGGACCTTGGCCATGCACACATCTATACGGCACCGTATTGACAGGGGCAAGAATCCGTCATACGATCCATACGCCTGCGTATGGAAGAGGGTCGTCATGCGAATCCCCAACGCCGAACACAAATCCCGCCCATGGCGCATCCACGCGATCGTCCCGGACTTCACGCTGGAGGACGTGTGGGCCCTCCCCGCGGTAGGCTGCGCCGAGGACTTCCAGACCGTGCTTGAGTTGATGACCTCCTCCGATCCGGCAAATCTGGAATCTCGCGCGGCCCGCTTCTTGTGGAATCTCCGCGACCGTCTCGGGGAGTGGTTCGACCTCGGGAGGATCTCGACTCGGGCGGGTGTGGGCGGTGGGTTCACGATCCCCGGGACGGCGGAGAATTCCTTGGCCGAGCGGCTCCCTGACGACCTGCGCGGCAGCGCAACGGAATTCGACTGGGGCACGCTCCCATTCGTCTCGCTGTATCGAACTGCTGACGAATACGCCGCGGAGATCTCGAACCGGACCGTCCACGGCGTCATGCACCTAAACTGGACCGATCGTGGCGAGGGGTGCTACCGGGCGCAGATGGCGGTCTACGTCAAGCCGCGCGGCCTCTTCGGGAAGGGATACATGGCACTGATCAAGCCGTTCCGGTACTGGATTGTGTATCCCGCTCTGATGCGGACGATCGAGCGCATGTGGACGAGAAGAGGTCCCAAAGGAATGTCGAGCCGCGACTGCGCAACCTGACCGCCGACGCCGACGAGCTGCCTCTCTCAGCCGGTTACAGGGCGTGAATTCCCTTGTACAGCACCAATAATCCGATCACGATCAGGATGGCCGCCATCAGGGCGGCGTTGTGCTGCTCCATCCAGTCTTTGAGCCGGGCCAACGGTTCGTCGAGGCGGTCACCGGCACCGGCGTATGCCAGCACCGGGATTGCGACCGACGACGCGGCGACAGCGACAAAGAACGCCGCTGATATCCACGCACGTGTGACGCCCAGACCGGCGCTGCCGATGCCCAGACCGGCCGCCGCGCAGATCAACAGCACCTCAGGTCTTACTACGGCCAGCGCCGCTCCCGTCACTCCAGCCCGAGCTGGAGTGAGGTTGGTGAGCGAACGCATCCAGCCCGGCATGTGCGTGTGGCGATGGCGGGTCAGCCACTGGAAAATACCGAACACGATGAGCGCGGCGCCCACGACGATCCGCAGCCACGACGCCCACGCCGGCGGCGACTTGTGCAAGCCGCCCAGCAGGCCGGAGAACCCAACGAAGATCGCCGTCAGTGCGGCCAGGGCCACCAGCCAGCCGCCAAGGAACGCCAGGCTGCTCGGCCGCGGCCGCGGCGCGTGCAACACCAGCACCGCTGGAATGATCGAGAGCGGCGAAAGGGTGATTACGAGCGCGAGGGAAATGAGTCCGGTCAGCGCCGAACCCCAGTTGGCTGCCACGCGAAAACCGTAGCTGTTTCCTGGGTTGGTGAGTGTGGAATCGCCGACGCGCGCATGAACTTCCGTTAAAGCGTGTCGAACAACTCTGGTGAGTGGTTCGGCACCGCCCTTCTCGGGTGTCGTCGGTTCAGGCCGCGGGGGCGGTATGAACGTCAGTTCCCGCTTCAACCGGGTCAGGTTGGCCGGCACACGAAGGGTGCTGGTCGGCGCCGTCCCGTCGGCGGGCATTGGTGGCCTGGCCCCATTGCTTGGAGGTCCGGGGATCTGGTGATGCATTGTGGTGGGTCTGGCCCCAGCGAGCCCAGGTTCACTGCGGCGTTGCAGTCGCGGTCATCGCAATGTCCGCAGCCGCAGGTGAACACCCGATCGGCCAGCGCCAGCTCGCCGCGAATGGCCCCGCAGGCCGGGCATTCACCGGACTAAAAACACCGGACTAAAAAGCTGACATTTGCCGCTGACCTCAGCAGGTGACCGCCTGAAAGCTAGTCCGATGGGTCTTCTGGAGGGGGCAAGTCCTCGGGTTCGCCATCCCTGTTGAAGGGCCGACCAGATTCATAGCGCCAAATCGCGTGGTCGAGGTGAATGAGGTCCCAGCCCTTGAGCTCGGCGACTTGCTTGACCAGCTGAGCGGCTTCGATTCGGCTGAGGCGATCTTCGGGCACAGCGATTGCGCGTGCAACGTAGCGGATCACCATGCGATCAGCTTTCACACCGGGTACGCGTGCAAGCATCAGGGCGTATTCTCAGGTGATTCCCGATCGCTGTCCGGGTAGTGGTGCGCCAGAAATTCATTACATAATTGTAATGAGGGTGGTGCACGGCGATGTTCTTCGCCGAATCACGGTGGCGCGTGGGATGATTCGCGCATGCCATCACGTGGGCGGCCGAAGACGGAGCTGGTGTTGACCGAGGAGGAACGCACGACGCTGACCCGGTGGGCGCAGCGGCGCAAGTCCTCGCA